>NZ_JBCNNF010000157.1:0-14908 GCF_039594555.1 Inquilinus sp.
ACCGTGGAAAAGACGCGATTCATCTTGCGTCGACAGCGACGCTCGAAGAGGCTGCGCAACTGCTGTGGGACTCGGCTGAAGTGCCGTGCTTTCCCGCGTTCGAATCGCTGCACATTGACGCTTCTGCGAGAGCGCGCGTGTATGCGTCGATGGGCATGGCGGCGGCTTCCTGCAGTGATTCAGGCAATACGCACGACATTGCCGGCATGCACGCCGAAGCGGCTGAACTCGTAGGCCGTCTTGCCAGCGGTTTCGTCGAGCTTGCTTCGGATAAAGGCCCGCTGCATCTGCGTATCGCACGCGCATGGCGCGCCGCGAAGCATGCTGAGTTATTGCGGCAGACGCTCGTGCTGCTCGCCGATCAGGAGTTGACCAGCTCGTCGTTTGCCGCGCGTGTGGCGGCATCGACGGGTGCGTCGCTCGGCGCGTGCATGCTCGCGGGCCTCGCGGCGTTTTCCGGGCCATTGCATGGCGATGCAATCACACGCGTGTATGGGCTGCTCGACGATGCGCATCGTCTCGGCGTCGAAGAGACAGTGCGAAGACCCGCCGCGGCCGTGCGATGCAGGACCCCGTGACCGGATCCCCCCTCCGGGTCACGGGCGGCGGCGGGGCATTATCGCCCCGCCGCCGGCCTGCCCCGGGCCCCGTAAATGCTACTGGCGTGGCCGTCTGATGGCGGTTTCTGCGCTTCCGGTGCTCACGCACCAAAAGTGCGCTGCGCGCCGGGTCTCGAAACCACCACCAGCCGACTCACGCCAGCGCATTTCCGATGGGGCCCTCAGTGCAGGCGGAGTTCGGCGGCGCAGTTCCGCAATTCGCTTGGCCGGATCAGTTCGGTCGAGGCGAGGCGCACGGAATGCAGCCGGCCCTCGATGTTGTGGCTCCAGAAATCCAGGAAGCGATGCAGCTCCGGGAAGCGCGGGGCGAGATCGAGCTTCTGCCAGACGAAGCTCTGCAACAGGCCCGGATGATCGGGCAGGTGGTACAGGATCTCCGCCGTGGTCAGGCGGTAGCCGTGCAGCTGACGTTCCAGATCGGTCATACCTTCACCATCCCTTTCGCAGGCCCGCCTTGACGGGCGGGTCTATGAAGGAAATGTGATGTGGATTCCCGACGTCGGCAAGAGTATATCTAAGTAAATCAATGAGTTAGCAGCAATCCGGCAGGAGTGCTGCCAATCCTTCCGCGGCCGCTCAGGCGAACAGGTCGCGATGCTCGCGCTGCACCGTCGGCAGGGCCCGCAGGATTTCCGACAGATGGGCACGCAGCGCCGCCTCGGCGCCGTCGGGGTCGCGCCGGTCGATCGCCGCCAGGATCAGCCTGTGCTGCTCGATCAGCCCCGGCAGGGACGAGGCCGAGGGCAGTGTCAGATGGCAGACGCGGTCCATATGCGCCTTCAAATCCTCGATCACGGTCCAGGCCGACGGGCAGCCCGCGCCCTCGGCGATCGCGGCATGGAAGGCCTCGTCGGCGCGCTGGAACTCGTAATGCTCGCCGGCCGCGGCCGCCAGCTCCTGTGCCTCGATATGGAAGTCGATGCGGGTGCGCACCCGGGCGTCGAACCGCTCGCAGGCCCGCCGCACCACCGCGCTTTCCAATGATTCGCGCACGAACCGCGCCTCCAGCATCCGTTCGACCGAGATCTTGACCACGAAGGTGCCGCGCCGCGGCAGCACCTCGACCAGGCCGGAGCGGGCGAGGGCGATGAACGCCTCGCGCACCGGCTGCCGCGACACGCCGTAGCGTACGGCGATCTCCTGCTCCGACAGCGGCGCGCCGGGCTTCATCGCTAGGGTGACGATGGCTTTGCGGATCTCCAGCTCGATCAGCCGGGCGATGCTGGTGGTCTGGTCGAGGAGGTCGAGGGGCGCCATGCGCTCAGGCTCGCAAGGGATATTGCGTCAGGTCAAGTACCATACTAGATTACCTATTACCATACTAGATACGGTCCTGATCATACCAGGCCCGGCCAAAGGAGGGGCGTTCCGTGAAATCCATTGCGGCATTGGTCCTGGGGGCGGCGCTGTCGCTGGCCGCCCTTCCGGCTTCGGCGCAGACGCTACGCTCGGCCGACATCCATCCCGACGGCTATCCGACGGTCGAGGCGGTCAAATATCTGGGCGACCTGATGGACCAGCGCACCGGCGGCCGGATCAAGATCCAGGTGTTCAACAACGCCCAACTCGGCGCCGAGAAGGACACGATCGAGCAGACCCGGTTCGGCGTGATCGACATGAACCGGGTGAACACGGCGCCGTTCAACAACCTGGTGCCGGAGACGCAGGTGCTGGGCCTGCCCTTCTTGTTCCGCTCGGTCGACCACATGCACAAGGTGCTGGACGGCCCGATCGGCGACGAGATCCTGATGGCGTTCGAGCCGCACGGCCTGGTCGGCCTCGCCTTCTACGAATCCGGCGCGCGGTCCTTCTACACGACGAAGACGGCGATCCATTCGGTCGAGGACATGAAGGGGCTGAAGCTCCGGGTCCAGCAATCCGACCTGTGGATCGCGATGATGCAGGCCCTCGGCGCCAATCCGACGCCCATGGCCTTCGGCGAGGTCTATTCGGCGCTGGAGACCGGCGTGGTCGACGGCGCCGAGAACAACTGGCCCTCCTACGAGTCCTCGCGCCATTTCGAGGTGGCGAAGCACTTCACCCTGACCGAGCATTCACTGGCGCCCGAGGTGCTGGTGATCTCCAAGATCTCCTGGGACAGGCTGTCGCCCGACGACCAGAAGACGCTGCGCCAGGCGGCCAAGGAGTCGGTGGTCAAGATGCGCGAGCTGTGGGTGGCCCGGGAGAAGGCGTCGGAGGAGAAGGTGCGGGCCGCCGGCGCCGAGATCATCACCCTCGACAAGGCGCCCTTCATCGCCGCGATGCAGCCGGTCTACGACAAGTTCGTCACCAGCGACGCGATGAAGTCGCTGGTCGAGCGCATCCGCGCGGTGCAGTGACGCCGTGATGCCCGGCCGGCACCGTCTTCCGCGGCGCCGGCCTTCTCGCATGGGAGACCGGCCGAATGGCCTCCGTCCTGACCCTGACGCGCCGGACTCTCGGCGTCCTGTCCACCGGCGCCCTGTGGCTGGCCGGCTTCGGCATGCTGGCGATGACCGTCACCGTGGGCTGGCAGGTCTTCGCCCGCTACATCCTGAACGACACGCCCAGCTGGTCCGAGCCGCTGACGCTGCAGCTGATGGGCTGGTTCATCCTGCTCGGCGCCGCGGTCGGCGTGCGCGAGAGCTTCCATCTTGGGCTCGACCTGCTGCAGCAGGTCCTGCCGGCGGGGCTGAACCGGGTGCTGGAGGCGGTGAACCTGCTGCTGATCCTCGGCTTCGGCATCGCCATGGTCTGGTACTCGGTCGAGCTGGCGATCGGCACCTGGACCGCGACCATCCCGGTGCTGGACCTGCCGGGCGGCTTCGACTTCATCCCCCTGATCATCGGCGGCGCCTTGATCGCGCTGTTCGCCGCCGAGCGGTTGTTCGAACAGATGGCCGGCGTCGAGCATGAGGCGGCGGTCGAAGGCGCGCAGGAGCTGGCGTGATGGAGCTGTGGATCCTGTTCGGCGGCTTCACGCTGCTGATGGTCATGGGCATGCCGATCGCCTTCTGCCTCGGCATCTCCTCGCTGGCCACGGTGCTGTATATGGGCCTGCCGCCGGTGGTGGTGTTCCAGCAGATCAACTCCGGCATGAACGCCTTCGCCATGATGGCGATCCCGTTCTTCATCTTCGCCGGCGACCTGATGATCCGCGGCGGCATCGCGGCGCGGCTGATCCGCTTCGCCGCCAGCCTGGTCGGCCACATGCGCGGCGGGCTGGGCCAGGTCAACGTCGTCGCCTCGACCCTGTTCGGCGGCATCTCCGGCTCGGCCGTGGCCGACGCCTCGGCGATCGGCGGGCTGATGATCCCGCAGATGGCGGCGCGGGGCTATGCGCGGGACTATGCCGTCAACGTCACCGCCAACTCGGCGATCATCGCGCTGATGATCCCGCCGTCCAACAACATGATCCTCTATTCGATCGCGGCGGGCGGCAACGTCTCGATCGCCGACCTGTTCACCGCCGGCGTGATTCCCGGCCTGCTGCTGGCGGCGGCGCTGATGGTCACCGCCTATGTCGTCGCCCGCCGGCGCGGCTATCCGTCCGATCCGTTCCCGGGGCTGCGCGCCGTCGGCCGCTATCTGGTGCTGGCGGCGCCAGGCATCCTGCTGATCGGCATCATCTTCGGCGGCGTCCGCTCCGGCGTCTTCACCGCCACCGAAAGCTCCTGCATCGCGGTGATCTACGCCTTCCTGGTGGCGCTGCTGGTCTATCGCGAGCTCGACTGGCGCGGCTTCGTCGAGGCGGTGCAGGGCGCGGTGCGCACCACCGCCATGGTGCTGCTGGTGATCGGCACCGCCGGCGCCTTCGGCTGGCTGATGGCGCTGCTGCAGGTTCAGACGGCGACGGTGCACGCGATCAACGCGATCTCCAGCGACCCGCTGACGGTGCTGCTGCTGATCAATGTGGCGCTGCTGATTCTCGGCACCTTCATGGACATGGCGCCGATGATCATCATCTGCACCCCGGTGCTGCTGCCGGTGGTCAAGGCCTTCGGCATCGACCCGGTGCATTTCGGCGTGATCCTGATTCTCAATGCCGGGATCGGCCTGAACACGCCGCCGGTGGGATCGGTGCTGTTCGTCAGCTGCGCCGTCGGCAAGATCACGATCCGCGAGGCGATGCGCACGATCTGGCCGTTCTTCGGCGCCTCGATCGCGGTGCTGCTGGCCGTGACCTACATCCCCGCCCTGGCACTCTGGCTGCCCGCGGCCTTCCGTTAGGAAAAGAGAATCTTCTCGCGGCTCTTGACCGCTTTTCCCGCTCCCCTTAAATGCGTAGCACTCGCCGGCCGAGAGTGCTAACGACGGCCGGGGCAGGCCCGTAACGCAGATCTCTGAAACAGAGAGAGTGGGAGAGAACGATGCAATTCCGTCCCCTGCACGACCGTGTGCTGGTGCGTCGCATCGAGCAGAACGAGAAGACCGCCGGCGGGATCATCATCCCGGACACCGCCAAGGAAAAGCCCCAGGAGGGCGAGGTGATCTCGGTCGGCGCGGGCATCCGCGACGAGGCCGGCAAGCTGCAGCCGCTGGACGTCAAGGCCGGCGACCGCATCCTGTTCGGCAAGTGGTCCGGCACCGAGGTCAAGCTCGACGGTCAGGATCTCCTGATCATGAAGGAGAGCGACATCCTCGGCATCATCACCGTGAAGAAGTCGGCCAAGGCGGCCTGATCCGCCCCGTCGCCTTCACCGGAATCCCGTTAGACAAGGAATAAAGAGATGGCTGCGAAGGACGTTAAGTTCTCGCTCGACGCCCGCTCCCGCATGCTGCGCGGCGTCGACATCCTGGCCGATGCGGTCAAGGTCACCCTGGGCCCGAAGGGCCGCAACGTCGTGATCGACAAGTCGTTCGGCGCGCCGCGGATCACCAAGGACGGCGTCACCGTCGCCAAGGAGATCGAACTCGCCGACAAGTTCGAGAACATGGGCGCGCAGATGGTGCGCGAGGTCGCGTCGAAGACCAACGACCTCGCCGGTGACGGCACCACCACCGCGACCGTTCTGGCCCAGTCGATCGTCCGCGAGGGCGTCAAGGCGGTTGCCGCCGGCCTGAACCCGATGGACCTGAAGCGCGGCATCGACAAGGCCGTCGAGGCCGTCGTCGCCGACCTCAAGACCCGATCGAAGGTCATCAAGACCAACGCCGAGGTGGCCCAGGTCGGCACCATCTCCGCCAATGGCGAGCGCGACATCGGTGAGATGATCGCCAAGGCCATGGAGAAGGTCGGCAACGAGGGCGTCATCACGGTGGAGGAGGCCAAGAGCCTCGACACCGAGCTCGAAGTCGTCGAGGGCATGCAGTTCGACCGCGGCTACCTGTCGCCGTACTTCATCACCAATGCCGAGAAGATGGTTGCGGACCTCGAGGCTCCGTACATCCTCCTGCATGAGAAGAAGCTGTCGAACCTGCAGGCCATGCTGCCGGTCCTCGAGGCGGTCGTGCAGTCGGGCAAGCCGCTGCTGATCATCGCCGAGGATGTCGAGGGCGAGGCCCTGGCCACCCTCGTGGTCAACAAGCTGCGCGGCGGCCTGAAGGTCGCGGCGGTCAAGGCCCCGGGCTTCGGCGATCGTCGCAAGGCGATGCTCGAGGACATGGCCATCCTGACCGGCGGCCAGGTGATCTCCGAGGATCTCGGCATCAAGCTCGAGAGCGTCACGCTCGACATGCTGGGCCGGGCCAAGAAGGTCCTGATCGCCAAGGAAGAGACCACGATCGTCGACGGCGCCGGCGCCAAGAAGGAGATCGAGGGCCGCTGCAACCAGATCCGCGCGCAGATCGAGGAGACCTCCTCGGACTACGACCGCGAGAAGCTGCAGGAGCGTCTGGCCAAGCTGGCGGGCGGCGTCGCGGTGATCCGCGTCGGCGGCGCCACCGAGGTCGAGGTGAAGGAGCGCAAGGATCGCGTTGATGACGCGATGCACGCGACCCGCGCCGCGGTCGAGGAAGGCGTGGTCCCGGGCGGCGGCACCGCCCTGCTGTACGCCTCGAAGGCGCTGGACAAGGTCAAGCCGGACAACGACGACGAGCGTGTCGGCATCGACATCATCCGTCGCGCCCTGCAGGCCCCGGTCCGTCAGATCGTCACCAACGCGGGCGGCGACGCCTCGATCGTTGTCGGCAAGCTGCAGGACAAGAACGACAAGAACTGGGGCTACAACGCCCAGACCGGTGAGTATGGCGACCTGATCAAGGCCGGCGTCATCGACCCGACCAAGGTCGTCCGCGCGGCTCTGCAGAACGCGTCGTCGGTGGCCAGCCTGCTGATCACCACCGAGGCGATGGTCGCCGAGCATGTCGAGAAGAAGGCTGCCGCTGCGGCCCCGGCCGGTGGCATGGGCGGCATGGGTGGCATGGGCGACATGGACTTCTGATCTCCGGATCAGATTGTCCAAAAGTCGGATTGTGGAGGGGCGCTCTTCGGAGCGCCCCTTTTTTGCCATATCGACCGGCGATGCAAGAACTCGTGGGGCCAGTGCAGTCTTTCGATTGCCGGGCCGAGTACCGGCAACTAAATGATCTGCACGGCCCCGGGCACGACCGCCCGGCCGTCGGAGACGGAAGGGAAGTTCGAGATGACCGCCAGCCAGAAGAGTGCGCCCACCCACCGTGGGCCGATCGCCCGCGCCGCCTTGGCGTTCGCCTCGATCCTGGTGCTCGCCGCCTGCGTGCCCGCCGCGCCACAGCAGACCGCCAGCCTGCCGGCGCCGCAGCAGCCGGCGCCGCCGCCCCCGTCCCCCTTCGTCCAGGCGATGCGCGACGCCGGCGTCAACGTCGCCGTCCCGGCCCGCGGCAAGTTCATCCTGGTCAACATCCCGTCCTATGAGCTGATCGCCTTCCAGGACGGCGCCCCGGTGATCCGCAGCAAGGTCGTGGTCGGCGCCCCGGGGACGTCGACGCCCGAGCTGCTGTCGAACATGTACGCCATCAAGTACAACCCGGACTGGACGCCGACGCCGTCGATCGTCCGCAACGAGGCCAGCGAGTACATTCCGTCGGGCCCGCGCAGCCCGCTCGGCCGGCTGAAGCTCGAGCTCGACAACGACCAGTCGATCTATCTGCACGACACGCCGCAGAAGAGCTATTTCGGCCGCGAGAAGCGGGCGCTCAGCCATGGCTGCGTCCGCGTGCAGCAGGTGCGGGAACTGGCGGCCTGGGCCGACGGCGTCAGCGTCGACGAGATCGACAGCAAGATCCGCACCGGCCGGATGTACACCGAGCGCCTGCCGGAGGAGATCCCGGTCTATATCGGCTATTTCACCCGTTTCCCGGATCAGTTCGGCCAGCCGGTGAACTATCCGGATGTCTACGCCAACAAGGACGAGGCGCGGCGGGCCTATCTGGCCCGTGCCGCCGGCCGCCGCGCCGCCGCCGCGAAGAAGGCGGCCGAGCCCCCGGCCCAGCCGCCAGCCGAGATCCTCCCCGGCCAGGCGACCCCAGGCCAGACGGCGCCGGGCGGCGAGACCACCGCACCGCCGACAGTGACCCCCGGCGTGACCACGATGCCGCCCGCGCCCGGGACCGAGCCGGTCGCTCCGGCGACTCCGGCTCCGGCCGTGCCGGCCACTCCCGCCGCGCCGGCGGCCCCGGCCGTGACCGAGCCGATCGCTCCGGCGACCCCGGCGGCGCCGGTCACGCCGCCTCCGGCGGCGGCTCCGGCCGCTCCGGCGACCACGACTCCGGCGGCTCCGACCACCAACTGAGCCACCCCTCACCCTCCCGGCCCTCGCGGGCCGGGCCCCTCCCTCTCCCCGAGGAGAGGGATCGTCACTTCTCCTCGGGGAGAGGTCGAAATCGCGCAGCGTGAGGGGGAACCGGCCCCGGGTGAAGGCTCAGCCCGCCAGCACCCTCCACACCACGGCCTCACGCACGGCGCGGTCCTCGATCTCGACGCTGGTCGGCACCTGGTGGCGGGCGATCTCCTCCAGCCCGTCCTGCGGCCGGTAGGCGCGGCCGGGATCGCCCAGCAGCACGGTCTTGCCGGCGCCGGCCAGGGTGCGCAGCCAGGGCATGACCCGGTCCGACATCGGCTTCTCGTAGCAGACGTCGCCGGCGGTCACGATGTCGAACCCGTCCAGCGCGTCGCCGATCCGGTCGCCGCTGTCGGCCGCGACCGCGCAACCGTTGGCCGCCGCGTTCAGCCGGATCGCCACCACCGCGATCGGGTCGATCTCCGCCGCCGTCACCGCCGCGGCGCCGGCCCGGGACGCGGCCAGCGCGACGATGCCGGAGCCGGCGGCGAAGTCGAACACCCGCTTCCCGGCCACGCTCTCCGGCCGATCCAGGATATGCCGCGCCACCGCCTGGCCGCCGACCCAGGCGAAGGCCCAGTAGGGCGGCGGCAGGCCGGTGCGGCGCAGCGTCTCCTCGGTCGCCTGCCACAGCGGCGTCACCTCGGTGGCGAGGTGCAGCACCAGTTCGGGCAGCAGCGGCGTGCGGGTCGGCGCCGTGTTGGCGCGGATGAAGGCATCGATGTCGTCCATGGGCGCCCTTCCTATCCTGCAAGGCGGCGTTGAGCCATGGAGTCTTGATGTCGCGCGCCGGATTGCGTGAGACTCGGGGCAATGGCGACGGCGCAGACCGCCGCTGCAGATGAGGAAACGACGAGATGGCGACCCGCCATGCCCCGGCCCGGCCGAAGGACGGCCCGGCCGAAGAGGAGATCGGGGAGTGTAGTTCCCCGCCCTGTTCTCTGCACGAGATCGACCCGGCCTATGCCGGGCTGGACCCGAGGCCGAAGATCAAGCCGCGGAAGCGCGACGAGGCCGGCTCATGATCCGGGTCAAGCGCGTCTACGACCCGCCCGAGGAGGGCGACGGTTTCCGCGTGCTGGTCGACCGGCTATGGCCGCGCGGCCTCACCAAGGACGAGGCCGCGCTCGACCTCTGGCTCAAGACCGTGGCCCCGAGCGACGATCTGCGCCGCTGGCTGCATTCCGCGCCGGAGAAATGGCCGGAATTCTGCCAGCGCTACGCGGCCGAGCTGGATGCCCATCCCAATGCGGTGGCCTTCCTGCGGCAGAAGAGCAAGGACGGCTGGGTCACGCTGCTCTATGCCAGCCGTGACGAGCGGCACAACAATGCCGTCGTCCTGGCCAAGTATCTCGGCGGCTGAGCAAGTTCAGCCCGCCAGCGCCCGCCCGGCGAAGAGCCCGGCCAGAACCAGCAGGCCGAACCAGCGGTTCGAGTTGAATTTGGCCAGGCAGTCGGCCGGCCGGTCGGGGACCAGCGCCGTCACCTGCCAAGCCAGCTGCGCCGCGGCGAGGGCCAGCGGCAGCAGGAAGGGCAGGGGCGCCAGCCCAGCCAGCAGGCCGGAGGCACCGATGCCGAGTACGGTCAGCGCGTAGAAGCCGGCGACCCAGCGCCGGGTTGCGCCGCCGAACAGCCGCGCGGTCGATTTCAGGCCGATGCGGGCATCGTCCTCGATGTCCTGCAGCGCGTAGATGGTGTCGTAGCCCAGCGTCCAGCAGATGCCGGCGGCGAACAGGATCAGCGACGGCAGGGCCAGCTCGCCCGTGACCGCCGTCCAGCCGACCAGCGCCCCCCAGTTGAAGGCCAGGCCCAGGAAGAATTGCGGCCACCAGGTGATCCGCTTCATCAGCGGATAGGTGAACACCACCAGCAGCGAGGCGACGCCCAGTCCCACGGTGACGCCGTTGAACTGGATCAGGATCAGAAAGCCCAGCAGCAGCTGGGCGATCAGGAACAGCACCGCCTGGGTCGGGCTGATCGCGCCGCTGGGGATCGGCCGGGTGCGGGTGCGCGCGACCCGGCCGTCGAAATCGCGATCCAGGATGTCGTTCACCGTGCAACCGGCACCACGCATCACCAGCGCACCGACAGCGAACAGGACGACGTACCAGAGATCGGTCCAGCCGAACCCTGCCGGCCTGGGCGCCATCGCCAGCGCCCACCAGCAGGGGTAGAGCAGCAGCATGACCGGCTTCGGCCGGTCCAGCCGGGCCAGGGTCAGGTAGGGCCGGACGCCGGGCGGCGCCCAGCGGAGCAGCCGGCTCTGAGGCCGGATGTCGGAGGCGGTGTCGGTCATGGTCCTGTCGCCGATGGCGCGCGCTGGCGCATCACTACCGCCGTTGCGGGCCGCGGGCAAAGGCCGAGATGCGGCGGGGCGGTCACGGATGCATCGCCGGCGCCGCCACCCGCCTGCCGCGACGCATCGCCTGTGGCGGCTGGCCGAAGCAGCGCAGGAAGGCCCGGCGCATCCGCTCCGGGTCGCTGAAGCCGACATCGCGCGCCACCGCCTCGATCGGCTCGGCGCCGTCCTCGATCCGAGGCCGCGCCGCCTCGGCCCGCAGCCGCTCTATCGCCTTGGCCGGGGTCTGGCCGGTTTCGGCCAGGAAGGCGCGGCCGAACTGACGCGGACTCAGCCGCGCCGCCTCGGCCAGGCGGTCGACCGGCAGCGGTTCGCGCAGATGGTCGCGGGCGAAGCTGAGAGCGGCCTGGATCCGGTCCGAGGCCGGGGCGAGGTCGAGCAGCGCGGAGAACTGCGACTGGCCACCCGGGCGGCGGTGATAGACCACCAGGGTCCGGGCCACGGCGCGGGCGGCATCGACGCCCAGATCCTCCTCGATCAGCGCCAGCGCCAGGTCGATTCCGGCGGTGATCCCGGCCGAGGACCAGACCGGGCCGTCCCTGACGAAGATCCGGTCAGCCTCGACCCGCACCTGCGGATGCAGGCGCTGCAGTGCCGCCGCCTGCAGCCAGTGGGTGGTGGCGCGCCGCCCGTCCAGGAGGCCGGCCGCGGCCAGCAGGAAGGCGCCGGTGCAGACGCTGGTCACCCGCCGCGCAGTGGCCGTGCCGCGGATGAAGCCCAGCAGCGGCGCCGATCCCAGCGCATCCGCCACTCCGCGGCCGCCGACCGCGACCAGCGTGTCCAGCGGTTCGTCGTCGATGGGCTCGGTCAGCACGGGCAGCCCGGCGGAGCTCGCCACCGCGCCGCCCCGCTCCGAGATCACCCGCAGCCGGTAGGGCGGCGGCGTCAGGTCCCGTGACGCGGTGTCGAAGGCGGCCAATGGCCCGGACAGGTCGAGGATGTTGAAACCGGGAAAGACCAGGAAGCCGATCGTGCGTGCCATGGCGGAAAACGAGGGAACAATGTCATTTCAGACATGAGCCTGCGGGACGATACTGCGACTGTCAATTCCGTCCCGGAGGCCGCCATGGACACCGTCATCGTCTTCCCGATCTATTCCGGCGTGACCCATCTCGACTTCACCGGCCCGCACCAAGTGCTGGCACGGCTGCCCGGCGCCAGGACCGTCGTCGCCTCGATGGGCGGCGAGCCGGTGACGGTCGATGGGCTGACCTTCTCCGGCCTCGCCCGGCTGGAGGAGATCGATCGCTGCGACGTGCTGTGCGTGCCCGGCGGCTATGGCTGCGTCGATGTCATGCGCAGCGAGGCCGCTCTGGGCGAGGTCCGCCGGCTGGCCGCATCGGCCCGCTATGTCACCTCGGTTTGTACCGGGTCGCTGATCCTGGCCGCCGCCGGGCTGCTGGAGGGCAGGCGGGCGGCCAGCCACTGGGCCTGGCGCGACCAGCTGGCCCTGTTCGGCGCCATCCCCGATCCCGGCCGCGTGGTCCGCGACGGCAACGTGTTCACCGGCGGCGGCGTGACGGCCGGCATCGACTTCGCCCTGACCCTGGCGGCCGAGCTGGCGGGCGAGGCCACGGCGCAGGCGATCCAGCTGTCGCTCGAATACGCGCCGGCGCCGCCTTATGACGCCGGCCGGCCCGAGACCGCGGCGCCGGAGATCGTCGAGCTGGTCCAGGCCCGCAACCGCGCCCGCATGCCGGACCGGCAGGCGATCGTCGAGCAGGTGGCGCGGGACCGCCGCCGGGCCTGATCGGCGCGTCCTCCCAAGGACGCGTTGCCGGATGGCCGGCCAGCGGCTAGCGTCCGCGCATGACTTCCGACGCCCTGCCGCGCACCCGCCTGTTTGTCGATGCCCCGCTCGCGGCAGGGCAGCCGGCGCCCCTCACTGACACCCAGACGCACCATCTGCGCGGCGTGCTGCGTCTTGAGGCTGGCGCCGGCGTGCGTCTGTTCAACGGCCGGGACGGCGAGTGGCTGGGGCGGCTCGGCAACTTCGGCCGGAAGGACACCGGCCACGCCATCGCGGACGAGCAACTGCGCCCGCCCGCTTCCGCACCCGACCTCTGGCTCTGCTTCGCCCCGGTGAAGAAGGACGCGATCGACACGGTGGTGGAGAAGGGGACCGAGCTCGGCGCCGCCGTGCTGCAGCCGGCCTTCACCCGCTTCACCGATGTCCAGCGCGTCAATCTCGACCGGCTGCGCGCCCATGCCGTGGCCGCCGCTGAGCAATGCGAGCGGCTGGACGTGCCGGAGGTGCGCGATCCGGTCGGGCTCGACGCCCTGCTGGCCGGCTGGCCGGCGGGGCGGATCCTGCTGGTCTGTGCCGAAGCCGGGGAGGCCCGGCCCCTGGCCGAGGTGGCGGCGGAGGCAGCCGGGCCCGCCGGCCTCCTGATCGGCCCGGAAGGCGGCTTCGCGCCGGCGGAGCTGGCGGCTTTGCAACGTCACGAATTTGTTCGACCGGTTGGCCTCGGCCCTCGTATCCTGCGCGCCGACACGGCGGCCATTGCCGCGCTCGCGGTCTGGCAATCCCTGGCCGGCGACGGGCGCGGCCGGCCGCCGCATCGCGTCTGATACCCCTGTTTTCCATCCCGCCAGCCGAGTTGTCGCCCATGTCCGGTCCCCAGAGCGCCAGCGCCGCACCGATCGAGAGCAAGGCGCAGCTCGTCGACTATCTCGCCGCCGGGTCCAAGCCGCCCGAGGATTGGCGTATCGGCACCGAGCACGAGAAGTTCGCCTTCCGCCTCTCGGACCTGCGGCCGCTGCCCTATGAGGGGCCGGACGGCATCCGCGCCGTGCTCGAAGGCCTGGCCGGCTGCGGCTGGGAGCGGGTGGAGGAGAACGGCAACCTGATCGCGCTGGCCCGCGACAAGGCTTCGGTGACGCTGGAGCCGGGCGGCCAGGTCGAGCTGTCGGGCGCGCCGCTGCGCAGCATCCATGAGACCTGCGCCGAGGTGGCCGACCACCTGGCCCAGGTGAAGCGGGTGGGCGAGCAACTCGGCATCGGCATGATCGGCCTCGGCTTCCAGCCGAAATGGCGGCGCGAGGATATCGGCTGGATGCCGAAGGGCCGCTACAAGATCATGCGCGACTACATGCCGAAGCGCGGCTCGCTGGGCCTCGACATGATGAAGCGAACCTGCACGGTGCAGGTCAATCTCGACTTCGCCTCCGAAGCCGACATGGTGAAGAAGTTCCGCGCCAGCCTGGCGCTGCAGCCGATCGCCACGGCGCTGTTCGCCAACTCGCCCTTCACCGAGGGCAAGCCGAACGGCTTCCAGAGCATGCGCAGCCATATCTGGACCGACACCGACCCCGACCGCACCGGCGACCTGCCCTTCGTGTTCGAGGACGGCTTCAGCTTCGAGCGCTATGTCGACTACCTGCTCGACGTGCCGATGTACTTCGTCTACCGCGACGGCAAGTACATCGACGCCTCCGGCCAGAGCTTCCGCGCCTTCCTGAAGGGCGAGCTGCCGGTCTATCCCGGCCATCTGCCGACGATGAACGACTGGGCCGACCACCTGACCACCGCCTTCCCCGAGGTGCGGCTGAAGAAGTTCCTGGAGATGCGCGGCGCCGATGGCGGGCCGTGGTCGCGGCTGTGCGCCCTGCCGGCGCTGTGGGTCGGGCTGCTCTATGACGGTTCGGCGCTGGACGCCGCCTGGGACCTGGTGAAGGACTGGAGCACCGAAGAGCGGGCGGCGCTGCGCCGCGACGTGCCGCGCCTCGGCCTCGCCACCCCGTTCCGCGGCGGCACGGTGCGCGATGTGGCGCTGCAGGTGCTGGCGATCGCCCGCCAGGGCCTGGCCTCCCGCGCCCAGACCGACGCCATCGGCGGCACCGAGGAAGGCTTCCTCAACGAGCTGCAGCGCATCGCCGACAGCGGCGAGACCCAGGCCTCGGAGATGCTGCGCCGCTACGAGACCGAATGGGGCGGCTCGGTCGACCCGGTCTTCACCGCCTACGCCTATTGATCCGGCAGGTCTTGCCGGAATTTTAGGCAATCTCCCCAGGGCCGCGGCGAATTTTGCTTGCCGTCGATGGCACATCCCTTGCTTGATGGTTTTCGTCGAGCAGGGACGTGCCGGAGGGATGGTGCAGGCATTCGACGAGATGGGCGGGGATCCGGTCCGGTCCCCCTATGCGGCCCTGGCGGATTGGCTGGCGGCGACGCCGGCCTCGGTCTTCGA
>NZ_JBCNNF010000158.1:0-14760 GCF_039594555.1 Inquilinus sp.
CCGGGCGGTTGTGATAGGCGGGGATGTCGAGCTTCGCGATCTCCGGCGAATCGCGGAAGCCGCCATCGGTGACGACGCCGGCGACGCCGCGCTTCATCAGCCGCGCCACCAGGATCGACCCGGCCGAGGCGGCGCGCGGGTCCTTGCGGCTGTCGATGACGAAGACGGCGCCGGGCGGGCACTCCTCGACCGCCTTGCGCTGCGGGTGGGCGCGGTCCTGGAACACGCTGATCGGGTTCAGATCCTCGCGCGCCGGGATGTAGCGCAGGGTGAAGGCCTCGCCGACCATCGGCGCGCCCGCCGGGTTCAGCGGGTGCACGTCCTGGATGAACTGGTTGCGCAGGCCGCGCTTGAACAGGGCGGTGGTCAGGGTGGCGGTGCTGACGGTCTTCAGCTTGTCCCGGGTCTCGGGCTTCAATCCGGTCATTCGATCATCCTCGTTCGGAAAGGTCAGCCGCCGATCGCGCCCTGGGTGCCCACATACAGGACATAGACGGACTGGCTGGCGGCCATGAACAGGCGGTTGCGCATCTCGCCGCCGAAGCACAGGTTGGCGCAGCGCTCGGGCAGGGCGATCCGGCCGATCGGTTTGCCGTCGGGGTTGAACACCATCACCCCGTCCAGCTCGGCGCTGCCCATGCCCCAGCCGCACCACAGGTTGCCGTCGACATCGACGCGCATGCCGTCCGGCGTGCCGCCGGGGCCGGCATCGATCAGCACCCGCCGGTTGGCGATGCGGCGGCCGCCATCGACCATGTCGAAGGCGGAGATCAGCCGGTTCGGCGTCGCCCGGGATTCGACGAGGTAGAGGATCGATTCGTCGGGCGAGAAGCACAGCCCGTTCGGCCCTTTGACGTCCTCGGCGACGACGGTCAGCGCGCCGGTCTCCCCATCGATCCGGTAGACATTGCCCGGCAGCTCCTGCTCCGCCTGCCGGCCCTCATAGTTGCCGGCGATGCCGAAGGGCGGGTCGGTGAACCAGACCGACCCGTCGGACTTCACCACCACGTCGTTCGGGGAGTTCAGCCTTTTGCCGTCGAAGCCGTCGGCCAGCACGGTGATGCTGCCGTCATATTCGGTGCGGGTGACGCGGCGGCCGAGATGCTCGCAGGTCACCAGCCGGCCCTGGCGGTCGCGGGTGTTGCCATTGGCGTTGTTGGAGGGCCGGCGGAAGGCGCTGACCGCCCCGGTCTCCTCATCCCATTTCAGGATCCGGTTGTTCGGGATGTCGCTCCACAGCAGGGCGCGGCGGTCGCCGAACCAGACCGGCCCCTCGGCCCAGCGGCAGCCGGTGGCAATGCGCTCCACCGCGGCGCTGAAGATCCGGTAGGGCGCGAAGCTGGGATCCAGCACCTGCACCGCCGGGTCCGGATAGCGGGTCGACGGCGTCCAGCCGCCGCGGGTCTCGTCCTGCGCGCTCATCGCAGCCCCCCTCAGAAGATGTCCGGCTCGGCCACCGGGGCGCCGAAGCCGGTCTCGAGGAAGTCGAAGTCGCAGCCCTCATGCGCCTGGCGGATGTGGCGGTTGAACATCCAGCCATAGCCGCGCTCGTAGCGGGGCGGCGGCGGCTGCAGCTCGGCCCGGCGGCGCGCCAGCTCCGCCTCCGGCACCTCCATGTCGAGGCGTCGGGCGGCGACGTCGAGGGTGACGATGTCGCCGGTGCGCAGCAGCGCCAGCGGTCCGCCGACATAGGATTCGGGCGAGACGTGCAGGATGCAGGCGCCGTAGCTGGTGCCGCTCATCCGCGCGTCGGAGATGCGGACCATGTCGCGCACGCCCTGCTTCACCAGCTTCTTCGGGATCGGCAGCATGCCCCATTCCGGCATGCCCGGCCCGCCCTGGGGGCCGGCGTTGCGCAGCACCAGCACATGGTCGGCGGTGACGTCCAAATCGTCGCTGTCGATCGCCGCCTTCATCGACGGGTAGTCGTCGAACACGATGGCCGGGCCGCTGTGCTTGAGGAATCGCGGCTCGCAGGCGCTGGGCTTGATGACGCAGCCATCCGGCGACAGGTTGCCGCGCAGCACGGCCAGCGCGCCCTCGGCATAGAGCGGGTTGTCGATCGGCCGGATCACATCCTCGTTGTAGATCTCGGCGCCGGCGATGTTCTCGCCCACGGTGCGGCCGCTGACGGTCAGAGCGTCCAGCTTCAGATGGTCGCGCAGCCGGGTCATCAGCCCCGGTAGGCCGCCGGCGTAGAAGAAATCCTCCATCAGGTACCGGTCGCCGCTGGGGCGGACATTGGCGATCACCGGCACCACCCGGCTGGCGGCGTCGAAATCGTCCAGGCCGATGTCGTGTCCGGCCCGCCGCGCCATGGCGACGAGATGGATGATGGCGTTGGTCGAGCAGCCCATCGCCATCGCCACCACGATCGCATTCTCGAAGGCGGCGCGGGTCTGGATCCTGGCCGGGACCAGATCCTCCCACACCATCTCGACGATGCGGCGGCCGCAGGTCGAGGCCATGCGGATATGGCCGGCATCGGCGGCCGGGATCGAGGAGGCGCCGGGCATGGTCAGCCCCAGCGCCTCAGTGATCGCGGTCATGGTGCTGGCCGTGCCCATGGTCATGCAATGGCCGTAGCTGCGGGCGATGCCGCCCTCGATGTCGACCCAGTCCAGGTCGCTGATGTTGCCGGCCCGGCGCTCGTCCCAGAACTTCCAGGCGTCGGAGCCGGAGCCGAGCACCTTGCCCTTCCAGTTGCCGCGCAGCATCGGGCCGGCCGGCATGAAGATCATCGGCAGGCCGGCATTGGTGGCGCCCATCAGCAGGCCGGGGGTGGTCTTGTCGCAGCCGCCCATCAGCACCGCGCCGTCGACGGGGTGGGACCGCAGCAGCTCCTCCGCCTCCATCGCCAGCATGTTGCGGTACAGCATGGTGGTCGGCTTGACGAAGCTCTCCGACAACGACAGCGCCGGCAGCTCCATCGGGAAGCCGCCGGCCTGCAGCACGCCGCGCTTCACATCCTCGACCCGGGTCTTGAAATGGGCATGGCAGGGGTTGGCGTCGGACCAGGTGTTGAGGATCGCGATCACCGGCTTGCCGGCCCATTCCTCCGGCGCGAAGCCCATCTGCATGGCGCGGGATCGGTGGCCGAAGGAGCGCAGGTCGTCGGGCGCGAACCAGCGGGCGCTGCGGAGGGTGTCGGGCGTCTTGCGGCGGATGTCGGTCATGGCTCGCTGCCGTCTGAGGGGTCGGTGGCTGGGCAGGATGGAGTCGGTGTCCGCACACTAATGCATTAGTGCATGGGCATCCAGGCAGGTATGATCGGCTCCATGACAAAGGACGGATTCATCGCAGCATGACGGTTACCGCGATCCCGCTCGACCGGGCCCGGCAGGCGGCGCCGCAGGTCTATGAGCGGCTGCGCGAGCAGATCCTGGCGCTGACCCTGGCGCCGGGCTCGGTGCTGGCGCGCAACGAGCTGATGGCGCAGTTCGGGGTCAGCCAGACGCCGATCCGCGACGCCCTGCTGCGGCTGGCGGAGGAGGGGCTGGTCGACATCTTCCCGCAGCACGCCACGGTGGTCAGCCCGATCGACCTGGCGGCGGCGCGGCAGGCGCATTTTCTGCGCCGGTCGGTGGAGCTGGAGGTGGTGCGGACCCTGGCGCAGCGCGAGGACCGGTCCTTCGTATCGCGGCTGCAGGCGCTGATCGCCCGCCAGCGCGGCATGCTCGACGCCCGGGACTACGAGGCCTTCGCCGAGACCGACCAGTCGCTGCACCGGCAGCTGTGCGAGGCGGCGGAGGTGCCGGGCCTGTGGGCGCTGATCCGCAGCCGCAGCGGCCATCTCGACCGACTGCGCCGGCTGCACCTGCCGGCGCCGGGCAAGGCCCAGTCGATCCTGGACGACCACGCCCGCCTCCTCGAGGCCATCGCCGCGGGCGATGCCGATGCGGCGCAGGAGGCGCTGCGCCGGCACCTGTCCGGCACGCTGGCGCAGGTCGACGAGATCCGCGCCAGGTTTCCGGACTACGTCAGGGGATGATCGGAGCCCGCTGCTCCCGCCACCAGACGTAAGCGCCGGCGGCGACGATGACGGCGCAGCCCAGCAGCGGCCGCGCGCCGATCACGTCGCCGAACACCAGCCAGCCATAGGCCAGGCCGTAGAGCAGCTGGCTGTACTGGAACGGCGCGAGGGAGGAGGCGGGGGCCTGGCCGAAGGCCGCGATCAGCAGGGTGTGCGACAGCAGGCCCAAGAGCCCCATCGCCACCATCAGGCCCCAGCCGGTGGCGTCGGGCGGCGTCCAGACGAAGGGCTGCGCCAGGCTCAGCAGCACCGTGCCGGTCAGCGCGGTGATGAACAGCGTGGTGCGGGGATCCTCGCCCTCCAGCCGCCTTGTGGCAACCAGGCCGATCGCCCAGAACAGCGCCGACCCGAAGGCGACCAGGCCGCCGACGATCCCGACGCCGTCGCCGCTGGGCCACACGATGATCAGCATGCCGGCGAAGCCGGCCGCCACCGCGGCCCAGCGATGCGGGCCGACATGCTCGCCGAGGAACAGCACCGACAGCACGATCACCAGCAGCGGCGCGATGAAGTTGATCGCGAACAGGTCGGCCAGCGGCATCAGGCTGAAGCCGAGGATGGCGAGCATGGCGGAGGCTAGCAGCGACAAGGCCCGTACCAGCTGTACTCCGGGCCGTGTCGTCGCGGCCATCCGCCGGACGCAGGCTGGCCCCGCGATCAGCAGCATTGGCAGCGCGTGGAAGGTGTAGCGCGCCCAGGTCACCTGGACCGGGTCGTAGCGGCCGGTCAGCAGCTTCGACACCGTGTCCATGGTGGTGAAGCTGCCCATCGCCGCCAGCATGAGCAGCATGCCGGCGGCGGGGGCGGCCACGGTCCGCGGCAAAGCGGGCATGGCCGGCCGGATCCTCTCAGGGCGTCTGCACGCCGCGGGTGTTCAGATAGACCGACCGCAGCGAGGTGGTGGCGCAGATGAACAGGCGGTTCTTCTTGACGCCGCCGAAGCAGACATTGGCCACCACCTCCGGCACCTTGATCTTGCCGATCAGCGTGCCGTCCGGGCTATAGCAGTGCACGCCGTCGCCGGCGCTGCTCCAGATATTGCCGTGGTGGTCGACGCGGAAGCCGTCGAACAGGCCGAAGGTGCAGTCGGCGAAGACCTCGCCGCCGGCCAGCGTGCCGTCGTCGCGCACCTGGAAGCGGCGGATATGCTTCGGCCCGTCCGGGTCGTGGCTGGCGCCGGTGTCGGCGACATAGAGCAGCGTCTCGTCCAGAGAGAAGGCCAGGCCGTTCGGCTTGACGAAGTCGGTGGCGATCGCCTTCAGCGTCCCCGATTTCGGGTCGAAGCGGTAGACATGGCAGCCATCCTGCTCGGGCTCGGACTGGTGGCCCTCATACTCCGACAGGATGCCGTAGGACGGGTCGGTGAACCAGACCGTGTCGTCCGACTTCACCACCACGTCGTTCGGCGAGTTCAGGCGCTTGCCGTTATAGCTGTCGGCCAGCACGGTGACGCGGCCGTCATATTCGGTGCGGCTGACCCGGCGGCCGCCATGCTCGCAGGACACGAGCCGGCCCTGGCGGTCGCGGGTGTGGCCGTTGGTGTAGTTCGACGGGCTGCGATAGACGCTGACGCTGCCGTCGGTCTCGTCCCAGCGCATGATCCGGTTGTTCGGGATGTCGCTCCACAGCAGGTAGCGGCCGTCGCCAAACCACACCGGCCCCTCCGACCAGCGCAGCCCGATATCGCTGGCCAGCACGTCGATATGGACATTGCCCATGACATAGCCGGCGAAGCGCTTGTCCAGCACCTCGAAACAAGGGTCGAGCATTCCCGGTTTCCTCCCATGGCCCGGGCTCGGCCCGGACGGTCCTATTGATCGGACATAACTGGCGGCGAGTGTGGCGTCCCGCCGGGAGAGACGTCAACGATTCGGCGGATGAAAAATCGGTCAGCCTGTCACGCCGCCGACCGGCCGCCGCGACCGTACAGCAGCAGCATCAGGATGATCACCAGCCCGTAGATGATCTGCCGCCCGGCCTCCGGCATCTGCATCACCGACAGCACGCTCTGCAGCAGCACGATCAGGATGGTGCCGACCACGGTGCCGGCATAGCGGCCCTGGCCGCCCAGGATGTTGGTACCGCCGATCACCACCGCGGCGATTGCGGGCAACAGGTAGGGGTCGCCCATCGCCTGATAGGCCTTGCTGGAGTAGCCGGCGAGGAGGATGCCGGCCAGCGCCGAGCACAGCCCGCACAGGGTGAAGGCGCCGAGGATCACCAGCCGGGTGTTGACGCCCGACAGATAAGCCGCGGCCTCCTTGTTGCCGATGGCGTAGATGTAGCGGCCCATCGGCGTGCGGGTCAGCAGGAAGACGATGCCGAGCGACAGCAGCGCCCAGACGAACACCGCCATCGGGATGCCCAGCAGCTCGGTCTTGGCCAGGAACTGCATCGGCGGCGTGGCCATGCTGGTGGGGGAGAAGCCGCCGGTGAGCATCACCATCAGCCCGCGCAGCACGGTGTTGACGCCGAGGGTGAAGATCATCGACGGCACCCGCAGCACGGCGACGCCGAGGCCGTTGACCAGCCCGACCAGGGCGCCGACCGCGAGGCCGACCGGGATCGCCTCCGGCCCGCCCGCCGCGGTGGCCAGCATGGCCGAGGCGGCGACGGTCCAGGGCACCGAAAGGTCGATATGGCCCATCAGGATCACCAGCATCATCCCGGCGGCGACGACGCCGAGGAAGGCGGCGACCTTGAGCTGCTGCAGCAGGTAGACCGGCGACAGGAAGGTGGCGGTGCCCTGGGTGATGGCGGTGTAGGCCGTGCCCGCCGCCAGGATGAGGATGACGAAGCCGCAGGCCACCAGGATCGGCCGGTCGATGGAGCGGAGATAGGCTTGCATCGATTCCCCGCTATCCGAACAGCTGCAGGCGGTTCTTGACCGTGAAAACCCGGGCGGCGCCCAGCGAGACCGCAGCCAGCAGGATGATGCCCTCGAACAGCGGCTGCAGCAGCGGGTTGGCCAGGAAGCCCAGCACGCTGTCCTCCGGCACCACGCGGAAGCAGAAGGAGATCGCGCGCAGCACCATGACGCCGACGATCGAAGCCACCGCGCCGCCCGAGCCGCCGAACAGCGAGGTGCCGCCGATCACCACCGCGGCGATCGAGTTGAGGGTGTAGGCCCCGGCCATCGGCGTGTCGGCGTTGCCGCTGCCGGTCTGCAGCGCCAGGTAGACCCCGGCGACCGCGGCGAAGAATCCGGCCAGGGTGAAGGCCGCCAGCTTCGATCGGTCGATGGCGACGCCGGACATGAAGGCCGCCTGCTCGGAGGAGCCGATGGCGTAGCAGCCGCGCCCGGTGACCGAATTCTTGAACGGCAGCCACACCAGCAGCACCACCAGCACGATCAGGATCGCCGGCACCGGGATGGACTGGATCGCCTGGAACCAGCCCGGCAGGTCGCCGCCCCACCAGCCATAGGTGTCGGCGACGTCGAACAGGGTGTTGGTGGCGGCCCAGGACAGGTCGCTGTCGACCGCGCCGCCGGGCGTCGGCCGCAGGAACAGGGCGATGCCGATCAGCACCGCGCCGGTGGCCAGCGTCGCGATGATCGGCTGGATCCGGCCATACACGACCAGGGCCCCGTTGATGAAACCGGCCAGAAGGCCGGCGCACAGGCACAGCAGGATGCCGAGCGCCAGGTCCCAGCCGCTGCCAGTCAGGAGGTGCGAGGCCAGGCAGTTCACCATGGTCATCAGCGGCCCGACGGAGAGGTCGAGCCCGCCCAGCAGCACCGGCACGGTCTGCGCCATCGCCACCAGGGCCAGGGTGAAGGTCTCGTTGACGTTCTGGACGATCAGGTCGGCGCTGCCGCCGCGCGGATGCTGGTAGGAGTAGAGGCCGTAGAACAGCACGAACAGGCCGATGGCGAGCAGCAGCCCGCTTTGGCGCGACAGGCGGTGGAGCAGGGCGCTCATGCCGGCACCGCCTCGGCCGCCCGGCCGTTGGTCTCCAGGTTCAGGGCGCTGGCGACGATGTTGGTCTCGGTGATCGCGTCGCCCTCCAGCGTCCGGATCACCCGGCCGCCATAGAGGATCAGCACCCGGTCGCAGCAGCCGATCAGCTCGTCATAGTCGGTCGAATAGAACAGGATCGAGGTGCCGGCCGCCGCCAGGTCGTGCAGCAGCTGGTAGATCTCCTGCTTGGTGCCGACATCGATGCCCCGCGTCGGGTCGTTCAGCAGGATGATGCGGGCGTCGGTCAGCAGCCATTTGGCGATCGCCACCTTCTGCTGGTTGCCGCCGGACAGGGTGCCGACCGCGGCGTCGGCGGAGCCGATCTTGATCCGCAGCGCGTCGACCATCCGGGCGATGCTGTCGGCCTCGCGCTTGCGGTCGATGACGCCGCCCTTGGCCATGCCGCCCAGCGCCGCCAGGGTGATGTTCTCGCCGACCGACATCGGCAGCAGCAGCCCCTCGGTCTTGCGATCCTCCGGGATCAGCGCCATGCGGATACCGGCGCGCTTCGCCCGGGACGGGCTGCCCACCCGCACCGGCCGGCCATCGACCAGGACGCTGCCCTCGACCCCGCGCAGCACGCCGAACAGGGCCAGCAGCAGCTCGCGCTGGCCCTGGCCGTCCAGCCCGCCGAGGCCGACGATCTCGCCGCGGCCGACCGTCAGCGACACATCGGCCAGGCGCTGGCCCCAGCGCAGGCCGCGGGTCTCCAGCACTGGCGCCGGCGCCTCGGCGCGGACCGGCTTGGGCGGATAGGCGTTGTGGATCTCGCGGCCGATCAGCATCCGCACCACCTCGTCGTCGCCGCGCTCCCCGGCCGGGAAGGTGTCGATGTGCCGGCCGTTGCGGAACACCGAGCAGGTGTCGCACAGCGCCTTGATCTCCGGCATGCGGTGGGAGATGTAGAGCACGCCCATCCCGTCCCGGCGCAGCTGGTGCAGCAGGGCATAGACCTTCTCCACATCCGCGGCGGTGAGGGCCGAGGTCGCTTCGTCGAGGATCAAGAGGCGCGGGTCGCGCCCCAGCGCCTTGGCGATCTCGACCATCTGCCGGCGCGACAGCGGCAGGGACCGGACCGGCAGCCGCGGGTCGATGTCGGAACAGCCGATCCGGGCCAGCAGCTCCTCCGCCCGCCGCCGCTGGGCCTGGCGATCGATCAGGCCGAAGCGCCGGGGCGGCCTGGTGATGCAGATGTTGTCGGCGACCGACAGGTCTGGCATCAGCGAGAGTTCCTGGAACACGCAGACGACGCCGGCCGCGTTCGCCGCCTGGGGCGAGGCGAAGCTGGCCGGCCGCCCGTCGATCGCCAGCTCGCCGGCGCTGGGCTGCACCACCCCGGCGATGATCTTGATCAGCGTGCTCTTGCCGGCCCCGTTCTCGCCGAGGACACCGTGGATCGAGCCCGCATGGGCCGCGAAATCCACCTCGCGCAGCGCGTGCACGCCGCCGTAATGCTTGCTGACCCCGGTCAGCCGCACCAGCGGCGGCGTGTTCGCGACTGCCGTCATGCCCGATGACGCCACGGCCCTACTTGTTCTCGGCGGTCTGGGCCATGATCTGCGGCGCGGTGAAGGTGATGCCGCAGGGTTCGAAGGCGTTCGGCGCGAAGAAGTCGACCGTCAGGTTCGACCAGTAGTTCTCGCCGTCCTTCAGCGTCTTGTAATCGGCGACTGGGATCGGGATCGACACCATCTGCGGCATCGTCTCGCCCTTCAGCGCGGCGATCGCGGCCTTCATGGCGATGGCGACCAGGGCCGGGGACTGGCCGTAGGAATAGCCCTTCAGCCCCTGGTCCTTGTACTGGGCGATCTGCTGGCGGAACAGGTTCTCGCCCTCGCCGGCCATCGGCACCAGCGGCTGCTTGGCGTCGAGCAGCGCCTGCACCGTGCCGTTCGACCCGCCCTGGGTGAAGATGCCGTCGAAATGCCCGTGCACGGCCAGTGCGTCGGCCGTGGCCTTCTGCGAGTCGCCCGGCGCCCAGTTGCCCACCACCTCGACGATGTCGTAGGGCTTGCCGGCATCCTTCATCGTCTTCTGGAAGCCCTCATGCCGGTCGCGGTCGACCGAGTTGCCGGGCAGGCCGCGCACCTCGAGGATCTTGCCGCCGTTGGGCACGTTCTCGATCAGGAACTTGGCCGAGTTCACGCCCATCGCGGTCTGGTCCTCGTTGACCTGCATCACCTCGGTGGTGTCGAGGACGTTGTCGAAGGGCACCAGCACGACGTTCTTGCGGTTGGCCAGCTTGATCACCCGGTCGAATCCGGTCGGGCTGACCGCGTTGACGACGATGGCGTCGAAACCCTGGTTGATGAAGTCCTCGATCGCGCCCAACTGCGCCGCGGCGTCGGTGCCGGTCGAGATGACCTTGAACTCCTTGATGTCCTTGGCGACGTCCGGCAGGGCGGCGAAGGCCTTGGCGGTCTGGATCATCTGGATGCGCCAGATGTTGCCGACGAAGCCGTTGACCAGCGCGATGCGGAACGGGCCCTGATGGCCCTCCCATTTGTAGAACTTGGTGTCCTGGCTCCACGGCGCGAAGCACTGGGGCAGATAGCCGGGGCCGGAGACGGTCTTGGGCGCGGCGAAGGCGGGGACGGTGAGGGCGGTGGACAGAAGGGCCGCCGCGGCGACCGCGGCAAAACGGCGAAGCAGCATTCAAGTTCCTCCCTGAAAGGCCTTTGGGCGCGAACGATTGAAACTCGTCCGACATAATTGGCAGCCGGAATCTTGCGCTTATCCGTTGCGGCCGTCAATTCGTCAGACAGAATACTCCGTGCCCTCGGGACCGTCGCTTCTGGAGGATGGCGCCAGCCAAAAGTCCGACGTAAAGTGACCGCCGCCCGAGATTGCCAGGCAAGCCCAAGAACGCGTGCGAAACCGATGCCCAGCCCCAGCCTCTTCATCCGCCTGAACCGCGACGACAACGTCGTCCTCGCCCGCGCCGACATCACGCCGGGCACGCCGATCCCGGAGGAGGGGGTGACCACCGCCGGCCACATCCCGGCCGGCCACAAGATGGCGACCCGCCCGATCGCCCAGGGCGAGCCGATCCGCCGCTACAACCAGATCATCGGCTTCGCCACCGAGGCGATCGGCACCGGCGAGCACGTCCATGTCCACAACTGCGCCATGGGCGATTTCGAGCGCGACTACGCCTTCTGCGCCGACGCCAAGCCGACCGACTATGTGCCGGAGGCCGAGCGCGCGACGTTTCAGGGCTATCGCCGGGCCAATGGCCGGGTCGGCACCCGCAACTACATCGGCATCCTCTCTTCGGTGAACTGCTCGGCCACCACCAGCCGGATGATCGCCGCGCATTTCGAGCGCTCCGGCGTGCTCGAGCAGTTCCCGAATGTCGACGGCGTGGTGGCCATCACCCATTCCACCGGCTGCGGCATGGCGGATTCGGGCGAAGGCTATGACAACCTGCAGCGCACGCTGTGGGGCTACGCCCGCAACCCGAACTTCGCCGGCGTGCTGATGATCGGGCTGGGCTGCGAGGTCAACCAGATCGACTTCCTGCTCGACGCCTATCAGATCGAGCGCGGGCCGCTGTTCCAGACCATGAACATCCAGAATCTGGGTGGCACCCGCAAGACGGTTGACCACTGCATCGCCAGGGTGATGGAGATGCTGCCCGAGGCCGACAAGGCCCGGCGCGAGACCGTGCCGGCCAGCGAGCTGATGGTGGCGCTGCAATGCGGCGGGTCGGACGGCTATTCCGGCATCTCGGCCAACCCGGCCCTGGGCGCCGCGGTCGACCTGCTGGTTCGCCATGGCGGCAGCGCCGTGCTGTCGGAGACGCCGGAGATCTACGGCGCCGAGCACCTGCTGACCCGGCGCGCGGTCAACCGCCAGGTCGGCGAGAAGCTGATCGCCCGGATCAAGTGGTGGGAAGGCTACACCGCCCGCAACGGCGGCGAGATGAACAACAACCCGTCGCCCGGCAACAAGCGCGGCGGCCTGACCACGATCCTGGAAAAGTCGCTGGGCGCCGCGGCCAAGGGCGGCACCACCAACCTGGTCGAGGTCTACAAATACGCCGAGCAGATGACGGCCAAGGGCTTCGTCTTCATGGACACGCCCGGCTACGACCCGGCCTCGGCCACCGGCCAGGTGGCGGGCGGGGCGCAGATCGTCTGCTTCACCACCGGCCGCGGCTCGGTCTCCGGCTTCAAGCCGGCGCCCTGCATCAAGGTCGCCACCAACTCCACCATGTACCGGCACATGGAGGAGGACATGGACATCAACTGCGGCACCATCATCGACGGCGACGAGTCGATCGAGCAGGCCGGCCGCCGCATCTTCGAGAAATTCCTGGCGGTCGCCTCGGGCGAGCAGACCAAGAGCGAGGCCCAGGGCTTCGGCGACAACGAGTTCGTGCCCTGGCAGATCGGCGCGGTGATGTGACCAGCCGGCGCGGCCTGGCGGCTTGGCTGGCTTTGCTTTCCTGTCATCCTCGGGCTTGACCCGAGGATCCAGGGGGCCAGGCGCTGTCCGTGCCTTGTGGCCCCTGGATTGCCGGGTCAAGCCCGGCAATGACAATGAATGGAACGGATAGAGGCGGGAAGGGACACCCATGAAGGACTACATCTCGGTCGCGGCCTGCCTGCCGGCGGATGCCGACCGCGCCACCCTGGTCGGCCGCGTCTGGCTGCCGCAGGTCCAGGGGCCGGCGGTGGTGGCGCTGCGCGGCGGCCAGGTGATCGACATCACCAAGGCTGCGCCGACCGTCGCCGACCTGATCTCGGCGGCCGACCCGGCGGCGGTTGCCAAGGCCGACGGCCCGGTGATCGGCAGCGTCGCCGACCTGCTGGCCAATGCCGACGAGACCACGCGCGACACGGCGAAGCCTTGGCCGCTGGCGCCGATCGACCTGCAGGCGGTGAAGGCCGCCGGCGTGACCTTCGTCGCCTCGATGCTGGAGCGGGTGATCGAGGAGCAGGCGCGCGGCGACGCCACCAAGGCCGACGCCATCCGCCAGCGCATCGTCTCGATCATCGGCGACGATCTGGCGGCGATCCGCCCGGGCTCGGCCGAGGCGCAGCGGATCAAGGAGGTGCTGCTGGCCCAGGGCGCCTGGTCGCAGTATCTCGAGGTCGGCATCGGCCCGGATGCCGAGATCTTCACCAAGAGCCAGCCGATGTCCTCGGTCGGCCTCGGCGCGGAGATCGGCATCCTGCCGATCTCGACCTGGAACAACCCCGAGCCCGAGATCGTGCTGGTGGTGGCGCCCAGCGGCAAGGTCGTCGGCGCGACGCTCGGCAACGACGTCAACCTGCGCGACCTCGAGGGCCGCAGCGCGCTGCTGCTCGGCAAGGCCAAGGACAACAACGCCTCCAGCGCCATCGGTCCGTTCATCCGGCTGTTCGACGGCGGCTTCGGCATCGACGATATCCGCAAGGCGGACCTGTCGATGGCGGTGCACGGGCCGGAGGGCTACACCCTCAAGGGCCACAGCTCGATCTCGAAGATCAGCCGCGACCCGCTCGATCTCGCCGGCCAGATGCTGGGCCCGAACCACCAGTATCCGGACGGGGCGGTGCTGTTCCTCGGCACCATGTTCGCGCCGACCGACGACCGCGACGCGCCGGGCATGGGCTTCACCCACAAGATCGGCGACATCGTCACCATCTCGACCCCGAGCCTGGGGATGCTGGTCAACCGGGTGAACCACACCGACAAGATCGCGCCCTGGACCTTCGGAGCCAGGGCGCTGATGGCCAGCCTGGCGAAGCGCGGGCTGCTGTAAGGGATTCGGCCGGGTCCGCGAGATGCGGACCCGGCCCTAGGATCCCGGTTACTCGAACCGGCTGAAATCCGGCTTGCGCTTCTCCAGGAACGCGGTAAAGGCCTCCTTGGCCTCCGCGGATTTCAGCTGCGCGGCGAAGGCCTGGACCTCGCGGGTCATGGCCTCGCGCACCGCGGCCTCCTGCGGGGCCCGCAACAGTGCCTTGGTCTGGCGGACCGCGGCCGGCGGCAGGGCGGCCAGGCGCGAGGCCGCGGCGTCGATCTCGGCATCCAGCGTGGTCTCGCCGATCAGCCGGGTGATCAGCCCGGCCTGCAGCGCCGCCTCGGCGTCGAAGCCTTCGCCGGTCAGCAGCCACCACGACGCCTTCAACCGGCCGGCCACGGCGGGCAGGAGGAGGGAAGACGCCGCCTCCGGCACCAGGCCGAGCTGGACGAAGGGCAGGGCGAAGCGGGCCGAGGCCGTGGCCAGCACCACGTCGCAATGCAGCAGCAGGGTGGTGCCGATGCCGATGGCGGTGCCGCGCACCCCGGCGATCACCGGCTTCGGAAAGGCAGACAGGGCGTCGAGGAAATCGAGGATCGGCTTCAGGCCCGCATCGCCGCCCGCCGCCAGGAAATCGGCGATATCGTTGCCGGCCGAGAAATCATCGCCACCGCGGATCACCGCCACGCGCACCGCCGGGTCCTCGGCCGCCGCCTTCAGCGCCGCGGTCATCGCCTGGTACATGGCGAGGCTGATGGCGTTCTTCTTCTCCGGCCGGTTCAGCCGGATGGTCGCGACCGGCCCCTTGGTCTCGGTCAGGACGGGATCGGTCATGGCGCTCTCCACGGTGATCGTCATGAGGCCACGCTAGAGAGGGGCAGCGGCCCCTGTCGAGCTTGATGCGACGGTCACGCCGAGGGCGGCGCGTCCCCGTCCTTCACATAGCGGCGCTCGCCGGTCCGGGCATGGGTGAACACGGTGACCGTGGCGTTGCTGTCGGGGTCGACGAAGCGCTCGCCGCTGTCCTCCCA
>NZ_JBCNNF010000159.1:0-14612 GCF_039594555.1 Inquilinus sp.
GGCGCCGATCGCCAGGGCATCGGAGCCGACATACATCTCGCCGTCACCGAAGCCGATGGCCAGCGGCGAGCCGCGGCGGGCGACCACCAGCAAATCCTCCTCGCCGGTGAACAGGAAGGCCAGGGCGAAGGCGCCCTCCAGCCGCTTCAGCGCCGCGGCGCTGGCCTCGCGCGGCGCCAGCTGCTGGTCGAGATAGTGGCTGACCAGATGGGCGACGATCTCGGAATCGGTCTCGGTGGCGAAGGCATGGCCCAGACCCTCGAGCTCGCGCCGCAGCTCGCGGAAATTCTCGATGATGCCGTTGTGGACGATCGCGACCCGGTCGGTCGCGTGCGGGTGGGCGTTGTTTTCACTGGGCCGGCCATGCGTCGCCCAGCGGGTGTGGCCGATGCCGATGGTGCCGTCGATCGGCGCCGCGCCCAGGCGGGCCTCCAGGTTGACCAGCTTGCCTTCGGCCCGGCGCCGCTCGATCCGGCCGCCGACCAGGGTGGCGATGCCGGCCGAGTCATAGCCGCGATACTCCAGGCGCTTCAGCGCCTCGACCAGCCGGGCCGCCACCGGCCGGGTTCCGACGATGCCGACGATGCCGCACATCAGCTCTTCTCCTGCGCACGTTTGGCCTTCTCGGCTTTCTTCCTCTCGCGATAGCCGGGCGCCCAGCCGGGCTTGTCTTCCTGCCGCGCCCGGCCGATCGCCAGCGCGTCGGGAGCGACGTCGCGGGTGATGACGCTGCCGGCGGCGATGTTGGAGCGGTCGCCGACCGTCACCGGCGCCACCAGAACGGTGTCCGAGCCGACGAAGACCTCGGCCCCGATGCTGGTGCGGAACTTGTTGTAGCCGTCGTAGTTCGAGACGATGGTGCCGGCGCCGATATTGGTCTTCTCGCCGACCGAGACGTCGCCGAGATAGGTCAGGTGGTTGGCCTTGGCGCCGGCGGCCAGGTCCGCCGCCTTCAGCTCGACGAAGTTGCCGATATGCGCCCCCTCGCCCACCGTCGTGACCGGGCGCAGCCGGGCGAAGGGCCCGATGCGGGCGCCGCTGCGGATCGTAGCACCCTCGATATGGCTGAAGCCCAGGATCTCGACCCCGTCCTCGATCGTGACGCCGGGGCCGAAGAAGGTCGACGGGCCGATCACCACGTCCCGCCCCAGCTTCGTGTCGACCGATAGCCAAGTGGTCTTCGGGTCGATCAGCGTCGCGCCGCCCAGCATGGCCTGGCGGCGCAGCCGGTCCTGCAGGATCGCCTCGGCATCGGCCAGCTCGACCCGGGAGTTGATGCCCAGCACCTCGTCGGGGTTGCCCTCGACCACGCTGCAGGCCCAGCCGCGGGCGCGAGCGGCTTCGACCGTGTCGGTCAGGAAGAACTCGCCCTTGGCGTTGTTCGCCTGCAGTGCCGCGACCAGTTCGGGCAGGCGGCGGCCGTCGAAGGTCATGATGCCGGCGTTGCACAGGCCGATCCGGCGCTCGTCCTCGCTGGCCTCGGAAAACTCGACGATGCGATCGAGGCCGCCATCGGCGGTCTGCACCAGCCGGCCATATTGCAGCGGATCAGCCGGGCGCATGCCGAGCACCACCACCGCCGGGTCTTCCGCGGCGCGGCGGGCCGCGACCAGCCGCTCCAGCGTCGCCGTGGTCAAGAGCGGCGTGTCGCCGAACAGCACGATGACGTCGCCCTGGAAGCCTTCGATCGCCGGCAGCGCCGCGCGCACCGCGTCGCCGGTGCCCTTCTGATCGGGCTGGACCACGGTCGGGACCGGGGCGACGCTCGCGGCCACCGCCTCCATCCCCGGGCCCACCACCACGGCGATCCGCTCAGGCGCCAGCGCCTGGGCGGCGGCGACGACATGGCCGAGCATCGACCGGCCGGCGAGCTCGTGCATCACCTTGGGTCGGTCGGACTTCATCCGCGTGCCCTTGCCGGCGGCAAGGATGAGGCAGGCGACAGCACTCACGGGGCGATAGCTCCACAATCACGGAACAATATCCCATGTCATCTGCCACGGCCGGGCGGAAAGGCAAATTCAATTATTGTTTCGACGGGTTACGCCGTGGGCTTGAGATCAGGAGGCACCGGCCTGCGCCGCCCGCAGATGGACTACGACGAGCCCCCAGGGCGACTCGCTCTGGATCCGCACAGGCACCGCCGGCAGCCCGCCGCCGGGCGAGGCCAGCCAGGTCTCGATCACCCGCTCCTCCGACACGCGGGAGCTGCGCTGGAAATACTCGGTCGGCTTGGTGGTCCGTCGCTCGTCGCCGAAGTTGAAGTCGCCGACCATCGGCGTCAGCGTCAGGGTGCAGCGCTGCGCCTCGCCGCCATAGATCCCCAGATCCGACTTCTCCAGCATCACCGCACCGCCGTCGGTCAGGTCGGCGCGGTACAGCCGGCGTCCATCGAACACCGGCACCTGCCCCTTGCAGGCCTCGGCACCGACATGCATCGCCTGCAGGATCGACACCACGCCGCTCAACGGATCCACGGCATGCGTCAGTTGTGCCGGCGGGATGGTCTGCTCGCGCTTCGGCTTCTTGCTCGGCACGATCACCACATCCATCTTGCCGCCGCCGAGGAAGGTGATGGTCGTGGTCCGGGCGTCGTCGCCATTGATCCGCTCCACCACATTGCGGGCCGGGCGCACCCGCGGGCCTTCCAGGGCGCCGCTCGACTGCACGTTCGATCGCCAGCTGCTGAAGGTGGCGGCGATGCCGACCACATGGGCCGACAGGTCGATGTCGTAGCGGTCGCGGCCCAGCGACAATCCGGACGTCACCTCCAGCATGCGCAGGCCGCCGACATAGACGTCGTAGGTCATGCGGGCGCCGGCATCGGCGGCCAGAGCGGGGCCGGCGGCTAAGGCGATGAGGGAGGCGGCGATCGGGATCAGGCGGTGCATGCGCGTCGGAAACCTCGCGGCGGGAGCGGCAGACTGCGAAGAAACTGGGGCGCGATTGCGGCGATATCCAGGGGCCGGCTGATAGCGCGGCCGAGGAATCTCGTGATATCGGATTGCCGCCGGACGACCGGAGGATGGTGGGCGCGACAGGGATTGAACCTGTGACCCCTCCCGTGTGAAGGGAGTGCTCTCCCGCTGAGCTACGCGCCCCCGCGTCGTCGGGGCCGCTTAAGTACGAGGCGGCATCCCGGCTGTCAAGGCCGCAATGCGGCGGCCCGAAGGTCTTTTCGTCAGGCCGCCCGGCGCTGCTCGATCGCGGCCTCGACCAGGTCAGCGGCGGCGCGCAGCACCTCCGGCCCTGCCCCCGGGCGGTGGGCGTTCTCGGCCAGGTGGCGGCGGAAGGCCCGGGCGCCCGGCACGGCCTGGTACAGGCCGAGGATGTGGCGGGTCATGGACCCAAGCGGCACGCCCCTGGACCGGTTCGCCTCGACATAGGGCAGGAAGCCGTCGATCGCGTCGCGGCGGCTGCGGGCGGGCCCGTCCTCGCCGAAGATGCGGCGGTCGGCCTCGGCCAGAATCCAGGGATTCTGATAGGCCTCGCGGCCGATCATGACGCCGTCGAGATAGGCGAGTTGCTGCTCGGCGGCGTCAAGCGAGGTGATGCCGCCATTGATCGCGATGGTGAGATGCGGGAAATCGCGCTTCAGCCGGTGCACCACCTCGTAGCGCAGCGGCGGGATCTCGCGGTTCTCCTTCGGGCTCAGCCCGCTCAGCCAGGCCTTGCGGGCGTGGACGATGAAGGTGTCGCAGCCGGCCTCGGCGATGGTGCCGATGAAGGCCACCAGCTCCTCATAGCTGTCGCGGTCGTCGATGCCGATGCGCGACTTGACGGTGACCGGCACATCGCAGGCGGCGCGCATCGCCGAGACGCAGGCGGCGACGGTCGCAGGCTCGGCCATCAGGCAGGCGCCGAAGCGGCCGGACTGCACCCGGTCGCTGGGGCAGCCGACATTCATGTTGATCTCGGCATAGCCCCAGTCGGCGCCGATGGCGGCAGCGCGTGCCATCGCGTCGGGGTCGCTGCCGCCGAGCTGCAGCGCCACCGGCTGCTCCGCCTCGGAAAAGCCCAGGATGCGCTCGCGGTCGCCATGCAGCACCGCGCCGGTGGTCACCATCTCGGTGTACAGCCGGACACGGCGCGAGACCTGGCGCAGGAAGAACCGGCAGTGCCGGTCCGTCCAGTCCATCATCGGCGCCACGGAGAGGCGGTGCGTGTCGGCGGTCGTCGTCATGGCCGCAGTCTATCCAGAAGGACGCCGGGACCGAAGCCCCGGCGCGTTCATTCAGCGGCCGACCGGGCGTCGGCGCATCGGCGCCGAGCCGCCGTCATTCGCCGCCGGCGCCGGACGGCGGTCGCCGCCCTGCTGCGCCGGGCGCTGGCCGCCCTGGTGACCATGGCCATGCGGACGCTGGCCGGTCTGGCCCTGGGGCCGCTGCCCCTGGCCGTGATGGCCGCCATGGCCGTGCGGGCGCTGGCCCTGTCCCTGGGGGCGCTGGCCCTGACCGCCCTGCGGCCGGCCGCTGCGCTGCTGCGGACGGCCCTGGCCGCGCGGGGCCGGGCCGGCGCTGCCCTGCCGGAACGGGATGGTGGAGCGGTAGGCATGCTCCTCCACCACCGGCACCGGCTGGCGGATCAGCTTCTCGATGTCGCGCAGATAGGCGCGCTCTTCGACGTCGCAGAACGAGATCGCCATGCCGTCGGCGCCGGCGCGCGCGGTGCGGCCGATGCGATGGACATAGCTCTCCGGCACGTTCGGCAGCTCGAAGTTGATCACATGGGTGACGCCGTCGACATCGATGCCGCGGGCGGCGATGTCGGTGGCGACCAGCACCCGGACCTTGCCGTTGCGGAAGCCCAGCAGGGCGCGCTCGCGCTGGCTCTGCGACTTGTTGCCGTGGATCGCGTCGGCGACGATGCCGGCCTGGGTCAACTGCTTGGCGACGCGGTCGGCGCCGTGCTTGGTGCGGGTGAACACCAGGACGCGGCGGATGCTCTCGTCATCGCGCAGGATCTCGGTGAGCAGCGACCGCTTGTCGTCCTTCTCGACGAACATGACGCGCTGGTCGATGCGCTCGGCCGTGGTCGCGACCGGCGCGACCTCGACCCGCACCGGATCGGTCAGCAGCCGGCCGGCCAGGTCGGAGATGTCGGTCGGCATGGTGGCCGAGAAGAACAGGCTCTGCCGCTTGGCCGGCAGGGTCGCGACGATCTTCCGGATGGCGTGGATGAAGCCCATGTCGAGCATCTGGTCGGCCTCGTCCAGGACGAAGACGTCGAGCTCGTTGAGCTTGATGGCGCCCTGGGACATCAGGTCGAGCAGCCGGCCCGGGGTGGCGACCAGGACGTCGACGCCCTGCGCCATGGTGCGGATCTGCGGACCCATGCCGACGCCGCCGAACACGGTGGTGCGGGTCAGCGGCAGGTGGCGGCCATAGACGCGGAAGCTCTCGGCGATCTGGCTGGCCAGCTCGCGGGTCGGGCTCAGCACCAGAGCGCGGCAGCCGCGGCGCGGCGCCGAGCGCCGGTCGGCCATCAGCCGGTGCAGGATCGGCAGGGCGAAGGCGGCGGTCTTGCCGGTGCCGGTCTGGGCGACGCCCAGCAGGTCACGGCCCTGCAGCAGATGGGGGATGGACTGCGCCTGGATCGGCGTCGGGGTCTCGTAGCCCTCGGCCGCCAGCGCCTTGAGAATGAGCGCGTTCAGGCCGAGATCGGTAAAACTGGTCAAAGGGAAACTTTCGGTAACAACGACGCCGAGCCACGGACACCGGTTCAGCCGGGTCATGGGGATAAGCGCGGGGTTGACGATGACGCCCCGCGCGATCTGGGCAGTCGGATGACTTCGATCGGGACCGACAGGACGCATCCCGGAGGGAGCGCTCACGCGATCGGTGGCCGACGGCTGTCTGTGGACGTAACCACTGCAGCGACCGGAATGTCGTTGCGCACTGCACAAAAGTCAAGGCTTTCGGGGCTTTGCATTCCTGCCCTGCATGGCGCCTCAGAAAATTTCGTTCGGTTCTGCCGATCGTCTCTACCCGCCCATCGATTTCCCTTGCGGCCTGGATCGGGCCGCGGGACCGTGGCCGGCATGAACGTCACGCTACGCCAGATCGCCTATTTCACCGCGGTGGCCGAGGCCGGCTCGGTCTCCGGCGGTGCCGCGGCGGTCGGCATCTCGCAATCGGCGATCACCGATGCGCTAAAGGCGCTGGAGGAGCAGACCGGCGCGCGGCTGTTCGAGCGCCATGCCCGCGGCGTGATCCTGACCTATCCGGGCCACCAGTTCCTGCGCCATGCCCGCACCATCCTGGCGGCGGTGGCCGACGCCCAGAACGCACTGAAGACCCTGCCGGAGGCGGTGCAGGGCACCCTGCCCCTCGGCGTCACCACCATGGTCTCCGGCTATTTCCTGGCCGACCTGCTGGCCCGCTTCCGCCGGGTGTTCCCGAACGTCACGGTCGAGGTGATCGAGGAGGAGCGGAGCTATATCGAGCACCTGATGATCAACGGCGAGATCGCGGTCGCGGTGATGATCGTCTCGACCCTCGACAACCGCGACGCGCTGGAGAGCGAGATCCTGGTCCGCTCCGAGAGCCGGCTGTGGCTGCCGCCGGACCACCGCTTCATGGGGCGCGAGGCGATCCCGCTGGCCGAGATCGTCGACGAGCCGCTGATCGCGCTGGCGGTGGACGAGATCGTCGAGGCCAGCGACCTGGTCTGGCGTGCCGCCGGGCTGATCCCGAAACGGGTGTTGCGCACCGCCTCGGTCGAGGCCGTGCGCAGCCTGGTGGCGACCGGCGCCGGCGTCGCCATCCTGCCCGACATGGCCTATCGCCCCTGGTCGCTGGAAGGCGACCGGATCGAGGCGCGGCCGCTGGCCGACCCGCTGCCGACGCTGGATGTCGGCGTGGTCTGGCGCCGGGGCTCACCGCTCTCGACCCAGGCCGAGACCTTCATCCAGGTCGCCCGCACCCACCCGGCACCGCGCCTGCGGTCGCTGTAGCCATCGGTTTCCCCGATAGCAAAACCGGATATTTCATATTTCTCGGTATTCCGGCAACGGACCTACCATTCTTCCCAACAACACGATCAACGGGGAGATCGAGATGGGACCGCAGCTTCGCCGGATTCTGGCCCTGGGCAGCGCCCTGGCCGTGCTCGGCACCACCACCCTGGCCGGCGCCGCGCCGCTGAAGGCCGTCGGCAAGGGTGAGGGCCAGGTCGATATCGTCGCCTGGGCCGGCTACATCGAGCGCGGCGAGACCGATAAGGCCTATGACTGGGTCACCGGCTTCGAGAAGGAAACCGGCTGCAAGGTCAACGTCAAGGTCGCCGGCACCTCGGACGAGATGGTGGCGCTGATGAACGAGGGCGGCTTCGACCTCGTCACCGCCTCCGGCGACGCCAGCCTGCGCCTGATCTACGGAAAGCGGGTGCAGGAGATCAACACCGACCTGATCCCCGGCTGGAAGACGATCGACAAGCGGCTGCAGAACGCGCCCTGGTTCACCGTCGACGGCAAGCATTACGGCGTGCCCTACCAGTGGGGCCCGAACGTGCTGGCCTACAACACCGAGGTGTTCAAGGAGCCGCCGAAGAGCTGGAGCGTGGTGTTCGAGCCGACCAACCTGCCCGACGGCAAGCCGAACAAGGGCCGGGTCGAGGCCTATGACGGGCCGATCTACATCGCCGACGCCGCGCTGTATCTGATGAAGGCCAAGCCCGAGTTGGGCATCAAGGACCCGTACCAGCTGAACGAGGACCAGTACAAGGCGGCGCTGGACCTGCTGCGCGGCCAGCGCCAGCTGGTGCTGCGCTACTGGCATGACGCCACGGTCCAGGTCGACGACTTCATCAATGAGGGCGTGGTCGCCTCCTCCGCCTGGCCGTTCCAGGTCAACCTGCTGAAGTCGCAGAACAAGCCGATCGCCAGCGTCGTGCCCGAGGAAGGGGCGACGGGCTGGGCCGATACCACCATGCTGCATGCCGACGCGGCCCATCCGAACTGCGCCTACAAGTGGATGGAGCATTCGCTGAGCAACAAGCTGCAGGGCGACCTCGCCGCCTGGTTCGGCTCGGTGCCGGTTGTGCCAGCCGCGTGCCAGGGCAACGAGCTGCTCGGCGCCGAGGGCTGCAAGGCGAACGGCTTCGACAATTTCGAGAAGATCCACTTCTGGACCACGCCGAGGCAGCAGTGCCCCGACCATCCGGAAGGCTGCGTCCCCTATCTGCGCTGGACCACGGACTACATCGCCATCCTGGGTGGACGATAGACCGCTCCAACCCCCTAACCCTCCCGGCCCTGACGGGCCGGGCCCCTCCCTCTCCCCGAGGAGAGGGACCGGATCGCGGCTCCTTCACCTCTCCTTGGGGAGAGGTCGAAATCGCGCAGCGATTTCGGGTGAGGGGGAAGCCAGCCGCGCCACCTCGCACCTGCCTAGCCACAGGCCGATCCCATGACCCACCGCAGCACCGCCGTCCGCTTCGACCATGTCAGCCGCCATTTCGGTTCGGTGCGGGCGGTGGACGATGTCAGCTTCGAGATCCGCGACAGCGAGTTCTTCTCGATGCTCGGGCCCTCCGGCTCGGGCAAGACCACCTGCCTGCGGCTGATCGCGGGGTTCGAGCTGCCGACCGCGGGGCACCTGCTGCTGCATGGCAGCGACGTCTCGGCGACCCCGCCCTATGACCGCGACGTCAACACCGTCTTCCAGGACTACGCCCTCTTCCCGCATATGAGCGTGTGGGAGAACGTGGCCTACGGCCTGATGATCCGGCGCGTGCCGAAGGCCGAACGCCGGCGCCGGGCCGAGGAGATGCTGGGCATGGTCAAGCTCGGCGACTTCGCCGGGCGGCGGCCGGCCCAGCTGTCGGGCGGCCAGCGCCAGCGCGTCGCCCTGGCCCGCGCCCTGGTCAACCGCCCCTCCGTGCTGCTGCTGGACGAGCCGCTGGGCGCGCTGGACCTCAAGCTGCGCGAGGCGATGCAGGAGGAGCTGAAGGCCCTGCAGCGCCAGGTCGGCATCACCTTCGTCTACGTCACCCACGACCAGGGCGAGGCCCTGGCGATGAGCGACCGGGTGGCGGTGTTCAACCGCGGCAAGGTCGAGCAGATCGACACGCCGAGCGCGATCTACGACCGGCCGGAAACCGCCTTCGTCGCCGGCTTCGTCGGCGCCTCGAACATGGTCGACGCCGCCACCGCCGGGAAGCTGATGGGCCAGGCCCGGCCCTTCGCGCTGCGGCCGGAACGCATCCGCATCCTCGGCGACGGCCAGACGGCGCCGGCCGATGCGGTCGAGGTGGCCGGCACGGTGGACGGCGTCGCCTTCCTTGGTGCCACCACCCGCTACCGCGTGGCGCTGGCCCCCGGCGGCGCCGTCGACGTGGTCGAATCCAACCTCGATGCCGCGCCCAAGGCCCCCGGCCAGTCGGTGCGGCTGGCCTGGCGGCGCGAGCACGCCCACCCGCTCGCGGACCTTGCGGCATGAGCGTCGCCGCCACCCTTCCCGTCCCTGCTTCGGACGGCGTCGGCCGGCGCGCCGCGCGGCTGCTGTACCGCAATGGCTGGCTGCTGCTGATCCTGCTGCTGACGCCGCCGCTGCTGTGGCTCGGCGTGGTCTATCTCGGCTCGCTGTTCGCGCTCCTGCTGCAGAGCTTCTATTCGGTCGACGGCTTCACCGGGATGATCGTCCCGGAATTCACCCTGTCGACCTATGGCGACCTGTTCACCGCCGCCAACATGGATGTCGTGCTGCGCACGGCGGTGATGGCGGCGGTGGTGACGTTGGCCTGCGCCCTGATCGGCTTCCCGATCGCCTATTACGCCGCGCGCTATGCCCGCGGCCGGGCCAAGGCGGCCTTCTACATCGCGATCATGCTGCCGCTGTGGTCGAGCTACCTGGTCAAGGTCTATGCCTGGAAGCTGATCCTGGCGCGCGAGGGCGTGATCACCTGGCTGGCCGGGGAGCTGCACCTGACCTGGCTCCTGGACGGCATCCTGGCCCTGCCGGTGGTCGGCGGACCGTCGCTGTCCAGCGCCTATCTCGGCACCGCCACGGTCTTCATCTACATCTGGCTGCCTTACATGATCCTGCCGGTTCAGGCGGCGCTGGAGCGGGTGCCGCGGTCGCTGACCGAGGCCTCGGCCGATCTCGGCGCCAGGCCCGCGCAGACCTTCCGGACGGTGATCCTGCCGCTGGCCTTTCCCGGCGTGGTCGCGGGGTCGATCTTCACCTTCTCGCTGACCCTGGGCGACTACATCATCCCCGGCATCATCGGCTCCTCCCGCCCCTTCATCGGCCAGGTGGTGCTGCAGCTGCAGGGCACCGCCGGCAACGTGCCGCTGGCCGCCGCCTTCACCGTGGTGCCGATCCTGATCATGGCGGTCTATCTGACGGCGGCGAAACGCCTGGGGGCCTTCGATGCGCTCTGACGCCACCGCCGCGCGCGGCAAGGTCACCGCCGGCACCCGTGCCCCCTGGGCGCTGCGCCTGTCGGCCCTGGCCGGCATCCTGTTCCTGCATGTGCCGCTGCTGTTCATCCTGCTCTACGCCTTCTCCAGCGACGAGAAGACCTTCCAGTTCCCGCCGCCGGGCCTGACGCTGCACTGGTTCAGCACCGCCTGGCTGAACCGGCCGGACATCTGGGCCGCGCTGGAACTGTCGGTTAAAGTCGCGGCGATGGCGACGGCGCTGGCCATCGTGCTGGGCACCTGCGCCGCCGCCGCGGTCTGGCGCAGCCGGTTCTTCGGGCGCGAGACGCTGTCGCTGCTGATCATCCTGCCGATCGCCCTGCCCGGCATCATCACCGGCATCGCCCTGCGGTCGGCCTATTCGCTGCTGGAGATCCCGTTCAGCTTCTGGACCATCGTCATCGGCCACGCCACCTTCTGCATCGTCGTCGTCTACAACAACGTGCTGGCCCGGTTCCGGCGCACCTCGGGCTCGCTGATCGAGGCGTCGATGGATCTCGGCGCCGACGGGTTCCAGACCTTCCGCCATGTGGTGCTGCCGAACATCGCCACGGCCCTCCTGGCCGGCGGCATGCTGGCCTTCGCCCTCAGCTTCGACGAGGTCATCGTCACCACCTTCACCGCCGGTCAGCAGCAGACCCTGCCGATCTGGATGCTGGGCGAGCTGATCAAGCCACGGCAGCGGCCGGTGACCAATGTCGTCGCCATCATCGTCATCGTCGTGACGTTCCTGCCGATCGTCGGCGCCTATTACCTCACCCGCGACACCCATGATTTTTCGGGCTCCGGCAAGTAAGGGAGAGTTTCCATGGACATCGAGCTTCTGATCGACGGCGCCCTGGTGAAGGGCGAGGGCCAGACCGAGAAGGTGCTGAACCCGGCGACCGGCAAGCTGATCGTCGAGGTGCCGGAGGCCTCGCAGGCCCAGCTCAACGCCGCCATCTCCGCAGCGGCTCGCGCCTTCGAAAGCTGGTCGCTGACCACCCCGGCCCAGCGCGCCGGGCACCTGCTGAAGCTGGCCGACGCGATCGAACGCGAGGCCGAGGCCTTCGCCCGACTGGAATCGCTGAACTGCGGCAAGCCCTATGCCCGGGTTCTCGAAGACGAGCTGCCGGCGATCATCGACACCTTCCGCTTCTTCGCGGGCGCCACCCGCTGCCTGACCGGCTCGGCTGCCGGCGAATACGTCGCCAACCACACCAGCATGATCCGGCGCGACCCGATCGGCGTGGTCGGGTCGATCGCGCCCTGGAACTACCCGCTGATGATGCTGGCCTGGAAGATCGCCCCGGCCCTGGCCGCCGGCAACACGGTGGTGCTGAAGCCGTCGGAGCAGACGCCGCTGACCGCGCTGAAGCTGGGCCGCGCCCTGGCCGAGCTCTTCCCCAAGGGCGTGATCAACGTCGTCGCCGGCCGCGGCGAGACCGTCGGCTCGGCGCTGACCGCCCATCCGCAGGTGCGCATGGTGTCGCTGACCGGCGACATCGCCACCGGCCAGAAGGTGCTGCAGGCGGCGGTGAAGAACCTGAAGCGCACCCATCTCGAGCTCGGCGGCAAGGCGCCGGTGCTGGTGTTCGACGACGCCGACCTCGAGGCTGTGGTGGCCGGCGTCCGCGCCGGCGGCTTCTACAATGCCGGGCAGGACTGCACCGCGGCCTGCCGGGTCTATGCCGGGCCGAAGATCTATGACCGGCTGGTGGCCGACCTGGCCGGCGCGGTCGCCAGCCTGAAATACGGCGCGCCGGACGACGCGGCCAGCGAGATCGGCCCCCTGATCAGCGAGCGCCAGCGCGACCGCGTGGCCAGCTTCGTCGAGCGCGCGGCGGCGCAGAAGCATACCGAGATCCTGGCCGGCGGCGGCAAGGCCGAGGGCGACGGCTTCTTCTTCAGGCCGACCCTGGTGGCCGGCGCGCTGCAGACCGACGAGATCGTGCGCAAGGAGGTGTTCGGGCCGGTGGTCTCGGTCACCCGCTTCGACGACCCGGACGCCGCCATCGCCTGGGCCAATGACAGCGATTACGGCCTGGCCTCCTCGGTCTGGACCAGCAATGTGAAGACGGCGCTGAAGACCTCGGCCCGGCTGCAATATGGCTGCGTCTGGGTGAACGCCCATTTCACCCTGACCACCGAGATGCCGCATGGCGGGCTGAAGATGTCCGGCTACGGCAAGGACATGTCGATGTACGGCCTGGAGGACTACACCGTCGTGCGGCACGTGATGATGAACTTCAGCTGATTTGCGGCTGAGGCAGCTTGGATTGCGCGGCCGGGCCCGTTAGGGTCCGCGCCATGTCGCAATCCATCACCATCATCGGCGGCGGCCCCGCCGGGCTGATCGCCGCGCAGCGCCTGGCCGAGGCCGGGCGGCGCGTGACCGTCTACGACCGCATGCCGACGGTCGGGCGGAAGTTCCTGATGGCCGGGCGCGGCGGGCTGAACCTGACCCATTCCGAGCCGCTGGACCGCTTCGTCACCCGCTACGGCGCGGCGCAGAGCTGGATCGAGCCGCTGGTCCGCGCCTTCACGCCGGACGATCTGCGGGCCTGGAGCCACGATCTCGGTGTCCCGACCTTCGTCGGCTCCAGCGGCCGGGTGTTCCCGGAGAGCCTGAAGGCATCGCCCCTGCTGCGCGCTTGGCTGGGCCGGCTGGCGGAGCTCGGCGTCGGGGTCCGCACCCGGCACGACTGGATCGGCCTCACCGCCGGCAACCGTCCGCTGCTGCGCGGGCCGGACGGCGAGTTCGAGGCCGAGGCCGACGCCACCATCCTGGCGTTGGGCGGTGCCAGCTGGCCGCGTCTGGGCGGCGACGGCGGCTGGGCGCCGGTCCTGGCGGCGCGCGGCGTCGCCATCGCGCCACTGCTTCCGGCCAATGCCGGCGTCGAGATCGCTTGGTCGGCACATCTGCGCGACCGCTTCGCCGGAACGCCGCTGAAACGCATCGCCCTGACCCTCGCCGGCCGCACCGTGCGCGGCGAGGCGGTGATCGCCGCCACCGGCCTGGAAGGCGGCGCGGTCTATGCGCTCGGGCCCGGGCTGCGCGAGGCGATCGCGCGGGATGGTGGCGCCGTGCTTACTCTGGACCTGCGGCCGGACATGAGCGCGGCGGAGATCGCCGACCGGCTGGCCCGGGCCGGCAGCAGCGACAGCGCCCCGAACCGGCTGCGCCGGGCCCTGTCCCTGACCGGCCCGGCCTGGCCGCTGCTGCGCGAGGGCTTCGCCGCCGAGGCGCTGGCGACGCCGGAGGCCCTGGCCGCCGCGATCAAGGCGATCCCGCTGCGCCCGACGGGCCTGCGGCCGCTGGACCGCGCCATCTCCACCGCCGGCGGCATCCGCCTCGACGCCCTGACGCCGGCGCTGGAGCTGAAGGCGCTGCCCGGCGTCTTCGCCTGCGGCGAGATGCTGGACTGGGAGGCGCCGACTGGCGGCTACCTGCTGCAGGGCTGCTTCGCCACCGGCGTCGCCGCCGCCCGCGGGCTGCTGGGCTGAGCCATTCGGCTGACCATCAGATTGCCATCAACACCGGCTCTCCTGCCACTGCCGGCGCCCGGTCGACGCGGCGCCGCAACCGAGCGACGGAGAGCTGCAATGATTGTCGTGACCACCGAGGGCGTGGCGGGCCATCGGGTGACGAAGATGCTGGGGCAGTGCTTCGGCGTGGTGGTGCGCAGCCGCGGCATCGGCGGCAACTTCATGGCCGGGCTGCGCTCCATCGTCGGCGGCGAGATCACCGAATACACCCAGATGCTGGAGGAGGCGCGGCGCCATGCCCTCGACCGCATGGTGCAGAACGCCACGCTGATGGGCGCCAACGCCATCGTCATGATGCGTTTCGACAGCTCCGAGATCGGCGAGACCATGAGCGAGATTGTCGCCTATGGCACCGCCGCGGTGATCGAGCCGGCATGATCCGGTCCGTCCTGATCGTCCTCGGCGTGCTGGCGCTGGTGCTGGGCGTCGTGGCGATGGCCGCCGGCACGGTCGGCGCCGGGATCTGGCTGCTGGTCTCCGGCGGCCTGCTGGTGGTCGGCACGGCCTGGGAGCAGCACCGCTACAAGCCGCTGGACGACGGCCATCCCGGTCCCGGCTGGGAGGACAGCGGCGAGCGCTTCGTCGACCCCGACAGCAACGCCACGGTCACCGTGTTCACCCATGCCCGGACCGGCGAGCGCCGCTATGTGAAGGACGGGGA
>NZ_JBCNNF010000016.1:0-34922 GCF_039594555.1 Inquilinus sp.
GGTCGACCTGCTGGAAGATCGACTTCGCGGTCAGCTGCCGCACCCGGGCACGCTCGCCATGGCTGATCGTGACCAGGCCCATATTGGCCAGTGCCTGCATCGCCTCGCGGATCGCCGGGCGGCCGACGCCAAAGCGATCCATCAGGTCCCGCTCCGACGGCATGGCATCGCCCGGGGCCAGCTCCCCGCGGGTGATCATGGTCCTGAGGCGATCGAAGACCTCGTGCCACAGCTTCCTGCGGACAATGGGTTCAGCCGGTTCCCGCACGCGATCGCACCTCCTGAGCCGGCCAGCAAGCGTGATTCATGGCTGGGCCGTTGGTACGATGAGCATACCACCCCAGTGCGGCGTCTCATCCTTCGTTATTCGTGATCGTTGCCCATATGGGGTGCCACATTTGACTGGCTCGAGGCGCATGGCTGAGTGGCCGGAGCCGACCGCAACAGCCCCATCCCACGGAGTATACTGCCTAGTCCCGCAGCAATGGCAGCAACTGATCGCCCTGCCGCCGGATCTCTGACAGGTACGGCGTGTCCGAGAGCACGAAATGGGTGATGCCGAGGTCCCGGTACTTGCGCAGCGACCGGGCGACATCCGCCGCAGAGCCGACCAGCCAGGTGGTGCCGGCACCGCCGCCGCCGAATCTGCCGGGTGCGGTGTAGAGGTTGTCGTCCAGCACCTCGCCGCGCGCATGGGCATCGAACAGGCGCTGCTGGCCGACCGCGACCGACTGCCGGTGGTCGTGCCAGCCGGCGCCCTTGATCCTGGCCATCTCCGCGACCTTGGCCCTGGCATCGGCCCAGGCCTGATCCGTGGTGTCGCGAACCAGGGTGGTGATCCGCAGCCCGAACTCCAGCGGCGGCAGGTCGCGGTCGAGCCGCCGGCTCAGCGCCTTGAGGCGGTCGATCCGCTCGCGGACGCCGTCGAGCGGCTCGCCCCAGAACAGCTGGACATCGGCCTCTGTGGCGGAGACCCGCTCCGCCGCCTCCGACGCGCCGCCGAAATACAGCTTCGGATGCCGGCGGTCGCCGCGGGCCGGGAGGCGCGGCACCACCGTCGATTCAGTCACCCGGAAATGCTCGCCCTCATGGGTGACGGCCTCCTCGGTCCACAGCCGGCGCACCAGCCGCATGAACTCGCGGGTCCGAGCGTAGCGCTGGGCCTGGTCGCCCTCGCTGTCGCCATAGGCGGCGAGGTTGTCCTGGCCCGACACGATGTTCACCCGCACCCGGCCGCCGGTCAGCTGGTCCAGCGTGGCCGCGGCGGAGGCGAAATGGGCGGGCCGCCAATAGCCCGGCCGGATCGCGATCAGCGGCTCGAATGTCGTCGTCCGTGCCGCGAGGGCGGCGGCGACGGTGAAGGTGTCGGGCCGGCCCCAGCCGGTGCCGATCAGCGCCCCCTTCCAGCCGTGATCCTCCAGCGCCCTGGCGTGGCTGGTCAGGGTCTCGAGGCTGTTGTGGCCCTCGACGGCGGTGTCGCCGCGATGGCCCGCCTTGACGTCGTTCGGGATGTACCAGAGGAATTCGGATGGGCCGCTCATGGGATCGTTTCGCAGTTTCGGAGGGTCGGCGCGTCAGCGCAGCGGGAAGCCGAGCCGGTTCAGGGCCTCGCGGATGCGGTCGCGGCCATGCAGCGCCGCCCGGTCGCGCAGGCGGTTGACGACCTGCCGGGTCCAGGGCGGGGTGTCGCGCCCCTGGCCGCGCCAGAAGCGGTCGAGCGTCTGGTCATAGGCCGCCGCCGCCCCGGCCTGGGGCGCCGCGTCGTAGGTCTCGCGGTGCAGCACGGCCGCCTGCGGCAGGCGCGGCTTGACCGCGGCCGGCCGGTCCGGGTCGGGCCAGCCGACGGCGAGGCCGAAGACCGGGAAGATGTGGCCGGGCAGCGTCAGCGCCGCGGCAATCTCTTCCGGATGGTTGCGCACCGCCCCGACATAGACCGCGCCGAGGCCGAGCGATTCCAGTGCCACCACCGCGTTCTGCGCCGCCAGCGCCGTGTCGACGATGCCGAGGATCAGCGCCTCGGTGTAGTTGGCGCCCTCGACGGTGGCCCCCTGCCCTGCCGCCAGCAGGCGCAGCCGGGCGAAATCCGCCAGCCAGACCAGGAACAGCGGCGCCTGCCGGATGAAGTCCTGGCCACCGGCATAGCCCGCCAGCCGCGCCTTGTGCGCCGGCTCCTCCACCGCGACGACGCTCCACGCCTGGAGGTTGGAGGAGCTGGAAGCCGATTGCGCCGCGGCGACCAGCGTCTCGATCGTGCCCGCCGGCACCGCGTCCGGCCGGAAGGCCCGGACCGACCGGTGCGACAGGATCAGGGCGGTGACGTCGTTCACGATCGCCGCGGACGGACCCTGGTCGCCATAGCGGTCGGCCAGAAGGACCCGGGGCTCCGGGCCGGATCGCAGCGGCATGGCGGTGTTGCTCATGGCAGGCTGTTCCTCACGCTCGCTCAGGCCGTCGCCCGGATCGGGTCGCTGTACTGGCTGGCCGGCCGCGGCAGGCCGTAATGATCGCGCAGCGTGGCGCCGGTATACTCCTCGCGGAAGAGGCCGCGCCGCCGCAGGATCGGCACCACATGATCGGCGAAGGCGTCGAAGCCGCCGGTCAGGTAGGGCGGCATCACGTTGAAGCCGTCCGCCGCGCCGCCGGTGAACCATGCCTCGATCCGGTCCGCGATCTGCTCCGGCGTGCCGGCCGTGACCCAGTGGCCGCGGGCGCCGGCCAACCGATGCAGCAGCTGGCGGATGGTCGGCTTCTCGCGGTCGACGATGTCGAGCACGACCTGGAACCGGCTGGCGACAGCGCGCTCGCCCTCCGTCGCGACCAGCGCGCGCGGGAACGGGCCGTCGAGGTCATGGCCGGTGAGGTCGACCCCGATCATCCGGCGCAGCTGGGCCAGCGAGTATTCCGGCTGGGTCAGGGCGTTGAACTCCTCCTGCAGCCGCAGCGCCTCGGCCTCGGTGCCGCCGATGAAAGGGCTGATGCCGGGCAGGATTTTCGGATGCTCCGGCCGCCGTCCCAACGCCGCCGCCCGCGCCTTGATGTCGGCATAGAAGGCCTGGGCGTTGGCCAGGGTCTGGTGCGCTGTGAAGATCGCCTCGGCGTAGCGCGCGGCAAAGGACCGGCCATCCTCGGACGACCCGGCCTGGACATAGACCGGCCGGCCCTGCGGCGTGCGCGGCACGTTGAGCGGGCCGCGCACGCGGAGATGCCGGCCGATATGGTCGATGGCGTGGATCTTGGCCGGATCGGCATAGAGGCCCGAGGCCGCATCGCCGACCACGGCATCGTCCTCCCAGCTGTCCCACAGCTTGGTGACGACATCGACGAATTCCTGGGCCCGGTCGTAGCGCTCGGAATGGGCGGGATGCTCTGACAGGCCGAAATTCTGCGCCGCCTGGGCCCCCGCGGTGGTGACGATGTTCCAGCCCGCCCGGCCCTTGCTGATGTGATCGAGCGAGGCGAACAGCCGCGCCAGGTTGTAGGGCTCGGAGTAGGTGGTCGATGCGGTGGCGATCAGGCCGATCCGCTCCGTCGCCGCGGCGATCGCCGACAGCCAGGTCAGCGGCTCGACCTGGAAGCGGGTGGCGTATTGGATGGTGTCGGCCAGGGACGGCCCGTCGGCGAAGAAGATGCCGTCGAACTTGGCGGCCTCGGCCCGGCGCGCCAATGCCTGGTAGTAGGCGATATCGAGGATGCGCTCGGGCGACGAGTCCTTGTAGCGCCAGGCGGCTTCGTGATGTCCGCCCGGATAGATGAAGAGGTTGAGGTTCAGCTGCCTGCCGGTTCCGGGCATCGCGGCCTCCTGTGATGTCGATGGAAGGGATCGGCGGCGTCAGGCGGTCAGGCGGTCATCGACCTGCACGCCGAGCTCCCGCAGCACCTCGACGCGGATCTCGGCGACCCGCCGCTCGCGCTCCGGATGCCGGTCCGGCAGGTCGATCGGGACGTCGACCGAGATGCGGCCGCGGTCGAGCACCAGCACGCGGTCGGCTAGGTGGATCGCCTCGTCGACATCATGCGTCACCAGCAGCACCGCCGGCTGGTGGCGGGCGCAGAGCTGGCGCAGCAGGCCGTGCATGCGGATCCGGGTCAGCGCGTCGAGCGCGCCGAAGGGCTCGTCCGCCAGCAGCAGCTCCGGGTCCCGCACCAGCGACCGGGCCAGCGCCACCCGCTGCTGCTCGCCGCCCGAGAGCTGGTTCGGCCAGGCGCGCTCGCGGCCCGCCAGCCCGACCTCGGCCAGCGCCGCCTCGGCCCGGCCGCGCGGGTCCGGCTCGCCGAGGCCGAACAGCACGTTGTCGAGCACCCGCTTCCAGGGCAGCAGCCGCGCGTCCTGGAACACCACCGACAGCCGGTCGGGTACGGCCAGATGCCCGATCCCGGTCACCTCGTGGTCGAGACCGGCCAGGGCCCGCAGCAGCGTGCTCTTGCCCGAGCCGCTGCGCCCGAGCAGGGCGACGAACTCGCCCTTGCGGATCTCGAGGTCGATGCCGTCGAGCACCATGCGCGCGCCGAAGCCACGCACCAGCCCGCGGACCTGGACCGCCGCCCCGCCTCCGCTCAACCCGCCAGCGTGCGTCGCCATGCCAGCACCCTCCTCTGCAGCAGCCGGACCAGCGCGTCGGAGGTGAGGCCGAGCAGCGCGTAGACCACGAGGCCGAGGATGATGATCTCGGTCTGGCCGTAGGTCCGCGCCAGCTCGATCATGTAGCCGATGCCGCTGGTGGAATTGACCTGCTCGACCACGACCAAAGCGAGCCAGGAGTAGTTGACGGCGAAGCGCAGCCCCAGGAAGAAGCCGGGCAGCGCCGCCGGCAGCGCGACATGGCGCAGGAAGTCCCGCCGGCCGACGCCCAGCGTCTCGGCCAGTTCGACATAGCGGCTGTCGATGCTGCGCAGCCCGTCATGGGTCTGGATGTAAACCGGAGCGAAGACGATCAGGGCGATGGTGGCGATCTTCATGCCCTCGCCGATGCCGAGCCACAGCATCAAGAGCGGGATCAGCGCCAGCGCCGGGATCGCCCGCTTGATCTGCACCGGCCCATCGATCAGGTATTCGCCGATCCGGGTCAGGCCGGCGAGGAGGCCGAGCACCAGCCCGGCCAGCACGCCCCAGAACAGCCCCTGGGCCGACCGGCCGAGCGAGGTCAGCAAGTTGTCCTGCAGCCGGCCCTCGGCAATCAGGTCGATGGCGGTGGTCACCACCATCCAGGGCGCCGCCAGGGTGCGGGTATCGATCAGCCCGGTGGCCGAGCCGGCCGACCAGACCGCCAGCAGCAGCAGCGGGCCGAAGGTCCAGCCATAGGCGATCGGGCGGCCGGGGCCGAGCCGCCGCGGTCGGGCCAATCGCTGCGGCCCCGGGGCGGTCTCCCTGCGGAACAGCCGGCTGTCCGGCGCCGGCGCGAGCACCAGGGCGGAGTCGCTGGGGGGCGGAGTCACTGGCCTGCCTCCCCTACTGGCTCGCCAGCGCGTCGGCGGCGGCCCTTTCGTACCGGCGGTCGAACAGATCGGCCGCGTTCAGCTTGGGCTTGCCGGTCTCGGCCGCCAGCAGGTCGATCGTCGCCTGCTGCCGCTCGATCACCGCGGTCCAGTCCGCCGGAATGTCCGGCAGCCCGGCGGAGTTCACCAGATAGCGGCCGCTCTCGGCGTCCAGCCCCTGATCCTTGACGTAATAGCCGGCGATCCATTCCTCCGGATGCGTCGCGATCCACTGCGTCGCCCGGCCCCAGGCCTTGACATATTCGCGGATCGCGGCGGCCTTGCCCGGATCCTGCAGGGACGTCCCGAGGACGTAGAGATAGGCCGGGTCATCGCGCAGCCCGTGCGGGATCAGCCTGGCGCCGTCCTTGCCGTAGTTGGCGACGTAACGGCGCTGATTGGCCTCGGCGATCGGCGCCGCATCGACCAGACCGCTCGACAGCGCGTTGACATAGACGTCGCCGGTGCTGGGCAGCTCGACCAGCGTCACATCGGCCTTCGACAGGCCGGCCTTCTGCAGCACGCGCAGCACCAGCGCGCCCTGGGCCTGGCCCGGGCTGTAGGCGATCTTCTTGCCGCGCAGATCGGCCAGGCTCTGGATAGCGACGCCCGGCGCAATGCCCAGCTGATAGATCGGATGGTTAATCGGATCCTGCCGGAACTTCGCGGCGACGATCTTCACCGGCAGGCCGGTCCAGGTCGCATGGATCGGCGGGATGTCGGCGACCGAGCCGACATCGAGCGCATTGGCCCGGAACGCCTCGATCGTGCGCGGCCCGCCGCTGATATTCGCCCATTCGATCCTGAACGGGATCTTCTCGATCTCGCCGGACAGCACCAGCGCCCTCTGCGTCGTCGGGTCACCGATCACCAGCGTCGTCCCGGGCGGAACGTCGGCCGGCAAGGGTGCGTCGGCCGGCAGCGTGTCCGCGGCGAGGACCGGCCCGGCGATGCAGACCAGGCCGGCCCAGACGATCGCGGTGACGATGCGCCGGCGGCCGGCGGAAGGCGGCGATGGGAGAGCAGGCACGGGAGGGTTCCTCGGCGTGAGAGCAACGGGGCCGCCGCGCGATCCGCACGGCAGGGCGACGATGGCCGGGACAGGCGTCAGAATGGATGAGCCACGGCCAAATCCGTGGCGGCGCGTTGTTAGTTGATTAAATACACTTTCATATGTCAATCGATATAAATATAACAAAATATAAAAGCTATTTCTCTCAGTCTCGCATCAGCTTGGGACCGCGGCGGCGCTCCAGCGCCGCCGCCGGACTCCCTCAGACGAGCTCGGCCATCGCCGAGGCGTCGAAGCCGCGCAGGGCGTCCGGGTTGCCCGTGCGCACCTTCGCCGCCCAGTGCGGATCGCCGAGAAGCGCCCGACCGACCGCGATCAGGTCGAACTCGTCGCGCTCCATCCGCTCGACCAGCCGGTCCAGGCCCGCCTTGGGCGAACTCTCGCCGCTGAACGCGGCCATGAAGTCTCCCGACAGCCCGACCGAGCCGACGCTGATCGTCGCGGCCCCAGTCAGCCTCTTCGCCCATCCGGCGAAATTGAGACCGTGCTCGCCATCGATCTCGGGGAACTCCGGCTCCCAAAAGCGGCGCTGCGAGCAGTGCAGCGCATCCGCGCCGGCCTCGACCAGCGGCCGCAACCAGGCGGCCATCTCATCGGGCGTCTCCGCCAGGCGGGCGGTGAAATCCTGCTGCTTCCATTGGCTGAGCCGGATGATGATCGGGAAGTCGGGGCCGACCGCGGCGCGCACCGCGGCAATGACCTCGGCGGCGAAGCGCGACCGCTCGCCGATGGTGGCGCCGCCATAGCGGTCCGTGCGTCGGTTGCTGCCCGACCAGAAGAACTGGTCGATCAGATAGCCATGGGCGCCATGCAGCTCGACCGTGTCGAAGCCGAGCCGCTTGGCCTCCGCCGCCGCCTTGGCGAAAGCCGCGATCGTGTCGGCGATCGCCGCATCGGTCATCGCGACGCCGCGCTCCACGCCGGGCGCATCGAGGCCGGACGGGCTCTCGACCGGGGCATCGGCCGTCCACTCCGTGAGGAAGCTCTTGACCGCGCCGGTGTGCCACAGCTGGGGGCCCATCCGGCCGCCGGCGTCGTGCACCGCGTCGATCACGCCCTGCCAGCCCTCCAGGGCAGCGTCGCCATGGAAGAAGGGAATGCCGGGATCGTTTCGCGAGGCCGGGCGGTCGATCACCGTCCCTTCGGACAGGATCAGGCCGACATCCCCTTCGGCGCGCCGGCGATAGTAGGCCGCATTGGCCGGGCCGGGCACGCCGCCGGGCGCGAAGGAGCGCGTCATCGGCGCCATGACGATCCGGTTCGGCAGCGACAGCGACCGCAGCCTGAAGGGACGGAACAGGGTATCCGGGGAGACCATGCGCAGCAGCTCCATTGTCGTGGGAGCTGGATAGGTATACATCGTAAACCTAGCGTCAATTACGCACCTTGAATCGCCTAGGTATCGTCGAGGAAACCATGCTCTGTGAGCGTCAGCGCTTCGTGGTCGACTGCCCCAGCCGCCTGCTGTTCGATCAGATCGCGGACAAATGGTCGATGATGGTGCTCACGGTGCTCGACCCCGGGCCGATGCGCTTCAACGCGATCAAGCGCCATCTCGAGGGCGTGACGCAGAAGGCGCTGACGCAATGCCTGCGGCGGCTCGAGCGCAACGGGCTACTGTCGCGGCGCGTGATCCCCGTCTCCCCGGTGGCGGTCGAGTACGAGATCACCCCGCTCGGCCGTTCGCTGCAGCACCCGTTCAAGGCGCTCTACGCCTGGATGCTCGAGCATCTCGACGATGTCGAGGAGGCGCGCAGGATCTTCGACGAGCGCGGCCTGCCGGGTCTCCAGGAAGACATTCGGACATCGAGTCCGACGGGCTCCTGAATCCGGCAGACCCCGGTCGACGTTTCCGCAATATGATTGCACATTTAAAATAGTGTATATTTATAGATTTTTTACTCTTGATTCATATGTTTTTTGTATGAACTACTAGAAGGGCGGATGAATCAAGATCCGCGCCGCCAACCGCTCCCCGATCTGCAAGGAGTGCGCGATGTCGCGCCGGCACATCATCCTGAGTGCATTCTTCTTCAACCCGCAGGGCGACCACCGCATGTCGTGGCGCCATCCGCGGGCGCCGGAACGAGAGGTGTTCGGCCTGGACTACTATCGCGGCCTCGCCGAGGCCGCGGAGCGGGCGAAGCTGGACACCCTCTTCATCGCCGACCATGTCGCGATCTGGGATTCGGTCGAGAGCGGCGTCGCCCATTACGCCAATGCGCGGCTGGAGCCGCTGACCCTGCTGTCCGCGCTGTCGGCCGTGACCCGGCATATCGGACTGATCGCGACCGCGTCATCCTCCTACAGCGAGCCGTACAACCTGGCGCGGATCTTCGCGTCCCTCGACCACCTCAGTGGCGGCCGCGCTGCCTGGAACGTCGTCACCTCGGCGATGAACGAGGAGGCGCAGAATTTCGGCCGCGACGGCAACATCGAGCACGCTCACCGCTACGACCGGGCGGCCGAATACCTCGATATCGCCACAGCCCTCTGGGATTCGTGGGAGGACGAGGCCCTGCTGATCGACAAGGAGTCGGGCTTCTACGCCGACCCGCAGCGCGTCCACCGCCTCGATCATGCCGGGACGCATTTCCGGGTGCGCGGGCCGCTGAACGTGCCGCGGCCGCCGCAAGGGCATCCGCTGATTGTCCAGGCCGGCTCCTCGGAGGACGGCAAGAACCTGGCCGCCCGCTACGCCGACGTCCATTTCGCCATCATCCGCAGCAATGAGGAAGGCCTGCGCTACCGCGCCGACATCAACGCGCGCCTGGCCCGGTACGGCCGCGCGCCGGACAGCTTCAAGATCCTGCCCGGCATCCTGCCCGTGGTCGCCGCGTCGGCCGCGGAGGCGAAGGAGCGGCAGGAGTTCCTGGAGACGCTGATGCTCGACAAGGTCGGGATCGACCTGCTGTCGAGCTGGGCCGGCATCGACCTGTCCGCCTATCCGCCGGACGGGCCGCTGCCGGACCTGCCGGACGAGAGCACCTTCAACGGCGGGCGCACGGCTCTGAACCGGGTGCGTGACCTGGCCCGCGGCAACGCCACGATCCGCCAGATCGCCCGCAAGCTGTCGAACAGCGGCTCGGTGCCCACGGTGGCAGGGACGGCCAAGGAGGTCGCCGACCAGCTGGAGGCGTGGTTCGTCTCCGGCGCCGTCGACGGCTACAACCTGATGTTCCCGCTGCTGCCGGACGACTGGATCGCCTTCACCCGCGACGTGGTGCCGGAGCTGCAGCGCCGCGGCCTGGTCCGGCAGGAATACGAGCCGGGCACGCTGCGCGACCGGCTGGGCCTGCCACGCCCCGCCAACCGCTTCGCCGCCGCCCGCGACGCCCATCGCGCCGCCTCCTGATCCTTCGGGGAACCCCGCCATGTCCGTCGTCCCGATCCAGCGCCCGCGCCTGGTCCCGCGCGAGCCGTCGACGCCGCCGCTGGTCAACCTGCTGGCCAGCCCGAAGCGGGTGCGTGCCGTGTTCAACGGCACCACCATCGCCGACAGCCGCCGCGTGCTGGTGCTGCGGGGCAACCATTTCCTGCCGGTCTATTATTTCCCCCTCGCCGATGTGCTGACCGAGGCGCTGCGCCCGTCCGACCATCGCGAGCGGCACGAGCAGGGCGGCGTCGCCCGCCATTGGGACATCTCCGTCGGCGACCGCACCGCGGCCGGCGCCGCCTGGGGCTTCGAAGCGCCGGAGCCGGCCGACCTGGCCGCGCTGCAGGGCCATGTGGCCTTCCGCTGGAACGCGGTCGATGCCTGGTTCGAGGAGGATGAGGAGGTCTTCGTCCACGCCCGCGATCCCTATGCCCGGATCGACATCCTGCAGGGGTCGAGCCTGGTCGAGGTGCGGCTGGATGGTGAGCTGATCGCCAGCAGCCGGCGGCCTGTCCTGCTGTTCGAGACACATCTGCCGACGCGCTACTACCTGCCGCCCGAGGATGTCCGGCTGGACCTGCTGCACCGGTCGGAGAAGACCACGCGCTGTCCCTACAAGGGCGTCGCCACCTACTGGTCGGCCGAGATCAACGGCCAGCGCCACCAGGACATCGCCTGGGACTATCAGGCCCCGATCCCCGAGGCGGTGCGCATCGCCGGGCTGATCTCCTTCTACCCCGACGCGGTCGACAGCATCACCCGCGACGGCGAGCCGGTCGCCTGATCCCGCCCGATCCCTCCCCGCCCTTCTGAGAAACGAGACCGATCATGATCACGCGTCGCCGGAATCTCGACGTCTTGCGCCGCCGCTCCGGCGCCCTCCCGACCGACGCGCTGTGGAACGCGGCGGTCGATGAATTCGCCGCCGGCGCCATCGGCCGCCGCAACCTGATGCGCTACGCCGCGCTGCTCGGCCTGGCCGGAGCCGGGCTGGCGGCGCCGGGCGCACGGGCACAGACGCCAGCCGGCAAGCCGGGCGGCACCGTCCGCGTCGGGCTGCTGACGCCGACCGGGGCGATCGACCCCGTCACCATCGCCGACCCGCCGAGCATCGGCCTGCTGGCCCAGGTCGGCGAATACCTGATCGTCGACGACCCGGACCTGACCTTGCGCCCGGGCCTGGCCGAGAGCTGGAAGAGCGACGCCGGCGCCAAGGTCTGGACCGTCGCGATCCGCCGCGGCGTGAAATTCCATGACGGCCGGACCCTGAGCGCCCGCGACGTGGTCGCCACCTTCGAGCGGCTGACCGACCCGGCCACCGGCTCCCACGCTTTGTCGATCCTGGCCGGCATCCTGTCGAAGGGCGGCACCCGGCAGGTCGACGACTATACGGTCGAGTTCCGGCTGGACGCGCCGAACGGCAACTTCCCGTACCTGATCTCGTCCGACACCTACAATGCGGTGATCCTGCCGGCCGACTACGCCGGCGGCTTCGAGGCGAATTTCAACGCCACCGGGCCGTTCAAACTGGAGCATTACACGCCCAAGGTCGGCGCCAGCTTCGTCCGCAACCCGGATTATTGGGGCCCGCAGCCCCTGCCCGACCGGGTGGAGTTCACCTTCTTCGCCGACGAGCCGTCCCAGGTTCTGGCGATCCAGGCCGGCCAGGTCGATGTCATCAACTATTCGCCCCAGGGCGGGCAGGCGCTGCTGAACGACCCGGCCTTCCGCATCCTGCGGATCGGGTCGAGCGCCCACACCCAGGTGCATCTGCGCACCGACCAGGGGCCGTTCCAGGACAAGCGCATCCGCCAGGCGCTGGCCCTGACCCTGAACCGCGAGGGGCTGGTGAAGGGGCTGCTGCAGGGCGACGGCGTGGTCGGCAATGACAGCCCGTTCTCGCCCCTGTTCCCGTCGACCGACCCGGCGGTGCCGCAGCGCAAGCAGGACATCGCCAAGGCCAAGGCGCTGCTGGCCGAGGCCGGCGTGCCGGACGGCTTCGCCGTCACCCTGACCACCGAGAAATACGACGAGATCCCGGATTATGCCGTGCTGATCCAGAACGCGGCGCGGCAGATCGGCATCGCCATCGACCTGAAGATCGAGGACCAGGCCACCTATTACGGCAAGGCCGTGTACGGCCAGTCCGACTGGCTCGATTCCGTGCTCGGCATCACCGATTACGGCCATCGCGGCACGCCGAACGCGGTGCTCAACGCCTCGCTGCGCAGCACCGGCAGCTGGAACGCCGCGCATTTCAAGAACCCGGACTACGACCGGCTGCTGGCCGACTACACCTCGGCCATCGACCTGCCGGCCCAGCGCGCCGCCGCCGGCAAGCTGCAAGCCTTCCTGCTGGAGGAGACGCCGGTGATCATCTCCTACTTCTCCGACTCGCTGAAGGTGACCAGCGCCGCGCTCAGCGGCGTCCGCTACACCGCCATCTCGCAGCTCTATTTCGACCAGGCCTCTTTCGCGTGATGGGGGCCGCGTGAGGTTCGCCCGGCCCCTGCTCGTGCGGCTGCTGCAGCTGCTGGCCACGCTGTGGATCCTCAGCCTGCTGGTGTTCGCCGGCGGCCAGCTGCTGCCCGGGGATGTCGGGCGGGCGATCCTGGGCCCCTTCGCCGATGCCCGGGCGGTCGAGGCGCTGAACCATCAGCTCGGCGCCGACCGGCCCGCTTTGGTGCAGTACTGGGACTGGCTGAGCCATGCGGTGCAGGGCGATTTCGGCACCTCCCTCGCCTTCCGCCGGCCGGTCGCGCCCTTCGTCGCCACCGCCTTCGCCAACTCGCTGACGCTGGCGGCAGTCGTGCTGGCGGTGGTGGTGCCGCTCGGCATCGCCGGCGGCGTCGTGGCGGCGCTGCGGGCCGGCCGGCCGACCGACCGCGCCATCAGCCTGTTCGGGCTGTCGAGCTCGGTGATCCCGGAATTCGTGTCGTCGCTGCTGCTGATCATGGCCTTCGGCGTGTGGCTGCGCTGGCTGCCGATCACCGCCACCGCGCCGGCCGGATCCGGGTTCGGGACCCAGCTGACCCATCTGATCCTGCCGGCCTTGCCGCTGGTGCTGGTGCTGTTCGGCTACATCGCCCGGATGGCCCGGGCCGGGACGATCGAGGCGCTGGCCGCCGACTACACCCGCACCGCGGTGCTGAAGGGGCTGCCCCGGCGCACCGTGGTGTGGCGCCACGTGCTGCGCAATGCCCTGACGCCGACGATCGCCGTGGTCTTCACCCAGGCCGGCAACCTGATCGGCGGCCTGGTCGTGGTCGAGACGCTGTTCCGCTACCAGGGCCTGGGCGGCCTCATCTACGGTGCCGCCAAGACCAAGGACTTTCCGATGCTGGAGGCCGGGGTGCTGGTGGCCGGCGCGGCCTATGCCGTGGCCGGGCTGGTCGGCGACATCGTCGCCACCGCCGTGGATCCCCGCCTGCGCCGGGCCGCCGCATGAGCGCGCCGTCCGAACCCACGGCTGGCCGGCACATGCAGGCCCGGGCCTTCGCCCCCTCCGCCACCCTGGTGGCCGGGCTGCTGATCGTCGGGTTCTGGGCCGCCTGCGCCGTGCTCGGCGACCGGCTGGTGCCGCTCGCCCCCTATGCCGACGACCTGATGAGCGCGCTGGCGCCGCCCTCGGCCGAGCACTGGTTCGGCACCGACCGGCTGGGCCGCGACGTCTTCTCCCGCGTCATCGTCGGCGCCCGCGACATCCTGGCGGTGGCGCCGCTGGCGACGCTGCTGGGCGCCGTGCTGGGCACGCTGCTCGGCCTCGTCACCGGCTATTTCCGGGGGCTGGTCGACGGCATCGTCAGCCGCGTGCTCGACGCCCTGCTGGCGCTGCCGACCGTGATCGTCGCCCTGACGGCGCTGGCCGCGCTCGGCGCCTCGAACGCGACCGTGGTGGTGGTGATCGGCCTGCTCTACGCGCCGCTGATCGCCCGCACCGTCCGCGCCGCCGTCCGCGCCGAGCGGGAGAAGGAGTATGTCGCCGCCGCCCAGCTGGCCGGCGAGAACGCGGTGACCATCATGCTGGCCGAGATCCTGCCCAACGTGCTGAAGCCGATCGTGGTCGAGGTCACGCTGCGCCTGGGCTACGCGATCTTCCAGGTGGCGACGCTCAGCTTCCTCGGTTTCGGCATCCAGCCGCCCTCGGCCGATTGGGGCCTGTCGATCGCCGAGAACTACGCCCTGATCGGCGGCGGCTACTGGTGGACCGTGCTGTTCGACGGGCTGGCCACGATCTCGCTGGTGGTCGGGGTCAACCTCGTCGCCGACGGCGTCGAAAGGGCGCTCGACGCATGAGCGCGCCGGACGCCCTCACCGTCGAGGCACTGGACGTCGCCTACCGGGTTCGCGGCCGCGACCGCGCGGTGCTGCGCGACGTCAGCTTTTCCATTGCCCCGGGCGAGGCTTATGGGCTGGTCGGCGAATCCGGCTGCGGCAAGAGCACCGTGGCGCTGGCGGCGATGCGCTACCTGCCGGCGAACGGCGCCGTGCGCGGCGGGGGCATCCTGGTAGCCGGGCAGGACATCGCCGGGCTGGCCCCGCGCGCGCTGCGTCGCCTGCGCGCTGGGCCGGTGTCGATGGTCTATCAGGATCCGGGACACGCCCTGAACCCGGCGCTGCGCATCGGGCGCCAGGTGGCCGAGGCGTTCGAGACTGCTGGCGCCCGACCGGTGGACGCGCATGACCGGGCGCGGGAGATGCTGCAGCGGGTGCAGATCGCCGATCCCGGCCGGGTGATGGATCTCTATCCGCACCAGCTGTCCGGCGGCATGCAGCAGCGGGTGGTGATCGCCATGGCGCTGGCCGGCAACCCGTCGCTCTTGATCCTGGACGAGCCGACCACCGGGCTGGACGCCACGGTCGAGGCCGAGATCCTGGAACTGATCGGCCGGCTGCGGCGCGAGCTGGGCACGGCGCTGCTGTTCATCAGCCACAACCTGCTGCTGGTCGGGCGGATCTGCGACCGCATCGGCGTGCTGTATGCCGGTGCCCTGGTCGAGGAGGGCCCGACCCGGGCGCTGTTCGACCAGCCGCGCCACCCCTACACCGCCGGCCTGCTGCGCTGCCTGCCGCGGCCGGGCCGGCACAAGGCGCGCAGCCGGCTGGACGTCATCCCCGGCGGCCTGCCGGCCCCGGGCGCCGAGCTCCGCGGCTGCGTCTTCGCCGAGCGCTGCGCCCTGGCGCAGCCGCGCTGCCGGGACGAGGCCCCGCCCCTGCACCGCCTGGCGGACGGGCGCAGCAGCCGCTGCCATCTGCACGACCGGACGCCGGAGCTGTCCCCGGCGCCGCCGCCCGCCCCCCTGACGCTGCCTGCCGCCGCGGCAGGTGCGCCGGTGCTCACGGTGAGGAATCTCTCCAAGACCTATGGCCGGACCAAGGTGCTGGATGATGTCGGCTTCGACCTGCATCCGGGCGAGACGCTGGGCCTGGTCGGCGAATCCGGCAGCGGCAAGTCGACCCTGGCCCATCTGCTGCTGGGGCTGACGCCGCCGGATCCCGGCGGCCGGATCGAGCTGGAGGGCACCCTGCTGCAGCCCCGCGCCACGCGGCGCAGCCGGGCCCAGGTCAAGGCGCTGCAGATCGTGTTCCAGAACCCCGGGGCGTCGCTGAACCCGTCGCGCCCCGTCGGCCGGGTGCTGGGCCGGGCACTGCGCCGGCTGGCCGGGCTGCGCGCCGCCGGCCCGCGCCGCGACCGGCTGCAGGAGCTGGCGCAGGCGGTGCGGCTGGGGCCGGACCATCTCGCCGCCCGGCCGCGCCGGCTGTCCGGCGGGCTGAAGCAGCGCGCCGCCATCGCCCGCGCCTTCGCCGGCGAGCCGAAGGTGGTGGTGTGCGACGAGCCGACCTCGGCGCTCGACGTCTCGGTCCAGGCCTCGATCCTGAACCTGCTGGCGGACCTGCAGGCCCGGCGCGGCGTCGGCTACGTCTTCATCTCGCACGACCTCGGCGTGGTCCGCTTCCTGGCCGACCGGATCGGCGTGCTGTATCGCGGCCGGCTGGTCGAGATCGGGCCGGCCGATCGGATCTGGTCCGGGCCGCGCCATCCCTACACCGACGCCCTGCTGGCCGCGGCCGCCCATGGCAAGGCAGCCCCGCCGCCGTCAACCGAGTTGCCGTCGCGACCCACCGGGCCTGCGGGCTGCGCCTTCCAGGATCGCTGCCCGCACCGCCTCGGCGCGGTCTGCGAGCAGGTCGAGCCGCCGCTGCGCGATGCCGGGCCGGGGCACGGCATCCGGTGCCACCTCGCGGTCGAGCAGCTGGCCCGGATCGCGCAGGGCGGCGCCACGCCGGTCGCGGAGACACCCGTGAACAAGATGGCGTCCTAGGGATCCGGTCGGCCGGCGATCCCGCTTCGAGGAGGATTGGAATGACCACGCTCAACGAGTATCTCGGCCAGAAGCGCGCGGCGATCGTCGCGCGCAAGGCGCGCGTCGCCGCCGGCGAGGCCGGCCCGAAGACCCTGACGGCGCAGGTGAGCGCCGAGGGACGCAGCGGCATCCGCCGCATCCGCATCCGCGGCTTTCAGGTGATCAGCGACAGCGAGGCGGATTTCGCCGGCTACGACCTGGGCCCGAGCTCGCCGGAGCTGCAGCTCGGCGTGCTCGGCAGCTGCCTGACCCATACCTTCCTGATCCAGGCGGCGGCGCTCGGCGTGCCGCTCGACTCGCTGGAGCTGGAGATCACCGGCACGATCGATCCGCGCGCCGGCTCCCCCGGCTTCGAGGCCGTGCCGATCTATCCGCACGGCATCACCTACGCGGCGTCGATCGCCTCCCCCGCCGCGCCGTCCGAGATCGAGGCGCTGCGCGAGACGGTGGAGCGCAACTGCCCGATCCTGAACCTGCTGCGCCAGCCGCAGGCGATCGCCGGCGAGATCCGGCTGACCAAGGCCCCAGCCGCCGTGGCGGCGGAATGACGTCGCGGCCAGGAAGATGGCCCATTGGAAATTTGTGCAATCGAAACGCACCCACCTGGACCGCCGGCGGAGTTCCGCCTCCACTCCGCGCCGCGACGGAACTTGCAGTGGCGCGAACGATTGGATCGTGATGGCCAACCTCATCCGGCCGCGCGGTGTGCCCGACAGGCATTAGCGGCGATCGCCGGTCGAGCTTGCATCCGTGCCGATCGGGCCGGTCGTGGTCCGCGACGCGGGCCGGCCGGTCCGCGGGCGGTCGAACAGCCCCCAGACGCGCTGCGCCGCGAAGCGTTGCCGCCAGCGGCCGATGCAGTGCTCCTCCAATTGCAGCCGCTCGGAGATCAAGCGGTTGCTGAACCCTTCCGCGGCGAGCAGCACGATGGCGGCTCGCCGGGCGACGCCCCGCCGGCCGGCGTCATCGGCAATGTTGGCGAGGAGGGTCCGCTCCCCTTCCGTCAGGATGACGGGGTCGGCTTTTCCATGGGGCATTCCGCCGATAATCCCTGCGTGGTGGAACGCCCGATCCGACGGCGGTCGGACCGGGCGAGCTCGTCAACGGTAGGTCTGAGGCGCCACCGCGGTCGGATCGATGGCGGTGGTCACGATCTTCGCGAAGGTGTCGATCGGGCACGCCCCATCCGGCCCCTTCCCCTCGCAGCCCGGCAGGCCGACCGTCACGTATTCCGGCGGGTTGGCGTCGTCGAGCGCCGCGGCGCTGCGGATCTGATCCAGCCTCGGCGTCAGGAACTTCACCCGGACGAAGCGCTGGCCCGTCGCCTTATCCAGCAGCCGCTCGAACACCAGGCCGCCGCTCGGCGGCGTCTCGTCCTCGAGATAGCTCTGAAGCGTCCAATGAGCGTCGAGCATGCCGCCGATCTCGGCGATCTGGGTGTCGCTGCCGACAAACAGCGTCAGCCTGGCGTCGGGCGGGCCGCCCGCGGTGTCGACACCAGGCACCGAGGCGCCCTCGGCCAGACCGATCAGGAGCTGGTTCAGGATGTTGGAGGCGCCCCGCCGGGCAATGTAGGGAACGCGCTCGAAATACTCGTATTTGATCTGCCGCATGGCCGAGAGGCGGATCACGTCGTCGGCCGACTTGATCTGCCCCCAGGCCAGCTGGTCCGGCGGCAGGCCGTTGGCGTATTCCAGCAGGAACACCTGGGCGATGGTCGAGGCCTCGCCGATCGGGCCTTCCAGCGACAGGTTTCGGCCGTCGCTCTTCGGCGCGATCTCCCACGGCCGGTCGGCGAAATCGCAGCCCTTGGCGCCGCAGCCGAGGATGCCGCTCAGCTCCTGGTACAGCGGCGCCAGACGCTGCTTCGGCCCGTCGAAGCTGCCGCCCATCGCCGCCAGGATCGCCGCCCGGCCCTTCTCCGGGTCCAGCCGGCCGACATCCGTGTCGGACGCGGTGAACAGCGGGTCGGCCCCCTTGGCGTCGCCATGGCCGACGGTCAGGCCGCAATCCGGGAACATCGCCGCCAGCAGCGCATTGCCGGTATCGACGGTGCGCTGCAGCTGGCTGCTGGCCCAGGCGAAGACCTCGCCCGGCTTCGGGCATTCCGGCGCGTTCAGCAGGCCGCGGGAGGCGAGCATCCGCCCCTCCCAGGCGCCCAGCCGGCCGACCGCCTCGGCGCCGTGCGGCGTCAGCATGCCGTCGGCGACCTCCCATGCCGGCCAGGGCTTGGCGGCGAAGGGCGCGATCGCCTTGCTGCTGGTCGGCGGCCGGACGCCGTGCCGCATCAGCACCACCGCCTTGTCGAGCACCAGGTCCCCGGCCGCGGATGCGGGTGCCGCCAGGAATGTCGCCAGCAGGATGCCGGCGACGGCGGAAAGCCGTCTCGATGCCATGATCGCCCCTCCCCTTTGTCGTGATGCCGCCGTTGGCCGGCGGCCGGCCTAGCCCGCCAGAGCCGCGGGTTGTTCGATCGGCGCCTCCAGGCCCCGGGTCATCGCCGCCAGCCGGTCGCTGAGAGCCGGCGTGCAGGCGAGCAGCAGGTTGCCTCGGCGCAGCCCGTCATTCGCCAGGAAGTCATTGGTCCAGCCCCCCGCCTCGCGCACCAGCAAGATGCCGGCGAGCGCGTCCCAGGCGTTGATGTGCAGCTCGGCATAACCGTCGTTCAGGCCGCAGGCGACCTCGGCCAGGCCGAGCGCGCCGGAGCCGTGGCGGCGGAACTCGATGCCGGCGCCGGTCAGCCGCTGCAGCAGCGTGCAGTAGGCGGCGAGCGGCCGGCGCTCGGACCAGCCGACCTCGACCAGCGGCGCCGCGCCATGCGCCAGGCCGCTGACCCCGATCGGCCGCCCGTTCAGCGTGGCGCCCCGGCCGCGCCGGGCGACGAACAGCCGGTCGTCGGCGGGGGCGTAGAGGATGCCGATCTCGATCTCGCCGTCCTGGACATAGGCCAGCGACACGCACCAGCGACCGGAGCCGTGGATGTAGCCCGCGGTGCCGTCGATCGGGTCGACCACCCAGACGCGGTCGGCCGCCTCGCCGCCATACTCCTCGCCGATCACCGCATCGCCGAAGCGCTGCGCGATCTCGGCGCGGACCAGCTGCTCCACCGCCCGGTCGGCCTCGGTGCAGAAGTCGATCGCGCTCTTCGCCTCGATCGGCGCCAGGGTGCGGCGCATGCCCAGCGCCAGGGCGCCGGCGCGCAGGGCCAGGTCCAGGCCGAAAGCCTGGCGTTCGTCCAGCTCGCGCATCACGCCGCCTCTCCCGCCGGGACCAGGGCGGCGCCCTCCGCCGGGATCGCCACGCCGACCGCCGTGCCGGGGGCGAAGGGCTCGCCGACATTGCCATCGATGACGAAGGCTTCGGCCCCGATCTCCGATAGGTCCACCTGATACTCCATGTGGCTGCCGAGATAGGCGGCCTTGCGGATCGTCCCCGCCAGCTCGCCGGGCTGCTGGCCGCCGGCGCGCAGCCGGATCGATTGGGGCCGCACCGCGACCCCGACCGGACCGGGCGGCAGCTCGCGATGCGGGAGAGACAGTGTGATGCCGCCGAGCCCGACATGCGCCAGTGCCCCGTCGCGCCGCCGCAGCATGGCCGGCAGCAGGTTGGCGTTGCCGATGAAGTCGGCGATGAACCGGTTGGCCGGGCGCTCGTACAGATCGCGCGGCGTGCCGTCCTGCACGATCCGGGCCGAATGCATCACCACGATGCGGTCGGAGACGGCCAGCGCCTCCTCCTGGTCGTGGGTGACGTACACGACGGTCAGGCCGAGCGACTGCTGCAGGCCGCGGATATCCTCGCGCACCCGGCGGCGCAGCTTGGCGTCGAGGTTGGACAGCGGCTCGTCGAACAGCAGCACCTTCGGCTCCAGCACGATGGCTCGGGCGACCGCGACCCGCTGCTGCTGGCCGCCCGACAGCTCGCTGGGCAGCCGCCGCTCGAAGCCCGACAGGCCGACGGCCGCCAGCTTCTCCGCCGCCATCGCCTCGGCCCTGGCCTGCGGCAGGCCGGAGGCGCGCAGCCCGTAGCAGACGTTCTGCATCACCGTCATATGCGGGAACAGCGCGTAGGACTGGAACACCATGCTGACGTCGCGCTCGGCGGCGGAGCGGTGGGTAACGTCCTCGCCGTCGATCAGGATCCGGCCCTCGGTCGCCAACTCCAGCCCGGCGACCAGGCGCAAGGTCGTGGTCTTGCCGCAGCCGGACGGGCCCAGCAGCGTCACCAGCGTGCCGCGCTCGATCGCGAAGCCGACGCGGTCGACCGCGGTCACCGGCCCGTAGCGCTTGCTGACGGCGCGGAACTCGACTGCCGGCAGGCCGGCGGCAGCGCGGGCCCGCGCCGAGTCGACCAGATTGAGGTTGCTTGTCACGCCTGCACCACGGATTGACGGTTGCGGGTTGTCGGGACCGCCGCGGTCCGGCGGCCGATCCGCCGTTCGCCGACCAGGGCCTGGATCGCCATCAGCGCCAGGACCATGATCGTGATCAGCACGGCGGAATAGACGATCGCCAGCCCGTATTCGCCGAACTCGGCCCGGCCGACGATGTAGACGGTGGCAAGGTTGAACTCGCCGCTGACCAGGAAGATCACTGCGCTGACGCTGGTGATCGCCCGGACGAAGGCATAGACCAGCGAGGTCGCGATCGCCGGCCGCAGGATCGGCAGGATCACCCGCCGCAGCGTGGTGGCCGACCGCGCGCCCAGCGTCAGCGACGCCTCGTCCAGGCTGCGGTCGATCTGGCTGAGATTGGCAAGGCCGGCGCGGATGCCCACCGGCATGTTCCGGAACACGAAGGCGATGATCATGATCATCGCCGTTCCCGTCAGCTCGATCGGGCCGCTGTTGAAGGCCAGGATGTAGCTGATGCCGATCACCGTGCCGGGGATGGCGAAGCTCATCATGGTCAGGAACTCGAAGGCGCCGCGGCCGGCGAAGCTCTGCCGGTTCAGCAGATAGGCCGTGAGGATCCCCAGCGCCGCGGTCGGCACCATGGCCAGCAACGCCACCTCCAGCGTCGTGATCAGCGAATTCCAGGCCGACCCCGCCAGGTACCAGCCATGGTCGCTGTCGCCGATGGCGAAGGCCGTCAGGAAGTGCTTCAGCGTCAGGCTGTTGTCGCTGCCGATGGCGCTGACGAAGCCGCCGATCATGATGATGCCGTAGACCGCGACGGTCAGCGCGATCCAGGGCAGCACCACCGTGTAGCACAGGATGCGCAGCGGCTTGGGCAGCGGGCCAGGCAGCCCGGCATCGCCCTTGCCGGCAACGGTGACGTAGCTCCGCCGCCCGATCCACAGCCGCTGCAGCAGGAAGGCGGACAAACTGAAGGTGAGCAGCACGATCGCCAGCACCGCGGCCTGGCCCTGGTCCTGCGCCGCGCCGACCACGGCGAAGTACACGCTGGTCGACAGCACGCGGAAATTGCCGCCGATCATCATCGGGTTGCCGAAATCGGCCAGGCTTTCGATGAAGGCGATCAGGAAGGCGTTGGCCAGGCCCGGCCGGATCAGCGGCCAGGTGACGTGGCGGAAGGTGCGCCACGGCCCGCTGCGCAGGGTTTGCGACGCCTCCTCCATGCTCGGGCTGACGCCTTGCAGCACGCCCAGCAGCACCAGGTAGGAGATCGGGGTGAAGGCGAGAAGCTGGGCGATGGTCAGGCCCGGCATGCCGTACAGCCAACGGCTGCGCGGCAGATGGAACCAGTCGTTCAGCAGCGTCGTCACCATGCCGGCGCGGCCGAACAGCAGGATCAGCGCCAAACCGATGACGAAGGGCGGCGTGATCACCGGCAGCACCGCCAGCACCTTGAACAGGCGCGGGAACGGGAAGCGGGTGCGCTGGGCCACCAGGGCGAAGGCGAGGCCCAGCAACGTGCTGAGCACGCCGACCAGCGTGGCTTGGGCCAGCGAGTTCCAGGCCACGCCGCAGCTGCGCCCGCCGGACAGGCAGGCCAGGCCCCAGATCGAGGAATCGGCCAGCTTGTCGGCGAACAGCGGTAGGTCGACCTGCCCCTGATTGTCCTTGAAGGCCGACAGTAGGACGCACAGCACCGGATAGCCGACGAAGATCAGGATCGAGCCGCAGACGGTGACCAGCGCGCCGACGGTGAAGGCGTCGCCCTTGCACCAGCCCTGGCGGGCCAGCCCGTGCGCCGCCAGCAGCGCCATCGCCACCAGGTAGCCGAGGGCGCCCCAGCCCAGCGCCGGCTGCGCCGCCGCCCAGCCGGACAGGCTACCGAGATCGACCATCGCCCAGCCCTGCCGGTCGATGGCGAAGCCCTGCAGCAGCGCCCAGGCGATGCCCGCCGCGCCGGCCCAGGCCAGCAGGCGCGGCTGCCGCCGCAGCTCGCCCAGGCTGGCCAGCAGCAGCGGCAGCAGCAGGCCGGCCAGCCAGGGGCTGCCGCGAACCGCCTCGACCACCGCCGGCGCGCCGCCTTCAGTCAAGGCCCGGACCAGCCCGCCCTCGATGCCGTACCAGGGCGCGACCAAGACCGACGCCCAGCCGAGCAGCAGGCACAGTCGCGCCCCGGACAGCCGCGCCGCGGCCGCCCCCTTCCGCAATCCCGTCGCCGTCACGTCAGCCGCCGTTCTTCACGTCCTTGGTCCAGCGCGACAGCAGCCGCGTCCGTTCGGCGGAGGAGCCGTATTTCTCGAAATCGTAGTGGATCAGCTTGATGTTGCTGGTGTCCGGCGATTCCGGCGGCACCGCCGAGGCGGTGTTGGACGGCACCTGGAAGCTGCCGTTCTTCGCGGCGATCGCCTGCGCCTCCGGCGTCAGCGCCCAGTCGTAGAATTTCTTGGCCTCGTCCATATGGCGGGCACCCTTGATCAGGCTCATCGACCCGATCTCGTAGCCGGTGCCCTCGCAGGGCGAGACCACCTTCACCGCCGGCGACTGCTTGGCCGCGTTGATCAGATCGTGCTGGAAGGCGATGCCGACGATGGTCTCGCCGCGGCCCACGGCCTGGGCCGGAGCAGCGCCGGCACTGGTGTACTGGTCGATGTTCCTGTTCAGCCCGACCAGGTACTCGAACGCATTGTCCTCGCCCATCAGCTGCACGATCGTCGCCAGCATGGTCCAGGCCGTGCCGGAGGAGTTCGGGTCGGCCATCTGGACCTCGCCCTCGAACTCCGGCTTCAGCAGGTCGGACCAGCAGGCCGGGGCCGCCAGGTTCCGATCCTTCAGCTCCTGCTCGTTGTAGCCGAAGCCGAGCACGCCGAGATACAGCCCGACGGTGCGGTTGCCAGAGCGCTTGGCCTGGTCCTGCGCCCAGTCCCGAAGCTGGCCGAGCGTGGGCGATGCATAGGGCTCGGTCAGCCCGTCGGCCGCCGCCTGAAGATGCGGGTCGCCGGTGCCGCCGTACCAGATGTCGCCGCGCGGATTGTCCTTCTCGGCCCGCAGCCGGGCGAAGATCTCGCCGGCGCTCTGCCGCGTCATGTCGACATGAATGCCGGTCTTCTCCTGGAAGGCGCTCGCCGCGGCCCGGCACCATTCCTCGTTCACGCCGCAATAGACCACGACCGAGCCTTCGGCCCAGGCGGGCGCGGCGCGCAGCGCCATGCCGGCGACCAGCGCGACCGCCGCACAGGACAAGGCAGCCGTCTTCGATGTCATGGGCATCGTCATTCCTCCCAGCATTCTTATTGCAACCGTGTGCAAATGCTGTTCGATCAACTCCGCTTCGTCAATGACAAATTTGTGACGCCGATTGATCTTGTCTTAACGGATGGACAGCCAGGCCGCCTCCGCTATTGAGTACTGACCCCTAGATCCGTTTGCACCTGGTTGCAAACCGTCTATGATCAGACCGTCAGATGAAAGGAGCAGACCGGCATGCCCGGCCGCGACAGCACGCCACCGGATACCCTGCCCGAGACGGAGGATCTGTCCTCCCGCCGCTTCGTCGGGGCCCGGGCCGTGGCCGAGCTGGCGGGGGTCTCACGCTCGGCGGTGTCCCGCACCTTCACCCCGGGCGCGAGCGTGTCGGAGGAGACGCGCCAGCGCGTGCTGGCCGCGGCCGAGACGCTGGGCTACCACGTCAACCACCTGGCCCGCGGCGTGTCGCGGCAGGAGACGGGGATCGTCTGCCTGGTGGTGGCGGACATCGACGCGGCCCAGCCGTCGCGCCTGACCCGGGCCATCACCGAAAAGCTGCAGGAGGCCGGCAAAGTGGCCGTGCTGCTCTGCGTCGGCGGGCCCCTGGACGATGTTGCCACGACTCTGCGCCGTGCCCTCAACTACCGCGCCGACGCCACCATCGTGATGTCGGGAACGCCGGCCCAGTCGATCGTGCGCGAATGCCTGGACAACGGGCAGCGCCTGATCCTGATCAGCCGCGACGACCGGATCGTCGGCCCGGACAACATCCTGCTCGACAATGCCGGTGCCGCGCGCCAGGCGCTCGGCCTCTTCCTGCGCGCCGGCTGCCGCCGCCCGGCCGTGGTCACGACCGAGCTGGGCACCCCCAGCCTGTCGGCCCGGGCGGACGCCTTCATCGCGGCGGCCCGTGCGGTGGGCCTCGAGCCGGCGGTGGTCCGTCTCGGCCAGATGACCAGCTACGACAACGGCGTCGGCGCCGCCCGCCGGCTGTTCACGGCGGCGGAGCGGCCCGACGCCGTGTTCTGCGTCAACGACGCGACCGCCTTCGGCGTGATCGACGCGGCCCGGCACGAATTCGGCCTGCGCGTGCCGGAGGATGTCTCGGTGATCGGCTTCGACAATGTCATGCAGGCGGGCTGGATGTCGTACCAGCTGACCACCTTCGACCATCCGGTGGACGACATCGCCCGACACGCCGTCGATCTGGCGTCGGGAAGCCGCGCTGGCCGGGCGGCCCCGGCCCGGATCGAGCTCACGCCGTCGCTGGTCTGGCGGCGCACGGTCAGGATCTGACGATGAATCGGCATTTCACGCCCTCAAGGCGCCTTGCCGATGGGTGAGACAATCAAGAAGGCGCCCCGCCGCCAGTATGGGGCGCTGCCCTATCGCTTTCGGGCCGACGGTTCGCTCGAGATCCTGCTCGTCACCACGCGCAGGACGGGGCGCTGGATCGTTCCGAAGGGATGGAAGATCAAAGGCAAGAAGCCCGCCAAATCCGCCGCTCAGGAGGCGTTCGAAGAGGCCGGGGTGCGGGGCTCGGTATCGGAGAAGCCGATCGGCAGCTTCGTCTATGACAAGTGGCTCGACGGCGACGGCATCGCTGCTGCCTGTGAAGTCCGTATTTTTCCCCTGCTGGTCGACCGCCAGGAGAATACCTGGCGTGAGATTGGGGAGCGTGAAGCGCGATGGACGACCCCCGACATGGCCCTTCAACTGATCGAAGACGCGGGCCTCAAGGATGTCATCCGGTCATTTGCTGAAAAGCTGACCGACAAGCTGGGACGACGTGGCAACCGTCAACCAGACAGGCTGCAGGAAGGCCACATCCCCGGCTGAGGGAGGTTGGACAACAACCGAAACGACATCGCCCAGGGCCAGGCGCAGGTGCGACAGCCGCTTCAATGCGTCAATGAACGGTCGAACAGGTTCGTCATCTCGGACAGGCGGCCTTCGACGAAGCATTCCAGATTGCGGCAGAAGATCTCCGTGATCTTGCCGTTCTCGCTGGTCGCGGTGCTGGCCGAATGCGGGCTGACCAGCACGTTCGGCATGTCCCACAACGGGGATGACGGCGGCAGGGGCTCGACCGCGAAGACGTCGAGGGCGGCGAAGGCGATATGGCCGCTCCGCAGCGCGTCGATCATCGCCGGCTCGTCGATGACCTGGCCACGGGCGATGTTCACCAGGACCACACCGGGCTTCATGGCGGCGATGGCGGCACGGTCGATCATGCCCTCGGTCTCGGCCGTGTGCGGGATGATGAGGACCAGCGCATCCGCCTCGCCCAGCATGCGGTGCAGATCGTCGCTCCCGAACAGCGCATCGACCCCGAGCTCCGCGGCGATCCGCTTCGATCCCGGCCGGGCCAGCGCCACCACCCGCATGTCGAAGGCTTTGCCGATCTGGATGACCCGACGGCCCACCTCGCCAACGCCGACGACGGCAAGGGTCTTGCCGGCTAGCTCCTCGCCGCAGAAGCGGTCCCAATGGTGGCGCTTCTGCTCCGCCTGGACGTGCAGCTGCCGCTTCCAGTGGCCGATGAGCGAATGGAAGACGAACTCGGTCAGCGGGCCGGCATGCACGCCCTTGGCCGTGGTCAGCACGATCGCCGAGTCCTTCAGCCCGAGACGCGCGACCCGGCTGCCGATGCCCGAGCTGGTCGCCTGGATCCACTTCACTTTGGGCGCCAGCGAGAGGCCGGGGGATCCGTCCGCCGCGTCCGGGGGGAAGTCCCACAGGATATCGGCCTGCGCCAGATGCCGGCGCCAGCGCGCCTCCTGCTCCTCGTTGCGCCGGAACCCGGCCGGGCCGCTGTGGTCCGCCACATATCGGGTCGGCGGCAGAAGGTCCGGCTCATAGATGACATCCACCCGGTCGGGGGCGACGGCGCGGATGCGCGCGACGTGCTCCTCCTCGAGCGGGCTGGCGATGAGCACATTCAACCGATCGGTGTTCCGGTCCATCGCTGCACCATCCTGTCGTTCAGAGCTTCTGGGACGGTGCCGCGCGAACTCGGTCGGCGCGGCGCCGGGAGTTTCGGTCAGCCGGTTCGGTCGCGGGCGGGCTCGCACGGCACGGTGTTGTCACCCCTCTCCGCCGCTTCGCGCCGGCTGAGGAACTCGAACAGCACGCGCCCCGCGCTTTCATTGTGGTCGCGCAGAATGCTTTCGGCGTACCGGCTGTCGCCGGCGACGATCGCCTCCACGATCGGGCGATGCGTGGCGATGATGTCCTCGGCGCTCGGCATCAGCCGGTCGCTCCAGATGATGTAGAGCCTGATCTGCTGCTCGATCAGCCGGTACTGTTCCGCCAGCCGGCGATGGCCGGCCAGGGAGATGATGAGCTTATGGAGCCCCAGGTCGCGGTCGACGATCGCGACCTCGCCACCGGTCTCGCAGGCCGCGACCAGCGCATCCAACGCCCGCTGCAGCTGGTCCTTCTTCCTTGAATCCAGACTTTCGGTGAGCAACCGGGCGCCCAGCGCCTCGAGGCTGCCCCGCAGCGTGTAGAGCTCCCACGCATCCGTGCTGCTCAGGCTGGTCACCGACCAGCCGGTATATGGCAGCTGGACGACCAGCCCTTCATTGGCCAGCTGGTGCAGGGCCGTGCGGATGGTGCTGCGGGAGAGGCCGAGGGCTTCCGACAGCCGCATCTCCGTGAGCCGCCCGCCGGGAGGAACCCCTCCCCCGACCACATGATTGCGCAGCGCCTCGGTCGCCTCGACCTCCGCGCTCTTCTTCCGGATCGGCCTCAATTCCATCATGGCCCCGTCTAACAGGAAAATTAATTGTCGACAATCGAGAATGTTTGCGGGATGAATCGGGCCCAGGGAGGCACCTGAGGCGGCCGCGCCATCTCCACAGAACCAAAGCAAGCGGGCGGCGCCGAGGGCGCGAACAGACTGGCGGCATCGACTCATGAAACGGGCGCTTGGGCCGGTTCTCGGAGAGTTGCGTGACCTGCGCGGGCCGGTGCGCTCCACGGTTCGTGGGCAGCGGGCCACCGCGGCATGATGCTCGATCGACCGATCCCCTCGCTGGACAGCGGGCCGCCGCAGCCCGGACCGGAGCCACGGCGCAAGCTGCTCGAGGTCCGCGATCTCGCGGCGAAGTTCCATACCGTCGACGGCGTCGTGAACGCCTTGAACGGCATCTCCTATTCCGTCGACCGGGGCGAGTGCCTGGCCATTGTCGGGGAGAGCGGCAGCGGCAAATCCGTCGGCGTGCTCTCGATCCTGCGGCTGATCCCCTCGCCGCCGGGGCGGATCACCGGCGGCAGCATCCACTTCAAGGGGACCGACCTGCTGACGCTCGACGACCGGGCGCTGCGGGAGATCCGCGGCCGGTCCATCAGCATGATCTTCCAGGACCCGATGACGTCGCTCAACCCCGTCATGCGGGTCGGGACGCAGATCATCGAGAGCCTCTCGGCGCATGAGCGGCTGACGCGCCGGCAGGCGAGGGCGAAGGCGGCGGATCTGCTGGCCATGGTCGGGATCCCGAGGCCGGCGGAGCGGCTCGGCGACTATCCGCATCAATTCTCCGGCGGCATGCGCCAGCGCGTGATGATCGCCATGGCACTGTCGTGCTCGCCGCAGCTGATCATCGCGGACGAGCCGACGACGGCGCTCGACGTCACCATCCAGGCGCAGATCGTCGAGCTGGTGAAGACGCTCCAGGCGGAGCTCGGCACCGCCGTGATCTGGATCTCCCACGATCTCGGCGTCGTCGCCCGGCTCGCCGACCGGGTGGCCGTGATGTATGCCGGCCATATCGTCGAGCAGGCGCCGGTCGACGAGCTGTATGCCCGGCCGGCCCATCCCTACACCATCGGCCTGCTGGGATCGCTGCCGCGCCTGGATGCGGGCGGCCAGAGGAAGCTGCAGGCGATCGGCGGGCTGCCCCCGACCCTGCTGGGCGATCTGCGCGGCTGCCCGTTCGTGCCCCGCTGCCGCTTCGCGACCGATCGCTGCCGGCAGCAGAACCCGGCCCTCACCGAAGTGTCGCCCGGCCACGCGGTGGCGTGCTGGCACGACCGGCTGGCGCAGTAGGACACGGCCATGAACAGCGAGATCCTGGTCCGCGTCAAAGATCTGAAGATGCATTTCCCGATCCGGTCCGGCGTCTTCAACCGAACCGTCGGCGCCGTCAAGGCGGTCGACGGCCTGACCTTCGACATCGCGAAGGGCGAGACCCTCGGGCTGGTCGGGGAAAGCGGCTGCGGCAAGACCACGGCCGGGCGAGCCATCCTCCACCTCTACCGGCCGACCGGCGGCGAGGTCGAGTTCCGCGGGACCGATCTCGCAAAGAAAGGTCCGGACGAGGTGCGGCGCGCCCGGCGGCACATGCAGATGATCTTCCAGGACCCCTATGCCTCGCTCAATCCGCAGATGCGGGTCGCGGAGATCATCGCCCGGCCGCTGCGCGTGCACGGCTTCGCCAGGAACGCCAAGGAGGAGCGCGCGCTCGTCACCGAGCTGATGCAGAAGGTCGGGCTCCACCCCTCCGTCCGCGACCGTTACCCGCACGAGTTCTCTGGCGGGCAGCGGCAGCGCATCGGCATTGCCAGGGCGCTCGCCACCTCCCCCGACTTTATCGTCTGCGACGAGCCGATCTCGGCGCTCGACGTCTCGATCCAGGCTCAGATCGTCACCCTGCTGGAGCGCCTGCGCGAGGAGCTGGGCCTGACCTATCTGTTCATCGCGCACGACCTCAGCATGGTGCGCTACATCTCCACCCGTGTTGGGGTGATGTATCTCGGCAAGATGATGGAGCTGACGTCGAGCGACGAGCTCTACGAAAACCCGCTTCACCCCTACACCAGGGCCCTGCTGTCGGCGATCCCGATCCCCGACCCGCCGCTGGAGCGGCAGAGGCAGCGCATGCTGCTGCAGGGCGACCTGCCGAGCCCGGCCGACCCGCCGGCCGGCTGCCGCTTCAGCTCGCGCTGCCCGATGGCGACGGACCATTGCCGGGCCGTCGAGCCGCAGTTCCGCGAAACCACCGGGGGGCATTGGGTTGCGTGCCATCTCGCCTGACGGCGCCGCCCGGGCGGCGCGGCCCCGCGACGGAAGCGTGGGGGCCCCATGCGCTACGTGATCCGGCGGCTCCTCCAATCCGTCATCGTCGTGTTCGGCGTCAGCGTGGTGGCGTTCGGCATGCTGTTCATGACCGGCGATCCCACCGAGGTCATCCTGCGCGACGCCGCCGACCACATGACCGTCGAGCAGATCCAGGAGTTCCGGGTCAAGATGGGCTTCGACCGGCCGTGGTACGTCCAGTATCTCAGCTTCGTCGGCAACGCCCTGCAGGGCGACTTCGGCTACTCCTTCATCCGCCACCAGCCGGCCTTCCAGGTGATCACCGACAAGTTGCCGGCGACGATCAAGCTGGCGTCCTTCGCCTTCGTCCTGTCCCTGCTGGTGTCGATCCCGCTCGGCGTGCTGTCCGCGATCCGGGTGCGCCGGCCGATCGACCACATCGCCACGGTGCTGGCCCTGGTCGGCCAGTCGATCCCCAGCTTCTGGCTCGGCATCCTTCTGATCCTGCTGTTTGGCGTCCATCTCAAATGGCTGCCGATCTCCGGCAGCGGCACCTGGCAGCATCTGGTCATGCCTGGGATCTCCCTGGCGGCGTTTCCCATTGCCCGCAACATGCGGCTGACGCGCTCGTCGATGCTCGACTTCATGCGGCGCGATTTCGTCCGCACGGCCCGCGCCAAGGGGATCACGGAAAGCCGCGTCGTCACCGCGCATGTGCTGCGCAACTCGCTGCTGCCGATCGTGACGGCGATCGGGCTCGAGCTCGGCTTCCTGCTGGGCGGCTCGGTCATCATCGAGACGATCTTCGGCTGGCCGGGCGTCGGCCGCGAGATCGTCTCGGCGATCGGGTCGAAGGACTTCTATGTGGTCCAGGCCGGCGTCGTCATGCTGGCGCTGATCTTCGCCGCGGTGAACCTGCTGGTGGATCTCGCCTATTCCTGGATCGACCCGCGCATCCGGCACAGCTCATGACCCTCCTCGACCTCCCTCCCCAGAGCGACGGGGGCGACACGGCGGCCGCATCGCCGGTGCCGGAGCCGACCGCCCTCCGGCGCCCGCGGCGCAACCCGATGCTCACGCGGCTGTTCCGCAGCAAGGCCGCCGTCGTCAGCGTCGCCATCCTTCTGCTCGTCCTGATCGCCGCCGTCGCGGCGCCCTGGCTGGCGCCGAACGATCCCTTCGCCATCAAGCTGATCCAGCGCCTGAAGCCGCCCGGCTATACCAACAGCGCCGGCATCACCTTCTGGCTGGGCACGGATTCGCTCGGCCGCGACGTGTTCAGCCGCCTCATCTACGGCGCCCGCGTCTCCCTTGTCGTCGGGCTGGCCGCGGTGGCCATCTCCGGCACCATCGGGCTGCTGGTCGGATTGCTGTCCGGATATTTCGGCGGCTGGGTCGACGACCTGTTCATGCGGCTGTGCGACATCCAGCTGTCCTTTCCGACGATCCTGCTGGCCCTCACCATCATGGCCGTGCTGGGCTCCGGCCTCGACAAGCTGATCCTGGTGCTGGGACTGACCGGATGGGTCCAGTATGGGCGCATCGTCCGCAGCCAGGTGCTGACCATCAAGACCGACGAGTTCGTGCTGGCGGCGCATGCCACGGGTGAACGGCAGTGGCGCATCCTGTTCCAGCACATCCTGCCGAATGTCTGGAGCCCGGTGATCGTGATCGCGAGCTTCACCGTGGCCAGCAACATCGTATCCGAGGCGTCCCTCAGCTTTCTCGGCGTCGGCGTGCCGCCGAGCGTCCCGAGCTGGGGCACCATGCTGGCTGACGGGCGGGAATATGTCGGCGTCGCCGACTGGCTGACCCTTCCGGCGGGCGCGGCGATCTCGCTGACCGTCCTGTCGATCAACATCCTCGGCGACTGGCTGCGGGACTATCTCGATCCCCGGCTGAAGAACATCGGCTGAGGCGGGGCCGTATAGACAAACGCACATACTGGACGAGGCGTCCGAGGAGTGAAGCCGTGATGGGTCCGAATCTGTTGAGGCGCTCCCTGTTTGCTTTGGGCCTGCTGGCGGGTGCCGCCGCCGGGACATCCGCCCTGGCGGACCAGAGGCCGATCGTCGTCCTGCTGCCGGCGGAGCCGATCGGCCTCGACCCGATGTTCTCGACATCGAGCGCCGATATCACGCTGTCGATCAACGACACGCTGTTCAGGCTCGACAATGACGGCAAGATCATCCCCGCCGTGGCGGAGTCGATCCGGATGATCGACCCGTTCACCTGGGAAATCAGGCTTCGGCCCGGGCTGGTGTTCCAGGATGATGAGCCGGCCAATGCCGACGCGGTCGTCTTCACCTTCGATCGCGCGAAGAAGCTGTTCGCGGCCGGCCAGGGCGACCTGAACTTCGCCATGGGCGCCCTGAAATACGACCGGGTGGAGAAGGTCGACGATCTGACGGTCCGGCTGGTGATGAAGGAGCCGGATCCAATCGTGACCTCGCACCTGGTCAATCCGGAATTCTCCATCCTGCCGCCGAAATACTATTCGGAGAATCCGCCCGAGAAGGTGGCGTTCGCGCCGGTCGGGCTGGGCGGCTACCGGTTCGTCTCCTACGAGCCGGGCGTCGGGCTGGTGCTGAAGGCCTTCGACAAGTACTGGCAGGGCAAGCCGCCGGTCGAGGACGTCATCGTCAAGGCCGTGCCCGAAGTGGCGACCCGCGTCAGCGAGATGAAGGCCGGGTCGGCCGACCTGATGACCGGTGTGCCGGCCGACCTCAAGGCGGATCTGGAAAGCGATGGGGTCACGGTGGTGACCGCGGCGAGCTATCTTCGCCAGTTCATCAACATCAAGCAGGGCCGCCACCCGGCGCTGGCCGATGTGCGCGTGCGGCAGGCGCTGAACTATGCCGCCGATTGCGGTGAGATCGCCACGGAGCTGCTGGGCGGCCTGGTGAAGTGCCGGATCGATCTGGTGAACCCGCCCAATGACGACCCCGGTCTCAAGCCCTATCCCTATGACCCGGAGAAGGCCAAGGCGCTGCTCGACGAGGCGGGCTGGGTGCCGGGGCCGGACGGCGTCCGGGCCAAGGACGGTGTCCGCCTCTCGCTCAACTTCGACACCACGGCCGGCTTCTACCTGATGGACAAGGAGACCGCCCAGGTCCTGGCCGACGACTGGAAGGCGGTGGGCATCGAGATCAAGGACCTGAAGGTGATCGACGCCTCGGTCAGCGCGCAGATGCGCGCCAACCAGGGCGCAGGTTTCCGGGATCTCATGAACTCCGGCTCAGGCCCCGACTATACCTGCCAGGGCGACCTCCTGCTCGTGCACAAGGAGTCCGGCTCCAACCGCATGAGCTGGGTGGACGACAGGTTTGAGCAGATGTTCAAGGCGTTCCGGCAGGAGTTCGACCCGTCGAAATGGCCGGAGATGTGCCGCGCCGCCCAGGCCTATGTCGCCGAACAGGCGCCCGTGGTGTGGCTGTTCAACGCGCCCTCGCTCTACGGCGTGTCCAAGCGCCTGACATTCCATCCCCGGGCGGACGGGCGGCTCTATCTCGGCTCGGTCCTGCAGGGGGAGCAGGAGTAGAGCGGTGATCCAAACCAAAAAGAGACCCAACAGACAGGAGGCAAAGCCGTGATGCCGATGCGTGCGATCCGCATTCCGATACTGGTGCTCGGGCTGGCGCTCGCTGCAGTCGCCCCCGCTCCCGCCTTCGCCGAGAGCAAGCCGGTCGTGTTCCTCAGCGACGCGGAGCCGGTCAGCCTCGACCCGATGTTCACGCAGTCCGACGCCAACGTCATCCTGTCGATCCACGAGACGCTGTTTCGCCTCGACAACGAGGGCAAGGTGGTCCCGGCTGTCGCGGAGTCGATCCGGATGCTCGACCCGCTGAACTGGGAGATCAGGATCCGGCCGAACCTGGTCTTCCACAATGGCGAGCCGATCAATGCCGACGCCGTCGTCTTCACCTTCGACCGGGCGAAAAAGCTGTTCGCGGCCGGCCAGGGAGACCTGACCTTCGCGCTCGGCGCCCTGAAGTACGATCACGTGGAGAAGGTCGACGACCTGACCGTGCGGCTGGTGATGACCGAGCCCGACCCGATCATCACCTCGCATATGGTCAATCCGGAGCTGTCGATCCTGCCGCCGAAATACTACTCCGAGAACGCGCCGGAGAAGGTGGCCTTCGCGCCGGTCGGGGCGGGCGGGTATCAGTTCGTGTCGTACAAGCCTGGCGAGGGGCTGATCCTGAAGGCGTTCGACCGATACCGTCTCGGCAAGCCGCCGGTCGACGAGGTCGTCGTCAAGGCGGTGCCGGAGGTTGCGACCCGCATCAGCGAGCTGAAGGCCGGGACCGCCGACCTCATGGTCGGCGTCCCCGCCGACCTGAAATCCGACCTGGAAAGCGCGGGCGTCAATGTGATCGCGGCGCCGAGCTATCGCCGCCTGTTCGTCGCCATCAAGCAAGGGCGCCACCCCGCCCTGGCCGATGTCCGGGTCCGCCAGGCGATGAACTATGCTGTCAATTGCGAGGAGATCGCCACCGCCCTCCTCGGCGGGATGGCCAAATGCTCCATCGATCTCGTCAACGTGCCCAACCAGGATCCTGGCCTGAAGCCCTACGCCTTCGATCCGGACAAGGCCAAGCAGCTTCTCGACGCGGCCGGTTGGGTGCCCGGACCTGACGGCGTCCGGGTCAAGGACGGCGCGCGGCTGTCGCTCAATTTCGACACCACCGACGGCTCCTACCTCATGGACAAGGAGATCGCGCAGGTGCTGGCCGACGACTGGAAGGCGGTCGGGATCGAGATCAAGGACCTGCGGGTCATCGACAGCTCGGTCAGTTCCCAGATGCGGGCCAAGCAGGGCGCCGGCTACCGGGACCTGATGAACAGCTCGTCGGGGCCGGACTATACCTGCCAGGGCGACCTGCTGCTGGTGCAGAAGGATTCCGGGTCGAACCGCATGAGTTGGGTCGACGACACATTCGAGGCCATGTTCAAGGCGTTCAACCAGGAATTCGACCAGTCGAAGTGGC
>NZ_JBCNNF010000160.1:0-14597 GCF_039594555.1 Inquilinus sp.
AATAAGCTCTCAGTATTACTTTTTGACCCGCCCGGATCCTGGTCGTCGAGGATGAGTTCCTCGTCGCGCTGATGATCGAGGAGACGGTCCGGCGCCTCGGCCATGAGGTCGCGGGCCCGGTCGGCGATCTGGCCGGCGCCCTGCGCCTGGCGGAAGAGGAGCCGGTCTCGGCCGCCATCCTCGACGTCCATCTGCAGCGCAACGAGCGCGTCTATCCCGTGGTCCATGTCCTGCGCCGCCGCGGCATCCCCTTCGTGCTGACGACGGCCTATCGCGAGAGCGAGCTCGACCCCGACTGCGCCGGCGAGATGCTGCTGCGGAAGCCCTTTGACGACCTGGACCTGAAGCGCTGCATCGACGGCCTGCTGCATCCCGTCGCGACCACGGCCCACAGCGATTGAATCACTCGATCCCTGCTCCCGCATCCTCTGGACATCGATGAGACTGAAGACCACAATCAATGCCGACAGGAAGCATACCCTATAGATAGGGACCAGCAACATGCTCTTCCAATTTCGTTGATTGCACCCTACAATGCAAAGGACTGTATTTATCCTAACAAATGTCAATATTGGCGCGAGGACACGCAGATGTACGCTGGAACCTCGTTCATACAGCCTCGGCAGGATCCTGCCTCCGCCTCGATCTTCAGCTGGAGCCGTCCAATTCCCCGCGACGGCGCAGCGAAGCGGATCTTGATCGTCGAGGATGAGCTGCTGCTGGCCGACCACGTGACGGAGGCGGTGCACGCCATGGGGCTCGACCCGGTCGGTCCGGTCGGAACCCTGGAGGCGGCGATCGCCCTGGCGGAGACACAGCATCTCGACGGCGCCCTGTTGGATGTGCGGCTACGGCGCGGGATGCGGGTCTACCCGGTGGTCGAGATCCTGTGGCGCCGGCGGATCCCGTTCTGCTTCATGACCGCCTATTCCGACGATCAGATCGAGGGCATGCCGGCCGAGGCGGTGCTGCGCAAGCCGCTGGCGCTGCCGGCCCTGCATCAGGCCGTCCAGGCCCTGCTGGATCAATGACCGCCGGCGGCTGATTTGGACCATTCCTGCCCGCGGGCGGAACGGAACGTCTGGGAGCGCTGAGAGGGGGCATCTCGCCCCCTCTTCTGCTGCCGATAACGGCGCGCCGGATCAGGGCGAGCCGCTGTCCGGCCACTCGTCATCCGGGATATCCCAGATGTCGCCGTTCTTCACCCCGTCGATCCCGTACTTCGTCAGATAGCTGCCGAGCAGGTCCCCGAAATCGTCGGCCCGCTTCTGCTGCTTGCCCTCCTCGATCAGGCCCGGGAGGAGCATCGCCAGCGCACCGATGCCCGCCGCGGCGATGCCGAGGACGCCGCCGGCCAGCGCCGGAATTAGTCGGGCCACGCTGGGGGCGAACAGCGCCAGCCCGCCTTCCACGGCGGAGGCCAGCCCCGCCATCGCCCCGACGGAGCCCGCGGCGATGCTGATGCCGCCGGTCACCGTGTCGCCCTTCCGGATCGCCTGGACGCCGTCGAAGATGCCGTAGGCGCCGGCGGCGATGCCGACGATGCCGCCCAGCCCCTTGGCCGCCTGCTCCAGCTTGCCGAGGTTGGAGGACAGCTTGTCGGTGAGCTTGTCCTTGTCCTGCAGGGCCTGGCTTTCCGGCGAGACGTCGTCGAGCAGCGAGCCGACATGGTCGAGCAGGTCGCCCTGCAGCTTGCCCTTCACATCCTTCAGATAGTCGCGGTAGCCCTTGACGCCGCCCTCCGTCATGATCGTGGCGGTCTGGATCGACCCGGTGGTGATATCCGCGATCTGCCGGTCGGTCAGCTTGCCGGAGCCGGTGGCGCCCTTGGCGATCGTGGCGCCGGCCAGGAACAGGCCGCTGACGCCGTGCAGCACGCCCTTGTCGGAAGCACCTTTGATCGACGAATCCGGGCTGAACAGCTTGAGCTCGTTGACCGTCTTCGCGCCCTGGCGCAGCAGGTCCCAGTCGCCGCGGAAGCCGGCCAGGATCTGGTCCGGCTTGGCCACCGTCCCGTCCTGGTTGATGAACAGCTCCGGATTGTCCTTGCCGACCTGCTCGATGGCGGCCTTGACCTTCTCCTCATCCAGTTGGTCGCCGCCATCGATGCCGAACGCCGTCTTCATGTCGGCGAAGGATACGTCCTTGAAGGCGTTGTCCTGCGCGATCCGGGTGAAGTTCTCGCTCAGCTGCTTGTCGAACTTGCCGGTGAATGCGGGATCGAGAGCAGCGTTGTACAGCGCGACCTCCATGCTGTACGCGCTGGTCGCCTTCTCGAAGGAATTGGTCTTGAGCAGCTCGGTCAGGCGGTCGCCGGACACCAGCGACTTCTCGTAGAAATCCTGGAACTCGCCGGCGTGCTTGGAATTCTTGACCGCGTTCTGGATGTCCGCCGCGTCCTTGAGGCCCAGGGCGCCCTGGAACGCCTGCGCAGTCCCGAAGAACTGGGCCAGGACGGCCTGCTGGTCCGTCTTGCCGTCCTTGGTCTTCGCGTCCCACATCTGGTTCAGGGCCGCGCCGGACTTGATGTCGTGGTCATAGGTCTTCTGCAGGGCGTCCTTCAGGCCCTTGTTGTCGTCCAGCAGCCTGGTGATCTGCTTGGCGCTGTTCTCGCTCAGATACTTGACGACGGCCGGGTCGCTCTCGAGGGTCTCGATATGGTCGTTGACGTCCGCGAGCAGCTTCTGCGGGTCCGGATGGCCACGGACGCGGTTGGCGATGCTGACCTTCGAATAGTCGTCCTTCCACATGCCGGCCTCGGCCCCCTGGGTGATCAGCTGCTGCGCGGTCAGCAGCTCCTGGAGGGCGGCGGCCTTCTCTTCCGTTGAGTGCTTCTCGGGATGCTCGAACAGGTCCTTGTCCAGCTTGCCGGTGTCGACACCCGAGACGACATTCCTGTCAGCCACGCCGGACAGGAAGGTCATGGCCGAGGCGGCATCCTTCGGCGCCTCCCTGGTCAGCCAGGTCTGCACATCGCCCTTGCCGAGCTTGCCGTCCGGCTTGAATTTCAGCAGGTCCTGCGCCGTCTCCAGCCGGTCGAACGCGCCCGGCTGCGACCAGAAATCGAGCGCCTCCCTGAACTCGTCGCTGATCTGCGGGTTCTCGTCCTTGTATTTCCGCAGGGCATCGGCCGTCAGGGTGTCGCCCGAGCCGGTCTTGCCCCTGATCGCGTCGTAATTCTCATCGAGGATGGCGGTGTATTTCGCCAGCATCTTCGACGCGTCATCGGCATCCGCATTGGCCTTCAGGAAGTCCTTGTAGCTGCCGATCTCATCCGCCTTCTTCACCCCGGGAAGGGCCGAGAAGCCGTATTTGCCGAAATCCTGAAGCCGGCCGGCCTCGGTGCCGTGCCGCGCCTCGCCGTCCTTGGTGAAGCCGTCGATGCTGGTGTTGGCGACGTCGCCGCCCGACAGGGTGTTGCCCTTCTCGTCAAGCATGGTGACGCGGTCAAGGACCTGGATCGCCCGGTAGGCGGCGTTGGCGTCCTTGTCGAAATCGCCGACCTTCTCCTTCAGCATGTCCTTGACGCCGCTCTGGTTCCCCAGGTTCTTGAGCAGCGGGTTGCCGTCGATGATCTGCTGCGCCGAGCGCTTGTCGCCCTCCGGCAACTCCCATTTGATGCCGGCCTTCTCGGCCTGCTCGCGGGCTTCGCTGTTGTCGCCGGCCGAGTCCGGCGTCTCCAGCCGGCCCTTCAGGTTGGTGAAGCCGTATTTGCCGAAATCCTGCAGCCGGCCAGCCTCCGTACCGTGCCGGGCGTCGCCACCCTTGGTGAAGCCGTCGACACGGCCATTGTCGACGTCGTTGCCGGCGACCCGGTTGCCGTCCTCGTCGAACTTCTCGACATGCTCGAGCACCTGCACCGCCCGGTACGCGGCATCGGCATCCGTCTCGATGTCGCCGCCGACCCGCTTCTCCAGCATGTCCCGGACGCCGCTCTGGTTCCCCAGGTCGCGCAGCAGGGGCGTGTCCTTGATGATGTCCTGCGCCGAGCGACTGTCACCCTTCGGCCGCTCCCACTGTATTCCCGCGGCCTTGGCGGCTTTGGCGGCCTCTTCCCAGGCATTGACGGTTTCGGGATTCGTTTCCGACTTGACCTGGCTTGGGCCCGGATGGGTGGTCGCGGCGTCGATCTTCGCCATGTGACACGCTTCTCCTGCTTCCGTGAGGCTTCAGTCCGAAGACCAAGGATCACGGTGAGCCTAGGACCAGCGTGTGAATCGCATGTGACAGGAGAGGGTCTTTTTTCCTATACAAAGCTGGGAACAGTGAGCACTACGGCGCTGCCGTGTCAACGGCGACGTATTTCCATACCGAATTGAGCTCTCTACGCGATCGTATCAGCTTGTGCCGCCGATACAGCCGAACGCCGCAGCGGCGGCCATTCCGGCGTCGCAGGGCCAAGCTTGGCCAGCGCCTGCGAGATGAAGATGTTCGCATATTCGATCGAGGCTTCGGGATGCCGCATCCTGAACTCGGCCAGGGCCGCCTCGCAGGCGGTCCACTCGTCCAGCCCGGCTCCGCGGCTCTGGCGATAGGCGTCGATCACCACTGCCTCGATGGTTGCCTGTCGACGTCGCATCATCGCCTCTCCTCGAATGCCCAGGAAGGCGGGCGGCTGCCTTGACCTGCGGCAGCCGCCCGCAAACGGTCACGCCGCCTTCTTGTTCAGGCTGCGCTCCGCCAGCTGATTCAGCAGCTGGTCGGTCTTCTTCTCCTCCTTCAGGGTCTGGTCGAACAGGTCGACCGCATCCTTCATTCCCAGCTGCCCCGCCCAGGCCTTGAGCGTGCCGTAGCGGGAGATCTCATAATGCTCGACCGCCTGTGCCGCAGACAGCAGGCCGGCGTCGAGGGCATTGGTGCCCTTGAACTCGTCCATGACCTCGGCGGCTTCGGCGATCAGCCCCTGGATCGCCTCGCAGGGCTTGGCCTGCGGCCGCTTGCCGAGGATCTCGAACACCTGCTCCAGCCGCTGGACCTGGCCGTCGGTCTCGTCGCGATGGGTCTCGAACGCCTGGGCCAGCTCCGGCGTTTTGGTCGCTTTCGCCATCTTGGTCAGCCCGCGGAGGATCTGCTTCTCCGCGTGGTAGATGTCCTTCAGCGTCTCGAGGAACAGATCGTCGAGGGTCTTTTCCTTGGTCGCCATGGTTATCTCCTCCGAGTTGGACCAATGAGGCCAACAGGATCCGGGTGCGAAGCGTTCCGCTCGGCCTCTCCCTATGGCGAGGCATAGAGGAAGGCCGCGATATCGCGGGCCTCGGGTTCCGTGATCCCGGTGCTGGGCATCGCCGTGCGCGGGTTGACGCCCCGGGAATCGCGGATCCAGCGGATCAGGTTTTCCGGCGTGTTCGGCAGCGTCCCGCCGATGAAGGCCCGGTCCGCCAGGCCGGACAGCCGCGGCCCCACCGAGCCGCGTGCCGCGCCGATTCCGGGGATGGTGTGACAGCCGGCGCAGCCGTTGCGGAGCATCAGCGCCGGTGCGCGATCCGGGTCGCCGCCGGTCAGCGCCGTCGCCCAGCGATCCGCCGCCCGCTGCTGCCGGACGCCATAGGCCACAGCCCCGCCGCCGAGCAGCAGGACCACGACGATGGCGGCCACGACCCAGCCCAGGACCCGGCCGCGCGGCCGAGGCTCCGGCACCGGCCGGCGCTCAGCCGGCGGCCGCGGCGACCGCGTACAGGCCGCAAGCACCGCGATCGCGGCGGTCGCCAGCAGCGCCGGAAAGCCCCTACCGCGTCCCGACGGCATGGCGTGCCTCCCCTGCCCTGCGGCCCGCGTCTGCGATCCATTGCCCGGCCAGGACCAAGCCGGCGACCGGATAGGCGAGGCAGGCCGGGATCCACATCACCAGCCCGGCCAGTTGCTGGTCCTCCAGCGCCGTCAGCCCCCAGCGCGCCGCCTCCCCCGCCTGGTCGGGGAACCACAGCCGGGTGGAGAACACCAGCAGCGCGCCGAGCAGGCCGGTGTGCATCGCCGTGGCGAAGAGATGGCCGACCGCGACGCCCCGGCTGCCGCGCCGGCACAGCAGCGACCACCAGAACAGCAGCGCGGTGACCAGGAAGCTGGCGTGCTGCAGCGCATGCATCCCCTCGTCGTCCAGCGCCGCCGCGAACAGCGCCGGCACGTGCCATGCCCAGATGGCGATGCCGTGCAGCACCGTCGCCGCCAGCGGGTCGGTGATCGCGCGCCAAATACGGCGCCAGGCGGAGGTTCCGGCCGCCGCGCCGAGCGCCCGGCGCCAGCCCTGCGGCAGCCCCCACAGCATGGCGCCGACCGGCCGCGACAAAGCGAGAAGCGGTGCCGCGACCACCATCAGCACCTCGTGCTCGACCATATGCGCCGTGAATAGCCGCTCGCCGAGCGCGTGCAGCGGCGTGACCAGCGCCGCGGCCAGCGCCAGCCAGCCGGCCGCGAACAGTGCCGCCTGCCCGGGCCGGGGCCACAGCCGCGCCACGCCGCTGGCATAGAGCAGCGCGGTCAGCAGCAGCGGCCCGGTGATCCACGGACCCCAGGTCCAGGCCGCGCCCGAGCCGTGGTCGTGCCCGGCATGGGCCAGCGCCGCCGCCGGCATCAGCACGATCGGAAGGGCGAGGAGGCGCCTCATCGCTCGCACCCGGTAAACACCAGCCCGGCCGAGCCCTGCACCGCCACGATCAGGGCGAACAGCAGCGCCGCGCCGACGCCGATCAAGGCGATGAAGCGCTCGGTCCTGACGGCGCGTGCCGTGACGTCCGGACGGCGAAAGGCGCGCCAGGACAGCGCCCCGCCGGCGAGGGCGAGCAGCACCAGCGCGAGCGCCGCCCAGGGCACGATGCCGAGCTGGCGCGGGCAGTCCCACGGCACCAGCGCAGTGTTCAGCTGGGTCGACAGTGCCCAGGCGCCGGGGCCGGACAGCAGGCCGGCCCAGGAGAGCCCGTGCCGCCGGGTTCGGGTCAACGCGCCCATCACTGCACCCAATAGAGCAGGAGGTAGATCGGCAGCCAGGAGGCGACCACGAAATACCAGTAGAAGGCGTTGTCGCTGACGTCGCTGAAGCGCTTCCCGCTTTTCGCGTGGCGGGTGAACATCAGCACGGTCAGGACGACGGTGTCGCCGGCGTCGGTCAGCAGATGCGTCGTGTGCAGGCCGAGCAGGAACCAGACGATCGAGCCATAGGCGTTGGTGTCCCACAGCACCGTCAGGGCCTGGAATTCGAAGATGCGGACGACCAGCGGCGCGATGCCGAACAGGCTCATGATCACCAGGCCGAGCCGCACCTTCCGGAGGTCCTGCTGCTTGGCCCAGCGGGCGGCCAGATGGTTGGGAATGACGCTGACCAGCAGCAGCAGCGTCAGGATCGTGGCCGCCGAAATGTCGTGCTGCGGCGGCGCGATCGGCCAGGTCGGCGCCAAATGCGAAAGATACAGATAGGCGCCGATCGCCAGTGCGAAGCCCGTGCCTTCCAGCGCGACGAAGCCGAGCGTGCCCCACCAGATCGGGCTCTGCGGTCCAAAGCCGTAGGTGGGCAGGTCCGAGACGTCGGCGACGGGGCGGTGCCTCATTCCTCGTCCTCCGGCGAGCCCTTCGGCCAGAACCAGCCGATCAGCGCGATGGCGACGGGGATGCCGCCCCAGATCACCGCCCAGGGCGTGAAGATCGAGGCGACGAAGGCGGCGCCGACCGCCAGCGCCGCGAAGAGCGGCCAGATCGACGGCTCCGGCGACGCCTCGCGCAGCTCCGGCTCGGCCTCGGCCAAGGTGCCGGCGATCAGCTCGCGCGCATCGACGCGCAGGCCGGTCGCCACCGGCAGGTCGCCGCGCTCGGCCCACAGCGGTTCGCGGTGCGTCACCACCGGGATGCGGGCGAAGTTGTAGGGTGCCGGCGGCGATGCCGTCGCCCATTCCAGCGTCGGCGCATCCCAGGGGTTCGGCCCGGCGATCTCGCCGCGGCGCAGGCTGCGGATCACATTGACCAGCAGCAGGGCGAAGCTGAGAGCCAGCACCACGGCCCCGGCGCTGACGAACAGGTTGGTGCCGCCCCAGCCCGACGCCTCCGGATAGGTGTAGACCCGGCGCGGCATGCCGGAGAGGCCGAGCAGATGCATCGGGAAGAAGGCGGCGTTGAAGCCGATGAAGGCCAGCCAGAAGTTCCAGCGCCCCAGCCGCTCGCTGAGCATCCGGCCGGTGAACTTGGGAAACCAGTAGTAGACGGCGCCGACCAGCGGGAACACGGCGCCGCCGATCAGCACGTAGTGGAAATGCGCCACCACGAAATAGGTGTCGTGCACCTGCAGGTCGATCGGCACCGAGGCGACCATGACGCCAGTCAGCCCGCCGATGACGAAGACCACGATGAAGCCGAGCACGAACAGCATCGGCGTCTTCATCACCGGCCGGCCGCCCCACAGCGTCGCGATCCAGCAGAAGATCTGCAGCCCGCTGGGAATGGCGATCAGCATGCTGGAGGCGGTGAAGAAGGCGGCGCCGAGCTGCGGCAGCCCGGTCGCGAACATGTGGTGCACCCACAGGCCGAAGGACAGGAAACCGATGGCGATCAGCGCCAGCACCAGGCCGAGATGGCCAAACATCGGGCGCCGGGCGAAGGTGGGGATGATGGCGGAGACCATTCCGGTCGCCGGCAGGAAGATGATGTAGACCTCCGGATGGCCGAAGAACCAGAACAGGTGCTGCCACAGCAGGGCGTCGCCACCTTCGGCCGGGTTGAAGAAATGGGTGCCGACCAGGCGGTCGAGGATCAGCATGGTGCTGGACACCATCACCGCCGGCATGGCGAACAGGATCATGAAGGCCGTGACCAGCGCGCCCCAGACGAAGAGCGGGATGCGGTCCAGCGACATCCCGGGCGCGCGCTGCTTGAACACCGTGACGATGATCTCCACCGCCACGGCCAGGGCCGAGACCTCGGTGAAGGTCACCATCTGGGCCCAGAAATCGCTGCGCTTGCCGATGCCGTATTCCGGCCCGGCCAGCGGCACATAGCTGAACCAGCCGGCATCGGCCCCGGCATTCAGCGCGAAGGCGACCCAGATCATCAGCCCGCCGGACAGATAGACCCAGTAGCTGAAGGCGTTCAGCCGCGGGAAGGCGATGTTGCGGGTGCCGACCATCAGCGGCACCAGGTAGATGGCGAAGGCCTCCATCACCGGCACGGCGAAGAGGAACATCATCGTCGTGCCGTGCATGGTGAAGAGCTGGTTGTAGACGTCCGGCCCGACCACCCCGGCCTCGGGCCGCGCCAGCTGCAGCCGCATCACCACCGCGGCCAGGCCGCCGAGGATCAGGAAGAAGAAGGCGGTGACGATGTAGCGGCGGCCGACGATCTTGTGGTCGACGGTGGACAGCCGTGCCCACAGCCCCCGCCCCGTCCCCCAGGTGCGGGAAAGGAAGCGGTCGAGCGTGACTTCATCGAGATCGGTGTCGCGCAGGCCGCGCGGCGCGGTGTCGGGCGGCAGCACGTCCGCGCTCATTTCAGCCCCTCGAGATAGGCGACCAGGGCGTTCAGCTCGTCGGCGTCCAGGCGGACCCGCGGCATGTTGCTGCCCGGCTTGACCGCCTGCGGGTCGGCGATCCAGGCGGCGATGGCGCCGCGCGTCATCGGCAGGGTACCGGCCGCGATGGTCTCGCGGCTGGCGAAATGGGTCAGCTCCGGCCCCGAGCGGGCGCCGGCTGTGGTGCCGCGGATCTGGTGGCACATCAGGCAGGGCTTGGCGGCGAAGACGTCGCGCCCCCGCCGCGCCTCATCGCTCTGCGGCTCGGCGGCGGAGGCGAGCTGGGCATCGCGCCACGCATCGAACTCCGCGCGCGGTTCGGCGATGATCAGCAACCCCATCTTGGCGTGCTGCAGCCCGCAGAACTCAGCGCATTGCCCACGATAGCGGCCGGGCCTGTCGGCCTTGAGGGTCAGCACGTTCTGCCGGCCGGGGATCAGGTCCTCCTTGCCCGACAGCTGAGGCACCCAGAAGGAGTGGATGACGTCGGTCGCCTCCAGCTTGATCTGCACCGGCTCGCCGACCGGGATGTGGATCTCGTTCGCCGTGGTCAGCACCCGGCTGGGCTGATCGTCCTCGTATTGGACCTGCCACCACCACTGGCTGCCGGTGACCTTCAGCGTGAGCGCCGGCCGCTCGCCGAGGGCGGCGAGGCTCTTACCGGTCCACCAGCTGAAGCCGGTCAGCACCAGCAGGATCACGCCGGTCGTGGCGACGCAGGCGCCGACCACGCGATAGGCGACGCGGTCGCGCCGCGGCTCCTCAACCAGCGGGTGGGGCCGGTCGGCGCGGCGGCGGGCGATGCCCAGCCACAGCGCCAGCACGACCAGCAGCCACACGGCGGCGCAGACGATGGTGAACAGCCAGAACAGCCGGGCGATGCGGCCGCTGCCCTCGCCCATCGGCGACAACGCGCCCGGCCACCGGCTGCAGCCGGCCAGCAGCGCGGCGCCGGTCAGGGCGGCCAGCCGGCGGCCCGGCAGCATCACTGCGGCACCTCGACGGCATGCGGCTCCGCCGGCGGCAGCCGATTCTCGGCGGGGCGCGACTGCATGCCGTCGTTGCGCGACGGCGCCGCGTCTTTCGGCACGAAGCGGCCCATCGAGCGGACATAGGCGGCGATCTGCCAGATCTCGTCATCCGGGATGCGGCCGCGGAAGGACGGCATGCCGTTCGGCCGGCCTTCGCGGATGGTGGCGGCGATGTTGTCGATGCTGCTGCCGTAAATCCATTTGTCGTCGATCAAGGCAGGCCCGGAGCCACCGCCGCCATTGCCGTGGCAGCCGCTGCAGTTGAACCATTGGAACAGCCGCTTGCCCTGGCTCATGGCATAGGCGTTCTGCTCATAGTCCTGCCCCTTGGGATTGGCGGCCGTCTGCGGGGCATTGGCGCCGGGCGAGATCGGAGCCAAAGCGACAATGGCCTCGGCCGAGGACTCCGCGCGGGGCGTGTCATAACCCCGCTCCTCGCGGCGGCAGCCGGTGGCCAGCAGGGCGGCGGCGAGCAGGAGGAAGAGCGGCGCGCGCATGTCAGGGCCCCGCATGTTCGGAGCGGTCGAGCCGAGGCACGCCGTACTCCGCCAGGATCGCGTCGATCTCGCCACGATGCCGGCCCAGCGCCGCGTTCACTGCGTCGGCCAATTCCTTGTCGTCGCGGCGCACGCCCATGGCGATGTCGAACACCATCGGCATCGGCCCTTCCGTCTGCGGCTGCACCGGGGTGACGGTCAGCGCCACCGGCTGGCGCGGCGCGAAATAGCCGGCGAAGGGCCCCCAGACCACGGCGACGTCGATCTCGCCTTTCGCCACCGCCGCGACGATGCGGCCGGCCGGGTTCGGCTGGGCGTAGTCGCCGTAGAGCGTGTAGCCGACGACGTGGTCGGCCAGGCCGCGCCGGGCCAGCGCCTCGGCCGGCGGCGGGTTGACGCCGTCATCGCCGACCAGCGGCACGCCGATCCGCAGCGACCGCAGCGCCGGATCGTCGAAGGACCGGATCTGCGGGCCGTCGGCCCGGCTGACGAAGACGTAGCCGGAGCGGTAATAGGGCCGGGTCGAGCGCAGCATCTCCAGCCCCGCCATGGTGCCGGGCACCAGGTCGCACAGCCCGGCCTTGAGCGTGTTGCGGATGAAGCCGCGGCGCTGCGCCCACCAGGTGGTGGTCACCGTGGCGCCGAGATCCTGCGCCACCAGCGCGGCGATGCGGTTCTCGAACCCCTCGCCCTTGTCGTTCGAGAAGGGCAGGTTGTTGGGGTCGGCGCAGACCCGCAGCTCGCGCGCCCCGGCACCGCCGGCGGCCAGCGCCAGCGCCGTGGCCAGCAGCAGCCTAGGGAAGACGGAAGACATACAGCATGCCTCCCCGGGTGGTGGCGTCCTTGAGATCGCCCATGGCGCCGACGAAGCCGAGCGCCGCGGTCTGGTCGCGTGGATCGAGGTCGCCGGCCACGATCGCGCCCGCCCAGCCGCCGGCGCCGGACAGGATGGCGACATACTGGTGCCCGTCCGGGCCGCGATAGGTGGTGGGCTGGCCGATGATCCCGGAGCCGGTCTTGAACTGCCACAGCAGCTGGCCGCTGCGGGCGTCCAGCGCCTTGAACCAGCCTTCGAAGCTGCCGTAGAACACCACGTCGCCGGCGGTGGCCAGCGCCCCGCTCCAGACCGGGAAATTCTCCTTCACCGTCCAGGCCGGCTGGGCCTTGGCGATGTCCCAGGCCGTGAACTCGCCGCGATGGCCGCCGGGGCCCGGCTTCATCCGCACCTCGGCGCCGACATAGGGGGTGCCGGCGATGTAGTTCGCCTCCATCCCCAGCAGGTCCTCGCACAGGTTGTTGTGCGGGATGTAGAGCAGCCCGGTCCGCGGCGAATAGGCCGACGGGTTCCAGTCCTTGGCGCCCGGCGCGGCCGGGCAGATGTCGCGGATCACGCGGCCGGTCTGCGGCGCCTTGTCCGCCACCATGGCCAGCCGCCCGGTCTTCAGGTCGACGCCGCTGCTGCTGGTGACCGGGGCGAAGGGCTTGGCCGACAGCACCTCGCCGGTGGTGCGGTCCAGCACATAGACGTAGCCGTTGCGCTCGGGACGGACCAGGACCTTCCGCGGCTGGCCCTGCCAGGCCATGTCGAGCAGGATGTTCTCGTTGATGCCGTCATGGTCGTAGAGGTCGTGCGGGCTCCACTGATAGGCCCAGCGGGCGGCGCCGGTGTCGATGTCGCGAGCGAAGATGCCGGCGGTCCATTTGTTGTCGCCAGGGCGGAGATCGGGGTTCCACGGCCCGGGGTTGCCGGTGCCGTGATAGATCAGGTTCAGGTCGGGGTCGTAGGAGATCCAGCCCCAGACATTGCCGCCGCCCTGCTGCCAGGCGCCCGGCGGCCAGGTGGTGACGCCGAGGTCCTTGCCGCGGTCGGCCTCGTAGAACGGCTTGAAGTCGGGGCCGATCAGGACGTCGGCATCCGGCCCGGTGTTGTAGGCCTTCCAGGCCAGCTTGCCGGTGGCGGCGTCGAGCGCCGCGATCCAGCCGCGCACCCCGTATTCGCCGCCGGAATTGCCGACCAGCACCTTCCCCTTGGCCACCAGCGGCGCCATGGTGATGGTCTCGCCGATATTGATGTCGCCGAGCTTGGTCCGCCAGATCTCCTGCCCGGTCGCGGCGTCGACCGCGACGGTGTTGCCGTCCAGCGTGTTCAGGAAGAGGCGGCCATCGGCATAGGCCGGGCCGCGGGTGACCACGTCGCAGCAGGCCACGCCCTGGGCCGCGGCCTCAGGCTTGGGCTCGAACTTCCATTTCAGGGGAGCGCCCGGCTTGGACAGGTCGAGCGCGTAGAGGACGTTCGGATAGGGCGTGGCGATGAACATCGTGTCGCCCACCACCAGCGGCGGCGCCTCCTGCCCGCGATCGACGCCGAGCGAGAAGGTGAAGGCGACCTGCAGCCGGGCGACGTTGCCGGTGTTGATCTCGTCGAGGCCGCTGTAGCGGGTGCTGGCGTAGTTCTTCGCCGGCATCGCCCACTGCCCATCCTCGGGCGGCGCCGCCGCGGCCGGTGGCTGCGGCAGATCCTGGGCCTGCGCCGCCCCGGCCAGGGCGGCGACGACCGTGATTGCGACGAGGATGCGGTGGCGCAATTCGATGCCTCGGTCCAGGCCTCCGACGGCAGGCCAACGAGACCGCGAAGGCCCCGGTTCCAAGTACGATTCCTGCGTCAGTCGGCCCGGGCCATCCCAGTCACCACGCTCTGGGGCATCACCGCGGTCAGCCCGGTCTTCAGCTTCGCGGTGAAGGGGGCGATGACGTGGTCCCTGCCCTTCATCATCGCGTCGTAGCCAGCGCGGGCGATATCGGCCGGGTCCGCCTTCGACTTCTGGCCGAGCTTGGTGTCCTCCATCCCCGCGCGGGCGAAGAACTCGGTCTCGGTCGCGTCCGGCAGCAGCGCCGTGACGGTGACACCGGTGTCGGCCAGCTCATTGGCGATGCCTTCGGCGAAGGCGTAGTCGAAGGCCTTGCTGGCCGAGTAGACGGATTGCAGCGGCGACGGCGCGATGGCGGCGACCGAGGAGGTGATCAGGATCCGTCCCGATCCGCGCGCCACCATGTCGCCGGCGAACAGCTTGGTCAGCCGCAGCATGCCGATCACGTTGAGCTGAACCAGCCGCAGCTCGTCCTCCCACCGCGTCTCCCGCGCGAAATCGCCGAAGACGCCCACCCCGGCGTTGTTCACCAGGAAGTCCGGCAGCACGCCGATGGCCTCCGCCGCGGCCCGGACCTGGTCCGGCCCGTCGGGGCGGGCGAGATCGACCGCCACGGTCTCGACCGACGGCGAACCAGCCTGCCGCAGCACCTCCGCCGCCTCGAGCAGCGGTGCTTCCTCCTCCGCGACCAGGATCAGGCGGTGACCGTCGCGGGCGAAGCAGCGCGCCAGCTCAAGGCCGATGCCGCTGGAGGCACCGGTCACCAGCGCCAGTGTGTCAGCCGGTTCAGCCATGGTTCATCGCCTCCTGGACCGACATCGTGGTCCGCGCCTTGCCGCGCATCCGCTCCGGCGCGTCCGGAAAGCCGCTGCGGTCGCTGTAGTCGCGCACCGGGCCGCGATGCGGCTGCCGCGACGACAGCGACTGGGCGCACAGC
>NZ_JBCNNF010000161.1:0-14591 GCF_039594555.1 Inquilinus sp.
GGCGCGCAAATTGCCCAGGAACACGAACACCACGATCGCGACCAGCACGAAGGCCTCGAGCAGGGTCTTGATCACCTCGCCGATCGTCTCGCTGACGAAGACGGTGGTGTCGTAGGTGATGCGATAATCGACCCCGGCGGGGAACCGCTCCTTCAGCCGCTCCATCTCCGCCCGCACGCCTTCGGCGGCGGCGACGGCGTTGGAGCCGGGCGACTGATAGATGCCGATCACCGCGGCCGGGGCGCCGTTCAGCCGGGCGGTGGTGTCGTAGGACTGGCTGTTCAGCTCCAGCCGCGCCACGTCCTTCAGCCGCACCACCGACCCGTCCGGGTTGGCGCGCAGGATGATGTTCTCGAACTGCTTGACGTCGGTCAGCCGGCCCAGCGTCTGCAGCGTCACCTGGATCTGCTGGTCGTCCGGCATCGGCTGGGCGCCCAGCCGGCCGACCGCGGCCTGCACGTTCTGGCTCTGCACCGCCGTGACGATGTCGTTCGGGGTCAGGCCGAAGCTGGTCAGCTGGTCGGTGCTGTACCAGATCCGCATCGCGTAGTTCTGGGTGCCGAACAGCGACGCCTGGCCGACGCCGCGCACGCGGGCCAGCGAATCGACGACGTTGATGATCGCGTAGTTGTTCAGGAACAGGTCGTCCTGGCTCTTGTCCGGCGAGTACAGGGTGACCAGCTGCAGGATCGCCGAGGACTGCTTCTTCACCGTCAGGCCCTGGGCCGTGACCTCGGGCGGCAGTTTCGGCTCGGCCAGCGCCACGCGGTTCTGGACGTTGACGGTGTTGATGTCCGGGTCGGTGCCGACGGCGAAGCTGACGGTCAGCGAGTAGGAGCCGTCGCTGCCGCTGGTCGACGACATGTACAGCATGTTGTCGACGCCGTTGACCTGGGCCTCGATGGGCTGGGCCACGGTCGATTCGACCACGGCCGCGCTGGCGCCGGGATAGGCGCCGCTGACCGAGACCTGCGGCGGCACGATGTCGGGGAACTGGGCGATCGGGATGCTGCGGATCGCGATCAGCCCGGCCAGCGTGATGACGATGGCGATGACGATCGCGAAGCGGGGCCGATCGACGAAGATCGAGGACAGCATGGGGTCAGTTCCCCGCCGGCTTGGCCGGCGTCGTCGCCTCGGCCGCCGCCGGCGCCGGGTTCACCTCCTGGCCCGGGCGGACCTTCTGCACGCCGTCGACGATGACGACGTCGCCGTCATTCAGCCCCTGCTGCACCACCACGTCGGCGCCCTGGTTGGCGCCGGTGGTGATGTGCTTGGCGGCCGCCTTCTTGTCCTGGCCCACCACCAGCACGTAGTTGCCGGTCTGGTCGGTCAGGATCGCGCGCTGCGGGATCACCAGCGCCTCGACCGGGGTCTTCCGCTCCGCCGTCACCCGGGCGTACTGCCCGTCCGTCAGGATGCGCTTCGGGTTCGGGAACTGCGCCCGCACCAGCAGCGTGTCGGTGTTCTGGTCGACCTTGACGTCGGTGAAGTCGATCTTGCCGGTCTCGGGGTATTGCGAGCCGTTGGCCAGGGTCAGGTGCACCACCACGTCCTGCGGCTCGACCCGGCCGGACCCGCTGGCCTGCTGCACGTCCTGGATGAAGCGGTCGCTGACCGGGAAGGTGACGTAGATCGGGTCCTGGCTGACGATGGTGGCCAGGGCGCCGTTCGACGGCCCGACCAGCGCGCCGACGCTGAAGTTGGAGATGCCGACGCGGCCGTCGAACGGCGCCGCGATCTGGGTGTAGCCGAGATTGATCTGCGCCTGCTCCAGCGCCGCCTGGTTCTGCTGCACCGCCGCGTTGGCCGATTTCTCCGCCGCGATGCGGTCGTCCAGCGTCGCCTGCGAGACGTTCTGGTTCCGGATCAGGTCGCGGGCACGGTCGGCCTGCAGCTTGGCATTGTCGGCATTGGCCTGGGCGCTGGCCAGGTTGGCCTGGGCCTGGTCGACCGCGGCCTGATAGGTGTCCTTCTCGAGCACGAACAGCAGGTCGCCGGCCTTCACCTCCTGCCCCTCGGTGTAGGCCCGCTGCTTCAGGAAGCCTTCAACCCGGGCCACCAGATCGACCTTGTCGATCGCCTGGACCCGGCCGACGAAGGTCACGCCCTCGGCCACCGGCCGCTTGGCGGCGGTGACGACGCCGACAGCAGGCGGCGGCATCTGCGGCGCCTGGGCCTGCTTGTCGGAGGACTCGTTGCAGCCCGCGAGGAGGATGAGGCCAAGAGCGAGGGCGGGCCCGCGCCGCCGTGCTGTCCAGGATCCCGACATGATTGGCCTGTCTCCTCCGGCTCTGATCAAGGGGGCATCTGTGCAGTCTTCCGCGCGGCTCGCGCTGACTGGCTTCACGGTATCATTCTTTTGTTATTGAGAAAGCATCTTGCAGATATTTCGCGTCCGGAACCACGGGGCCGACCACGGGTTGACAGACCAAGTGGGCAGAACAAGCAATGGAGATCGGGAGGCCTTTGATGACGATCCGGCCGATTCTCATCGCGCTCGCCGTCCTGGCAATGACGGCGGCGGCCCAGGCGCAATTGCTGGATGCGGTGCCGAACCCTCGGGCCCCGTCGACCCCGACCCCGTCGCAGCCGCTGGTCGCGCCGGGCCTGCCCTCGCGCCCGTCCCAGCCGCTGATGGTTCCCGCGCCCGCAACCAATCCTGCCGCCCCCACGGCATCCTCCGCCCCGCCCGTACAGGATCCCGGCCGCACCGTCCGGCTGGAGCAGCAGCAGGCGCATCCGAGCGGCGTGGCGATGACGCTGAGCAGCATCACCTATCGCGCCGACAGCGTCATCGTCGCGGCCACCATCACCAACCTGTCCGACCGCGCCGTCTCGCTCAATCATGGCGGCAGTCTGGTCCTGGTGGATGACCGGGGCCGCAGCCATCCCTTCGTGCCGCCAGCGGACAACCCGGAAGTGCAGATCGGCCCCCGCTCACGGGTCACCGCCAGCTTCGTCTTCGTCGGTCCGATCGACGGCGATGCGCGCACGGTGCAGCTCTCGACCAACGGCTCCTCGGGCAGCCGCAGCGACCGGCTGACCTCGGCGCCGGCGTTCCTGTTCCGGATGCCGGTGTCCTGAGCGATCAGATGAACAGTAACTGGCCGTCGCGCGGCGATTCGGCCAGCAGGGTGACGACGCCGGCGATCTCGGCCGGCACGACCAGGTCGGCGGCGGCGAGGCCCAGGGCGCGCAGCCCCATCTCGCAGGCGATGAAGCGCACGCCCAGCGCCTGGCAGGCCTCCAGCAGCTCGGCGAAGGTCGCCACCCGGCGGGCGGCAAAGCCCGCCTCCTGCGCCTCGGCATCGCCGTCCAGCCGGCGCCAGCCCTCGGGCAGCAGCGCCCGCAGGGCCTGGCCGGTGAAGAACAGCGTCGCCCGGCGGTTGGTGGCGGCGGCGGCGCTGGCCAGGACCAGCGCGTAATGCACCCGGTCGAAGCGGCCGTCGAACACCACGATCGACAGCGCGCCGACGCCCTCAGCCATGGTGATGCGACAGGTCGGTCATCGTCGGGTGGTCGCCGCACAGCGGGCAGTCCGGGTCCCGCGGCAGGGCGATCTCGCGCAGCCGCGCCTCCAGCGCGTCGTACAGCAGCAGTCGGCCGGACAGGCCTTCGCCGATCCCGAGGATCTCCTTGATCGTCTCGATCGCCTGCATCGATCCCAGCACGCCGGGCAGGGCGCCAAACACCCCGGCCTCGGAGCAGCTGGGCACCGTACCGGGGTCGGGCGGCGCCGGGAACAGGCAACGATAGCAGGGGTGCGGCGCGCCGAGATGCGCCTTGAAGGTGGACAGCTGCGCCTCGAAGCGCAGCATCGCGGCGGAGACCAGCGGCCGCCCGGCCAGGAAGCAGGCGTCGTTCAGCAGATAGCGGGTGGCGAAGTTGTCGCTGCCGTCGACCACGATGTCGAAGGCGGCGATCCGCTCCGGCGCCGCGGCGGCGGTCAGCCGCTCGGCGAAACGCTCGACCTTCACCTCCGGGTTCAGCGCCTGCAGCCGGAGGATGGCGCTGTCGACCTTCAGCTGGCCCAGCGTGGTGGTGTCGTGCACCACCTGGCGCTGCAGGTTGGACAGCTCGACCAGGTCGTCGTCATAGAGGCCGATGGTGCCGATCCCGGCGGCGGCGAGATAGAGCAGCAGGGGCGAGCCGAGGCCGCCGGCGCCGATCACCAGCACGCGGGCGGCCAGCAGCTTTTCCTGACCCTTGCCGCCGACCTCGGGCAGCAGGATGTGGCGCGCATAGCGCTTGATCTGGGCGTCGGTGAAGCTCATGGCCGGAGCATAGCCCTCCGTCCTGGGGGAAGGAACAGCCCTAGCATGCCGGGCCGCTTCGCTGCGCTGCGACGTGTCGCCCGGCTGGGGCCTTATGGCACGTCATCCGGCCGTGAAATTCCCCGCTGTTCTGTGGCATATTCTTTCCGAGCCAAGAAATAAGGCGGCCGCGGCCAGGCGGTTTGCCGAAGGAGAATTGTCATGGATCTCGATCCAGTCCTCCTGTCCCGGTTCCAATTCGCCTTCGTCGTCTCCTTCCACTTTCTGTTCCCGGCCTTCACGATCGGCATCGCCAGCTGGCTGGCGGTGCTGGAAGGGCTGTATCTGAAGACCGGGCGGGCGGAATACCGGACGCTCTACAAGTTCTGGATCAAGATCTTCGCCGTCTCCTTCGGCGTCGGCGTGGTCACCGGCATCGTCATGACCTACCAGTTCGGCACGAACTGGGCCGGCCTGACCCGGGCCGGCGGCAGCATCCTCGGGCCGCTGCTCGGCTACGAGGTGGTGACGGCCTTCTTCCTCGAGGCCGGCTTCCTCGGCATCATGCTGTTCGGCTGGGACAAGGTGCCGAGGATCGTCCATTTCGGGGCCACCGCCGCGGTGGCGGTCGGCACCGCGATCTCCGCCTTCTGGATCCTGTCGGCCAACTCCTTCCTGCACACCCCGGCGGGCTACGAGGTGGCGAATGGCGCCCTGGTCCCGTCCGACTGGCTGCAGATCGTGTTCAGCCCGTCCTTTCCGGTGCGCTTCGCGCATACAGTGGTGGCCGCCTACCTGACCACCGCCTTCGTCATCGCCGGCGTCTCGGCCTGGTACCTGCTGCGCGGCCGCAGCGTGCTGGAATCGCGCCAGGCCTTCTCGATGGGGCTGTGGCTGATTGCCGTTCTGGCGCCGGTGCAGATCTTCATCGGCGACCAGGCGGGGCTGGAGGTGCGCGCCAACCAGCCGGCCAAGCTGGCGGCGATCGAGGCGCATTGGGAGACCAGCGGCGACGTGCCGCTGATCCTGTTCGCCTGGCCCGACCAGGGCGGCGAGAAGAACGACTTCGTGCTCGAGGTCCCGCATCTCGGCTCGCTGATCCTGACCCATAGCTGGGACGGGGTGGTGCGGGGGCTGAAGGAGTTCCCGGTGCAGGACCGGCCGCCGGTCGCCATCGTGTTCTGGACCTTCCGCATCATGGTCGGCCTCGGCTTCCTGATGCTCGGCGCCGCGCTGCTGGGCCTGTGGCTGCGGGCGGTGGGGCGGCTTTATGACAGCCGCTGGTTCCAGCGCTTCATGGTGCTGATGCTGCCCTCCGGCTTCGTCGCCGTAATCGCCGGCTGGTTCACCACCGAAATCGGCCGCCAGCCCTGGGTGGTCAACGGCATCCTGCGCACGGCCGATGCGCTGTCGCCGGTCGGCGCCGGCAGCGTGCTGCTGTCGCTGGTGTTGTACGTCGCGGTCTACGCGATCCTGCTCGGCTCAGCAGTCTACTACATCGTCAAGCTGGTGCGGGTCGGGCCGGAAGCCCCCGAAGCCGATCGCGAGGAGACCTTCAAGACCCCGGCGCGGCCGTTCTCGCTGCCCGACGCCTCCTTCGAATCCCGGGAGTGATGCCATGACGCCGGATGTCTGGACGATTCCGACCGTCCTGCCCCTGATCTGGGCCGCGATCGCCGCCGTCGGGGTGTTCATGTACGTGCTGATGGACGGGTTCGACCTCGGTGTCGGGATCCTGTTCCCCTGGGCCCGGACGGAGGAGGACCGCGACCTGATGATGAACTCGGTCGCGCCGATCTGGGACGGCAACGAGACCTGGCTGGTGCTGGGCGGCGTCGTCCTGCTGGCGGTGTTCCCGGTCGCTTTCTCGATTATCGTGCCGGCGCTGTACCTGCCGATCACCTTCATGGTGATGGGGCTGATCTTCCGCGGCGTCGCCTTCGAATTCCGGTTCAAGGCCCACACCAGCAAGTGGCTGTGGACCGTGGCCTTCGCCGGCGGCAGCCTGCTGGCCACCTTCTTCCAGGGCGTGGTGCTGGGCACCTTCGTCCAGGGCTTCCCGGTGACCGACGGCCACTTCACCGGCGGGGCGTTCCACTGGATCTCGCCCTTCAGCCTGATGACCGGCGTGGCCCTGGTGTTGGGCTACGGGCTGCTCGGCGCCGCCTGGCTGGTGATGAAGACCGAAGGCACGCTGCAGGGCTGGGCCCGCGACGCCACCCTCCGGCTGCTGCTCGGCGTGCTGTTCTTCATGGCAGTGGTCAGCCTGTGGGTGCCGTTCCTCGACCGGTCGATCGCCGATCGCTGGTTCACCTGGCCGAACACGCTGTGGTTCGCGCCGGTGCCGATCCTGGTGGTGCTGTTCGCCTGGCGGCTGTGGCTGTCGCTGCAGCGCGGCTCGGACTACGGGCCGTTCCTCTACACCATGGCGCTGTTCGTGCTGGGCTACACCGGCCTGGCGATCAGCCTGTGGCCCCATGTGGTGCCGCCCGACCTGACCATCTGGGACGTCGCCGCCCCGGCCTCGTCGCAGCTGTTCCTGCTGATCGGCGTCGCCTTCCTGATCCCGCTGATCCTGGTCTACACCACCTATGCCTATTGGGTGTTCCGCGGGAAGGTCAGGTCCGGCGAAGGCTACGACCACTGAGGGGCGGTCTCCACGCCGTCGTTGCGGAATTCCGGAACGATCCGGAGTAGTCTCCGCGCCAACGCCGCCTTTCCAGGAGAATCGTCATGGCCGGATCGGGCTACCGCAAGGACCGCATCGGCAACCACAAGCTGCACCCCGAGACGCTGATGCTCGGCTACGGCTACGACCCGACCCTGTCCGAGGGCGCGGTCAAGCAGCCGGTCTTCCTGACCTCGACCTTCGTGTTCAAGTCGGCCGAGGAGGGGCGGGATTTCTTCGACTACACCGCCGGCCGGCGCGAGCCGAAGCCGGGGGCCGATGCCGGCCTGGTCTATTCCCGCTTCAACCACCCGAACAGCGAGATCGTCGAGGACCGTCTGGCGATCTATGAGGGGGCCGAGGCGGCGGGCATCTTCTCCAGCGGCATGTCGGCGATCGCCACCACGCTGCTGGCCTTCGCCCGGCCGGGCGACGTCATCCTGCACAGCCAGCCGCTGTATGGCGGTACCGAGACGCTGGTGGCCCGCACCCTGACGCCGTTCCAGATCGGCGCGGTCGGCTTTCCGGACGGCGTCGACGGTGCCGTGATCCGCAAGGCGGCGGAGGAGGCGATGGCCAAGGGCCGCGTCTCGGTGATCCTGGTCGAGACGCCGTCGAACCCGCTGAACACCCTGGTCGATCTCGAGCTGGTGCGGGCGGTGGCCGACGAGATCGGGTCGAAGCAGGGCCACACCCCGGTGATCGTCTGCGACAACACCCTGCTGGGCCCGATCTTCCAGAAGCCGATCCGGCACGGCACCGACATCGTGGTCTATTCCCTGACCAAATATGTCGGCGGCCACAGCGACCTGGTGGCCGGCGCGGTGCTGGGCCGGCGCGACCAGGTCCGGCAGGTCAAGCTGCTGCGCGGCGCCATCGGCACCCAGCTGGACCCGCATTCGGCCTGGATGATCGCGCGGTCGCTGGAGACGCTGTCGCTGCGCATGACCGCCGCCTGCCGCAACGCCGAGACCGTGACCCGGTTCCTGGCCGAGCATCCGCAGGTCGCCCGCGTCTACTACCCGGCCCTGCTGCCGGCGGGCAGCCCGGAGCGGGCGGTGTTCGACCGGCAATGCACCGGGGCCGGCACCACCTTCTCCTTCGACATCAAAGGCGGCGAGGCCGAGGCCTTCCGCTTCCTCAACGCGCTGCGCATCTTCAAGCTGGCGGTCAGCCTGGGCGGCACCGAATCCCTGGTCTGCCACCCGGCGACCACGGTGCATTCCGGCGTGCCGAAGGAGACGCGGGAGCGGATCGGCATCTCCGACGCCACCATCCGCGTCTCGATCGGCATCGAGCATGTCGAGGACCTGGTCGCCGACCTGACCCAGGCTTTGGCGGCCGCCGGGGAAGGCTAGCCGCGACGCCACGGCCTGTTCGGGGCGCGGATCACCTGGCCTCCGCCGGATCCTCCTCGAACAGGCCGGTCGGCAGCCCGTCGATGCTGCGGGTGTTCTTCAGCCGGCGATAGGCCTCCAGCCCCTCCTGCTTCTCCTTCGCTTCGGCCCAGCGCGCCAGGGTCGGCCGCTCGCCGGCATGGTCGAACAGCGGCACGCCGAAGCCGCAGGAGGTCTGGACCAGGTCGATGTCCAGCCACACCATCTGCCGGGCGCCGACCGGCTCCTCGCCGCCATACTCCGCCTCCAGCAGGCGCGTGTATTCGGGGCCGCCGCGGCGCAGCACCCGGCCGGCGCCGTACAGCCGCAGGATCATCGGCGCGCCCTCGAAGGCGCAGAGCATCAGGGTCAGCCGGCCGGTGGCGCGCAGATGCGCCGCGGTCTCGTTGCCGCTGCCGGTCAGGTCGAGATAGAAGGCGGCGTTCGGCCCCGGGATCCGCAGCATGTCGGTGCCGCGGGGCGAGACATTGACCCGTCCCGTGTTGGCGGCGGAGGCCGTAAAGAAGATTCGCTGGCGCAGGATGAACTCCCGCAGGGCCGGCGAGATCTCCGGGAACTGCTTGGCCATGGCGTCTCCTTGCGCGGGTCGGCGGAAAGCCTAACCGAGGCGCCGCAGCCGGCTCAACCGGCCGGGGCGCAGGTCTGGGCTGCCCCGGCCGCGTCAGCGGCTGGGCCGGATCACGCAGGAGACGCCGTCGCCCCGGACATAGGTGTAGGTGCGGTCGGACAGCCAGCCGGTGCGGTAGGTGTAGACCGTCCCGCTCGGATCGACCGAGACGCCATAGGCGTCGGAGGTCGAGAACACGATCCGGCCGCGCGGGCCGATGCAGATGATGCTGTAGGAATCCATCTCGTCGACCGGGGTCGGCTTTTCGGCGGCCCGGGACGGCACGCCGGGAACCAGGAAGGCCGCGATCGCGATCCCACCGACGATCCGCAAAGCCGTCATATGCCTCATGGCCAGCCCTATGACCTGTCGGGCGGACATCATATCAGCGGAGTTGAATCCCTATCCATCGTCATCCCGTGCGCGCTGCGGCACGCAGTGCCGCGGCGCAGACACGGAATCCCTCCGATCCGAGGAGATCCCCGCTTTCGCGGGGATGACGATTCAGGAAAGCGGTCAGGCCTCCGCCGCCTCGCTGTTGCGCGGCGCGGCCGGCATGCCGATGGCGTGGTAGCCGGCATCGACATGGTGCACCTCGCCGGTGACGCCGGTCGACAGCGGCCCCAGCAGGTACAGGGCGGCGCCGCCGACCTCGTCGAGGGTGACGTTTTTGCGCAGCGGGCTGTTCTGCTGGTTGAAGCGGAACACGTAGCGCGCATCGCCGATGGCGCTGCCGGCCAGGGTCCGCATCGGCCCGGCCGAGATGGTGTTGACCCGGATGCCCTGCGGGCCCAGATCGGCCGCTAGGTAGCGCACGCTGGCCTCCAGCGCCGCCTTGGCCACGCCCATGACGTTGTAGTTCGGCATCACCCGCTCGGCGCCCAGATAGGTCAGGGTCAGCAGGCTGCCGCCATTCGGCATGATCGCCGCCGCCCGCTTCGCCAGCGCGGTGAAGCTGTAGCAGCTGATCCGCATGGTGCGGCTGAAGTTCTCGGCCGTGGTGTCGAGGTAGCGGCCCTTCAGCTCTTCCTTGTCGGAATAGGCGATGGCGTGGACCAGGAAGTCGATCGACCCCCATTCCGCGCCCAGCCGCTGGAACAGGGCGTCGACCGAGGCCTCGTCCTCGACGTCGCAGGGCGCCAGGAAGCTGGCGCCGATCGACTGGATCAGCGGCTCGACCCGCTTGCGGAAGGCGTCGCCCTGGTAGGTGAAGGCCAGCTCGGCCCCCTCGCGCGCCAGCGTCGAGGCGATGCCCCAGGCGATCGAGTGGTTGTTGGCGACGCCCATGATCAGGCCGCGCTTGCCGGCCATCAGGCCGGTGCCGCGGCGTTCGGTCGAAGTGGTGGTCATGCAGCGTACCGCTTGAAGGCGAGCGTCGCGTTGGTCCCGCCGAAGCCGAAGCTGTTGGAGAGGACGGTGGTCAGCCCGGCATTGTCGATCCGTTGCCGCACGATCGGGAAACCCTCCGCGGCCGGGTCGAGATTTTCGATATTGGCGCTGGCGGCGATGAAGTCGTGCTTCATCATCAGCAGGCTGTAGATGGCCTCGTGCACCCCGGCGGCGCCCAGCGAATGGCCGGACAGCGACTTGGTCGAGCTGATCTTCGGCGCCCTGTCGCCGAACACCTCGCGGATCGCGCCCAGCTCGGTGACGTCGCCGACCGGGGTCGAGGTGCCGTGGGTGTTGATGTAGTCGACCGGCGTGTCCACCGTCACCAGGGCCTGGCGCATGCAGCGCACCGCGCCCTCGCCCGACGGCGCGACCATGTCGTAGCCGTCCGAGGTGGCGCCGTAGCCGACCAGCTCGCCATAGATCTTGGCGCCGCGCGCGCGGGCGTGCTCCAACTCCTCCAGCACCACGGTGCCGCCGCCGCCGGCGATGACGAAGCCGTCGCGGTCGCGGTCATAGGCGCGGCTGGCGCGCTCCGGCGTGTCGTTGAAGCGCGAGGAGAACGCGCCCATCGAGTCGAACAGCACCGACAGGGTCCAGTGCAGCTCCTCGCCGCCGCCGGCGAAGACGATGTCCTGCTTGCCCCACTGGATCAGCTCCGCGCCGTTGCCGATGCAGTGCGCCGAGGTCGAGCAGGCGGAGGAGATCGAGTAGTTGACGCCCTTGATCTTGAACGGCGTCGCCAGCGTCGCTGAGTTGGTCGACGACATGCAGCGCGGCACCATGTAGGGGCCGATCCGCTTCGGGCCCTTCTCGCGGGTGATGTCCGCCGCGTCGACCTGGTTCGAGGTCGACGGCCCGCCGGAGCCCATGATCAGGCCGGTGCGCTCGTTCGAGACGTCGCTGTCCTCCAGCCCGGCATCGGCGATGGCCTGGGCCATGGCGATGTAGTTGTAGGCCGCGCCCGGGCCCATGAAGCGCAGGATGCGCCGGTCGACATGGTCGGCCGGGTCCAGCTTCACGGTGCCGTGGACATGGCAGCGGAAGCCCAGCTCCTTGTACTCCGGCGCGGCGACGATGCCGGAGCGGCCCTCGCGCAGGCTGGCGGTGACTTCGTCCTGGTTGTTGCCGATGCTCGAGACGATGCCGAGCCCGGTGACGACGACGCGTCGCATGGTGGTTCTCCGCGGTTCGTCAGAACGCTTCGGTCGACGTGAACAGGCCGACCCTCAGATCCTTGGCCTCGAAGATGATCTTGCCGTCGACGGCGACGCTGCCGTCGGCGATGCCCAGCACCAGCTTGCGGTTGATCACCCGCTTCAGGTCCAGGCGGTAGGTCACCAGCTTGGCGTCGGGCAGCACCTGGCCGGTGAACTTGACCTCGCCGGTCGACAGCGCCCGGCCCTTGCCCGGCGCCCCGGTCCAGCCCAGGAAGAAGCCCAGCAGCTGCCACAGCGCATCCAGGCCCAGGCAGCCCGGCATCACCGGGTCGTTCTCGAAATGGCAGGCGAAGAACCACAGGTCCGGGCGGATGTCGAACTCCGCCACCGCCTCGCCCTTGCCATAGGCGCCGCCGTTGTCGTTGATGGTGGTGATCCGGTCCATCATCAGCATGGGCGGCAGCGGCAGCTTGGCGTTGCCAGGGCCGAACAGCTCGCCATGCGCGCAGGAGAGCAGGTCTTCGTAGGTGTAGCTGGATTTACCGGTCACGGCCGCGTTGGCGCCTTCCATGGTCTTACCGACGCGCGCGACTGTAGCGTTTTTTCGGGTGGGCACAAGTGCGAGCCGGGCGCGCGGTGACGGCTCTCAATAATATAGATGGGCCCAATGGTCGCGGCGAACAGGCATTGCCTGCGGCCGTCCGGCACCCTAGCTTCGGGTACCACGGCACCCTATCGGCGGAATTGGACGCGCGCATGACCGTCTGGCGGACGACCCTCCTGGCCTCCTGTGTCGCGGCGACGGCCGTGCTGCGGCCGCCGGCCGCCGAGGCCGCCACCGATCCGCGCACCGTCGCGGGCGCCTATCTCGCCGGCGCCCATGCGCTGGCGGCCCGCGACCTCTCCGCCGCCGGGCGCTTCTTCAGCCAGGTGCTGGCGGCGGATCCGGACAACTTGGCGCTGCTGCGGCGCAGCTTCACCCTGACCCTCGCCGGCGGCGATGTCGACGGTGCCGCCAAGCTGGCCCGGCGCCTGGACACGGCGGACACCGCCGACCAGCTGGTCCGCATCACCCTGATCCTGAACGATGCCAAGGTCGGCCAATGGCGCGGCGCCCTGGACCGGCTGAAGACGATGGAGGCGGAAGGCACCGCCAAGTCGATCACGCCGATCATCTCGGCCTGGCTGCGGGTTGGCGCCGGCGACGGCAAGGCGGCGCTGTCCAGCCTCGATCCGCTGCTGAAGCAGGCGCGGCCGGACGCGCTGGGGTCGATCCAGAAGGCGCTGATCCTCGACTATCTCGGTGACCTGGACGGCGCGCAGAAGGCCTATGAGGCGCTGGGCGACATGGGCGGCACGGTGCGGCTGGTCGAGGGGCTGGCCAGCGTCTATCAGCGCGAAGGCCAGCGCGACAAGGCGCGGCAGGTCTATCGCAGCTTCACCGACCAGAACGGCGACAACCTGCTGCTGGAGCCGGCGATCCAGCGCCTGGACAAGGGCGAGCGGGCGCAGCCGATCATCGGCAGCCCGGCCGACGGGCTGGCCGAGGCGCTGTTCTACATCGCCAGCGCCGTCAGCCAGGACCGCGATTCCCAGGGCGGCGACACCGCCCTGATCTACACCCGCCTCGCCCTGTATCTGCGGCCGGACTTCCCGGTGGCGCAGATCCTGCTGGGCGACGTGCTGGCCGGGCAGGAGCAGTACCAGAACGCCATCGCCGCCTATGAATCGCTGCCGGACGGCACGCCGGCCGGCTGGATGGCGCGGGTGCGCGAGACCCTGGCCTATGAGGGGCTGGAGCAGTTCGACAAGGGCATCGCGCTGGCCTCCGACCTGGTATCGGAGCGGCCGGACAGTCAGGCCGGCTATCTCCGCCTCGGCGACCTGTACCGGGCGAAGCAGGATTTCGCCTCCGCCGTCGTCGCCTATGACGACGCGGCCCGCCGCCAGAAGCGGCTGGAGGAGGTGGACTGGACCTTCCTCTACCGCCGCGGCATCGCGCTGGAGCGGGCCGGCCGGTTCGACCGGGCCGAGCAGGATCTGCGCCGCGCCATCGGGCTGAACCCGGACCACGCCAACCTGCTGAACTACCTCGGCTACTCGCTGCTCGACCGCGGCAAGGACCTGAAGGAGGCGGAGGACCTGATCCGCAAGGCGGTCGACCTGTCGCCGAATGACGGCTACATCACCGACAGCCTGGGCTGGGTCTATTACCGCACCAACCAGATGGACAAGGCGGTGGAGACGCTGGAGAAGGCGATTTCGCTGAAGCCCGAGGACCCGACCATCAACGACCATCTGGGCGACGCCTATTGGCGGGTCGGCCGCAAGCTGGAGGCGCGCTACCAGTGGGAGGCGGCGCTGCGCACCACCGAGGGCGACCCGCCGAAGGACAAGATCCAGGACAAGCTGGCCAACGGCCTGCCCGCCCAGGAAGCGTCGGCCCCGGTCAAGTCGAACTGATCGTGACACGGCCCGGCAAGGTCTGGACCGGCACCGCGCCGGCCAAGGTCAACCTGTATCTCCACGTCGTCGGCAAGCGCGCGGACGGATACCATCTGCTGGACAGCCTGGTGGTGTTTGCCGATGTCGGCGACCGGCTGACCCTGGCGCCGGCCGAAACCCCGGCCCTGACCGTCACCGGCCCCTTCGCCGGCGCCATTCCGCCGGGCGACGACAACCTGGCGTTGCGCGCGGTGCGGCGGCTGGCGGCCGCGACCGGGCGGCCGGACGGCATCGCCGTCACCCTCGACAAGCGGCTGCCGGTGGCGGCCGGGATCGGCGGCGGCTCGGCCGACGCCGCGGCGGTGCTGCGCGGCCTCGCCGCCCTCTGGGATCTGGCCCCGGACGATCCGCGCCTGCTCGAGGTCGCGGCCGGGTTGGGCGCCGACGTCCCGGTCTGCCTGGCCGGCCGCACCGCCTGGCTCGGCGGGGTCGGCGAGCGGCTGGAGCCGGGGCCGGACCTGGCCGGGATGCCGATCCTGCTGGTCAATCCCGGCGTGCCGCTGTCGACGCCGGACGTCTTCCGGGCCCGGCGTGGCGGCTTCTCGGCCGAAGCCCGCTTCCCGGAGGCCAAGCCGACGCTGGAGCAGCTCTGCGCGCTGCTGGCCGGGC
>NZ_JBCNNF010000162.1:0-14560 GCF_039594555.1 Inquilinus sp.
GCTGAGGGGCCTCTTCGCAGCACGGCCTATCCCTTCCTCGTCATTCCCGCGAAAGCGGGAATCTCTTTCTGTGCAAGCGTCGCGAGATCCCCGCTTTCGCGGGGATGACGGATTGGTTGCTCGAGAAGCTCTCGCAGAAAGGGCGCCGCGAGGGCGCCCATTCCGTACAGACATCGGGAAGCGGGCGCTCAGTGCACGCCGCTCAGTTGCCGCAGGCTTTGCCGTGCCCGGCCGAGGCGGGACCGGACGGTGCCGACCGGGACGCCGAGCGTGCTGGCCGCCTCGTCATAGGAGGCGCCGCCAACGGCGACGATCTCGAGCACCTCGCGATGGTCGTGGCTGAGGCGCGACCAGGAGTCCTGGACACGGCCGATCTCCACCCGCTGCTCCTGGTTGATCGGCACGGCGATCTCGCAATCCTCGACCGGGAAATGGCTGGACGCGCGATTGGCCTGGCCGACGAATTTCGACAGGAACAGCCGGCGCATCATCACCACCAGCCAAGCCATCAGATTGGTGCCGGGCTGCCAGAGATGGAACTTGCAGTAGGCGCGCATCAGCGTCTCCTGCAGCAGGTCCTCCGCATCCACCGGGTCTCGGGTCAGCGATGCCGCGTAGCGCCGAAGATCCGCCATCCTCGGCGACACCAGGGACGTGAAGCTGGTGGACGGGTCTCCTTTGATCCGGTTCGTCATGTCTCCACCCTTTCCTGCCCTCGGCCATTGCCGAAACGGGCAAAATCTTGCCGTGTCCGGACTCGAGGTCTTCCACCCCTCCCCCGGATGATGCGCAATGATCGAACGATCAATTGCCGCTTCGGTGTGAACTGCGGATGAAACGCCCGACTACTTTCGATGTTCCGTCCAATTTCCGCCCGAAATTCGCTGCAAAGTCCGAACGAGAATGGCGTGGCCACTCCGGATCCACTGGATAGGGCCGTTTCGCTTCGCCCGCTCTAACATTTGATAGAGAGAAAAATATTCCAGCCTTTGAGAGAATTACATCATTTGATATATGGCGACTGGCGGATTGCAGGACATCGATGCTGCGGCACGCTGTGCAGGACGTCCGCCTGTCGGCAGCGCGACAGCTCCCCCGTCGCGAAAATCGTCTCCCGGACGATTGAGCTTCAGCCGCTAAACAATCGTCAGACAAAGGGATTCCGGCTTCGCAGCCCCATCCGCTTGGCGTATGGAGACGTTACGCCGCCGGGCCGCTTGGCTCGGATGGAAAGTCGAGGTTCGGGGCCCGACCCCACCGAGATCCGCCGCGTTCGACGGCGGAGAATGCCTGCGCGTTCCTGCGCGGGCGTCGAACAGGAGAAGGCAGGGAATGTTCAAGACGTATCTGACGGCGACCGCGGCAAGCCTCCTGGCCCTGACCGCTGCCGCCTATGCCCCCTCCGCGGCCGCCCAGGCCAAGGAGGAGGTCGAGGTGATGCACTGGTGGACCTCCGGCGGCGAGGCCGCCGCCCTCAACGTCCTGAAGGAACAGCTACAGAAGGAGGGCGTCACCTGGAAGGACGCGCCGGTGGCCGGCGGCGGCGGCGATGCCGCGATGACCGCGCTGCGGGCCCGCGTGACCGCCGGCGACAAGCCGACCTCGGTGCAGTTGCTCGGCCTCGCCGTCCATGACTGGGCCGAGCAGGGCGTGCTGGCCGACCTGACGCCGCTGGCGCAGAAGGAGCATTGGGCCGACCACATCCCGCCGGCGATCCAGGCCTTCTCGACCTATGACGGCAAGTGGGTGGCGGCGCCGGTCAACATCCACCGCACCAACTGGCTGTGGATCAACAAGAAGCTGCTCGACAAGGTCGGCGGCAAGGCCCCGACCAACTGGGACGAGTTCCAGGCCCTGGCCAAGAAGTTCAAGGATGCCGGCATCACCCCGCTGGCCCATGGCGGCCAGCCCTGGCAGGAATCGACGATTTTCGACGCGATCGTCGTCTCGGTCGGCGGCAACGACTTCTACAAGAAGGCCTTCGTCGACCTCGACCCGGCGGCGCTGGGCGGGGACACCATGCAGAAGGCGTTCGACCAATTCCGCGTGCTGCGCGGCTGGGTCGACCCGAACTTCTCAGGCCGCGACTGGAACCTGGCCTCGGCCATGGTGATCAACGGCGAGGCCGGTATGCAGGTGATGGGCGACTGGGCCAAGGGCGAGTTCATCAAGGCCGGGCTGAAGCCGGGCGTCGACATCGTCTGCGTGCCCTATCCGGGCAGCGAGAAGGCGTTCCTGTTCAACAGCGACCAGTTCGCCATGTTCAGCCTGGACGACAAGGCTCGGCAGGACGCGCAGCTGAAGCTGGCCAGCGCCATCGAGAGCCCGAGCTTCCAGGAGAGCTTCAACCTGGTGAAGGGGTCGATCCCGGCCAACACCGAGGTCAAGCCGGACAAGTTCGACCCGTGCGGCCAGAAGTCGATGGCCGACCGCGACGCGTTCAAGTCGACCGGCGGCATGCTGCCCAGCCTGGCGCATGGCCACGCCGCCTCGGCCGCGGTCAAGGGCGCGATCTACGACGTCGTCACCAACTTCTTCAACTCGAACCAATCCTCCGCCGATGCGGCGAAGGCCCTGGTCGACGCGGTGGCGCTCGCCAAGTAAACCCGTGCGCGGGGGCCGGTCGCCGGCCCCCGCCGCTTTTTCCGCCCCCCGCTTGAATCGAGGGCCTGCCGATGGCCGCGATCTCCGAGCCCGCAACCGCGGGTCGCCGATCCCCCTTCGATTGGCTCCAGACGACATTGCCCAAGCTCGTTCTGGCGCCGTCCTTCGCCGTGACCATCATCTGCGTCTACGGCTTTATCCTGTTCACGCTGTACCTGTCGTTCACCAGCTCGACGATGCTGCCCAGCTTCCAATGGGCCGGCCCGGTCCAGTACGAGAAGCTGTGGGCCGATCCGAAATGGTACATCTCGCTGGCCAATCTCGGCATCTACGGCGTGCTGTATATCGGGATCAGCACCGCGATCGGCCTGATGCTGGCGATCCTGCTGGACCAGCGGATCCGCATCGAGGGAGCGCTGCGCACCATCTACCTGTACCCGATGGCGATCTCCTTCATCGTCACCGGCACGGCGTGGAAGTGGATCCTCAACCCCGGCCTCGGCCTCGACAAGCTGATGCACGACATAGGCTGGACCAGCTTCACCTTCGACTGGCTGATCAATGGCGACATGGCGATCTACACCGTCGTCATCGCCGGCGTCTGGCAGTCCTCCGGCTTCGTCATGGCGATGTTCCTGGCGGGGCTGCGCGGGGTCGACAGCGACATCCTGAAGGCCGCGGCGATCGACGGCGCGACGCTGCCGCAGACCTACCGCCGGATCATCATCCCGCTGATGCGGCCGGTGTTCCTGTCGGCCTTCGTGGTCTCCGCCCATCTGGCGATCAAGAGCTTCGACCTGGTGATGGCGCTGACCGCGGGCGGGCCCGGCACCTCGACCTGGATGCCGGCGCTGTACATGTACAGCCTGACCTTCACCCGCAACCAGATGGGCCTCGGCGCCGCCAGCGCCGTGATCATGCTGGCCACGATCAGCGCGATCATCGTGCCCTATCTCTACTCCGAGCTGCGGGGTGGACGCCGTGACTGATGCCTCATTGATGGTCCCCGGCCCGCGTTCGGGCCTGTCGGTGGCGCTGCGCTGGGGGCTGTTCGCCATCCTCGGCGTGTTCGCGCTGATCTACCTGTTCCCGCTCTTCGTTATGATCGTGACCTCGCTGAAGACGCTGGACGAGGTGCGCGCCGGCAACCTGCTGTCGCTGCCGCAGAACCCGACGGTGGAGCCCTGGGTCAGCGCCTGGAGCACCACCTGCGTCGGCCTGACCTGCGAGGGGCTGAAGGGCTATTTCCTCAACTCGATCCTGATGACGGTGCCGGCGGTGGCGATCTCCGCCGTGCTCGGCGCGCTGAACGGCTACGTCCTGACCAAATGGCGGTTCAAAGGCGACGGCATCGTCTTCGCCCTGATCCTGTTCGGCTGCTTCATCCCGTTCCAGATCGTGCTGCTGCCGATGGCGCGGACGCTGGGGCTGCTGGGCCTCGCCTCCTCCACGCCCGGGCTGATCTTCGTCCATGTGGTGTACGGCCTGTGCTTCACCACGCTGTTCTTCCGCAACTACTATGCCGCCTTCCCGAACGACCTGGTGAAGTCGGCGATGATCGACGGCGCCGGCTTCTTCCGCATCTTCTGGCGGATCCTGCTGCCGAACTCGATCCCGATCATCGTGGTCACGGTGATCTGGCAGTTCACCAACATCTGGAACGACTTCCTGTTCGGCGTGTCCTTCGCAGGCGGCGGCGGCGCCATGCCGGTGACCGTAGCGCTGAACAACATCGTCAACAGCTCGACCGGCGTGAAGGAATACAACGTCCACATGGCCGCGGCGATCATCGCCGCGCTGCCGACGCTCGTCGTCTATGTGCTCGCCGGCCGCTATTTCGTGCGCGGCCTGATGGCGGGCGCGGTGAAGGGATAACCGCACCATGGCCTCTCTCACGATCCAGAACGTGATCAAGCGCTACGGCGCGATCGAGATCCTCAAGGGCATCAATATCGGCATCGATGACGGCGAGTTCCTGGTGCTGGTCGGCCCGTCCGGCTGCGGCAAGTCCACGCTGCTGAACATGATCGCCGGGCTGGACACCATCTCGGACGGCAGCATCGCCATCGACGGCCAGCGGGTGAACGACCTGCACCCGAAGGACCGCGACATCGCCATGGTGTTCCAGTCCTACGCCCTGTACCCGAACATGTCGGTGGAGCAGAACATCGGCTTCGGGCTGGAGATGCGCGGCGTGCCGAAGGAGCAGCGGGCCAAGGCGATCGCCGAGGTCGCCAGGCTGCTACAGATGGAGCATCTGCTGAAGCGCAAGCCCAGTCAGCTGTCCGGCGGCCAGCGCCAGCGCGTGGCGATGGGCCGGGCGCTGGTGCGCAACCCCAAGATCTTCCTGTTCGACGAGCCGCTGTCCAACCTCGACGCCAAGCTGCGGGTGGAGATGCGGACCGAGATCAAGAAGCTGCACCAGCGTCTGAAATCGACCATCGTCTACGTCACCCACGACCAGATCGAGGCGATGACCCTGGCCACCCGCATCGCGGTGATGCGGGCGGGCGAGCTGCAGCAGCTGGGCACGCCGCGGGAGATCTACGACACCCCGGCCAACACCTTCGTCGCCGGTTTCATGGGGTCGCCGCCGATGAACCTGATCAAGGCCAAGGTGGTCGACCACAATGGCGGCCCGCACGCCGCCATCGACCGGATGCATGACGGCGAGGTGGTGCTGCCGCTGCCGGCCAATGACGGGCTGCGCGGTGCCGCCGGGCGCGAGATCATCCTGGGCCTGCGGCCGGAGAACATCACCGACCCGCAGGGCGCGGTCAGCAGCGGCGGCCCGACGCTGGCGGCCGACTGCCTGATCGAGGTGACCGAGCCGACCGGCCCGGACCTGATCGCCGTGGTCGAGATGGGCGGCAAGGAGGTGCTGGCCCGCCTGCGCCCCGACGCCGAGGCCCGGCCCGGCCAGCGCAGCCGGCTGGTGTTCGACATGGGCAAGGCCGTGGTGTTCGACGCCGGAACGGAAGCCCGCATCGCATGAAACCCGTCCGCATCGGCCTGATCGGCTACGGCCCCGCCGCTCGGGTGTTCCACGGCCCCCTGATCACCGCCTGCCCCGGCACCGAACTGGCCGCGGCAGCGGTGCGGAATCCGGAGAGCGTGACCGACGCACCGCCGGATCTGCCGATCGTCACCGTCGACGCCCTGCTGGCCGACCCGTCGGTCGAGGCGGTGGTGGTGGCGACGCCGAGCGGCAGCCACCACGCCGTGGCCCGCCGGGCGTTGGAGGCCGGCAAGCATGTCGTGGTCGACAAGCCGGTCACGGTGACGGCGGCCGAGGCCGACGACCTGATCGCCCTGGCGGCGGAGCGGCGGCGGGTGCTGACCGTGTTCCACAACCGGCGCTGGGACGGCGACTTCCCGGCCCTGCGCGACCTGATCGCCGAGGGCCGGCTGGGCCGGGTGCTGTCCTTCGAATCCAACTACGACCGCTACCGCCCGACCGTGCGGGCGCGCTGGCGCGAGCAGGCGGTGCCGGGATCGGGGCTGCACTACGATCTGGGCTCTCACCTGATCGACCAGGCGCTGGTGCTGTTCGGCCGGCCGGACTTCGTGCGGGCCGAGCTGCGCGCCATCCGCCCCGGTGCCGAGGCGGTGGACGATGCGATCTTCACCCTCGGCTTCGGCCCCACGCGGGCCCTGCTGCGCTGCCGCATCCTGGTGGCGGAGCCCGGGGCGCGGCTGGTGGTGCAGGGCGACCGCGCCACCTTCCGCAAGATGGAAATCGACCCGCAGGAGGACCATCTGCGCGCCGGCACCGCCCAGACGGAGCCGGAGACCGGCTGGCTGACGGTGGGGCAGGAGACGGGCCGGCCGGAGCCGCAGCGCTTGGCGATCGCGCCCGGCCGCTATGTCGCCTTCTATGACGGCGTCGCCGCGGCGGTGCGCGACGGCGCCCCGCCGCCGGTCGACCCGCGCGACGGCCGCGACGTGATCCGGGTGATCGAGGCGGCGATCGAGAGCTCCGCCACCGGCCGAGACGTGCGGATGGAATGGTGATCGCGTCTCTCTGAGACCGTTCGGAAATGCGCTAGCGTGAGTCGGCTGGTGGTGGTTTCGAGAACCGGAGCGCAGCGCACGTTTGGTGCGTGAGCACCGGAAGCGGAGAAACCGCCATCAGACGGCCACGCCAGTAACATTCACGGGCGGTCTCAGGCCGCCGCGATGACCTCGATCTCCACCAGCCAGTCCGGCGACAGCGTCTGTGCCACTAGGGCCGTGGTCGGCACCACATGGCCGTCCAGCGCGGCGATGCGGGCAGCCTGGTTGGCCTCGGCATAGGCCGGATCGCGCAGATAGCTGGTGATCCGCACGATGTTGCGGACGGTCATGTCCGCGCTGGCCAGGATGGTGCGGATGTTCGACCAGATCAGCGCCAACTGCTGCTCCAGCGTCTTGCCGGGCACGCCCTGCGCGTCCAGCCCCATGGTGCCGGCGACATAGAGGATGCGGTTCGGCTGCCGCACCTCCAGCGCATGGATGTAGTCCGGCGTCGCCGGATAGATGCCCTCGGTCGGGTTGTGCGGAACGGTCTGCATCGGTCTCCCTCCCCTTCGCTTGCCCCTGCATCGCACCGATCGGGGCCGGCCCGCAACCGGCCGCGCTTGACAGCGGGGGAGCCGGCTTCGGACACTCCGCCCCGTCCAAGAGCAAGACCGGGGCGGAGACAGAGATATGGGCGAAGCGCAGGAGAGCCGGCTGACCGGCGGGCCGGACTACCGGCCGCTGGACGAGGCGTCGATCCGCCCCTATCTGGCCGGCCTGCCCGCGATCCGCGACGCGCTGGGCGGCGACCCGGCCGGCTGGCAGGTGACCGAGGTCGGCGACGGCAACCTGAACCTCGTCTTCATCGTCCGCGGCTCCGCCGGCGGGCTCGTGGTCAAGCAGGCCCTGCCCTATGTCCGGCTGGTCGGCGACAGCTGGCCGCTGCCGCTGGACCGCGCCTGGTTCGAATGGCATGCGCTGTCGGAACAGGCGAGCCACGTGCCGCATCTGCTGCCGAAGCTTTTCCATTTCGACCCGGCCATGGCGCTGATCGTGATGGAGTGGCTGACGCCGCACATCATCCTGCGCAAGGGGCTGATCGCCGGCATCCGCTATCCGCTGCTGGCCGGGCACATGGCGGAGTTCCTGGCTCAGACCCTGTTCAAGACCTCCGATTTGCACGAGCCCGCTGCCGCGAAGAAGGCGAAGATGGCGCCGTTCTGCGGCAACACCGCTTTGTGCAAGATCACCGAGGACCTGGTGTTCACCGATCCCTACCGGATCGCCAAGCTGAACCGCTGGACCACGCCGCAGCTGGACGGCATCGCCGCCGAATTCCGCGCCGACGCCGCCGCCAAGGTGGCGGTGCAGGAGCTGAAATGGGCCTTCCTGACCCGGGCCGAGGCGCTGGTGCATGGCGACCTGCACACCGGGTCGATCATGGTGACCGAGGCCGACAGCCGCGCCATCGACCCGGAATTCGCCTTCTATGGCCCGATGGGCTTCGATGTCGGAGCCCTGCTGGCCAATTTCTTCCTGGCCTATTTCGCCCAGGAAGGCCATGCGACGGCCGCCGATGACCGCGCCGACTATCGCAGCTGGCTGCTGGTCCAGGCCGAGGCGATCTGGACCGGCTTCCAGAAGCGCTTCCTGGAACTGTGGCGGGCCGAGAACACCGGCGACGCCTTCACCCGCGAGCTGTTCGCCGATGGCGACGGCGCCTTGGCGCTGGACGCGCACCGCAAGGCCGTCATGGCCCGGCTGTTTCGCGACACGGTCGGCTTCGCCGGCGCCAAGATGGTCCGCCGCATCCTGGGGCTGGCCCACGTCGCCGACCTCGAGACCATCGCCGACCCGGACCGGCGTGCCGCCTGCGAGACCAAGGCGCTGCGCCTGGCCCGCGCCTTCCTGGTCGAACGCGACCGCTTCACCGGCCCGGCCGATCTGCGCCACGCGGCCGAGACTGTCTTCCGTGAGGGTTGAGCGATGAAGATCGACGGCAAGTCCTACCGCACCATCTGGCCGGCCGAGGATGGCTGGCGGGTGGTGATCATCGACCAGACCAAGCTGCCGCACGGCTTCGAGACCGTGGTGCTGGAGACCGAGGACCAGGCGGCCCACGCCATCCGCAGCATGCAGGTGCGCGGCGCGCCGCTGATCGGCGCCACCGGCGCTTACGGCCTGGCGCTGGCGCTGCGCGCCGACCCGTCCGACGCCGCCCTGGCTGCGGCCTATGACCGGCTGCTGGCCACCCGCCCGACCGCGGTCAACCTGCGCTGGGCGCTGGACGACGTCCGTGGCCGGGTCGCGGCCCTGAAGCCGGCGGAGCGCGCCGCCGCCGCCTATCGCCGCGCCGCCGAGATCTGCGACGACGACGTCGCCACCTGCCGCGCCATCGGCGAGCACGGCCTGGCCGTGTTCCGCGAGATCTGGGAGCGGCAGGACCGGCCCGAGCGGCTGAACGTGCTGACCCATTGCAACGCCGGGTGGCTGGCGACGGTCGACTGGGGCACCGCCCTGGCGCCCATCTATCTGGCGCATGACAGCGGCCTGCCGGTGCATGTCTGGGTCGACGAGACCCGGCCGCGCAACCAGGGCGCCAGCATCACCGCCTTCGAGCTGGGCCGCCACGGCGTGCCGCACACCGTGATCGCCGACAATGTCGGCGGCCATCTGATGCAGCACGGCATGGTCGATCTGTGCATCGTCGGCACCGACCGCACCACCGCGACCGGCGACGTCTGCAACAAGATCGGCACCTATCTGAAGGCGCTGGCGGCGCATGACAACGGCGTGCCGTTCTATGTCGCCCTGCCCTACACCACGATCGACTGGACCCTGGCGGACGGCATCCGCCAGATCGAGATCGAGCGGCGCGACCCGCGCGAGCTGAGCCACATCACCGGCCGCACCGCGGATGGCCGGATCGAGACGGTCGGCATCCTGCCGGAGGGCAGCGAAGCGGCGAACTGGGCCTTCGACGTCACCCCGGCGCGCTACGTCACCGGCCTGATCACCGAGCGCGGCGTGTGCCCCGCCAGCCGCGAAGGCCTGGCCGGGCTGTATCCCGACCGGGCGGCTTGAGCGAGCGTGTTGCCTCTCCCGCTTGCGGGAGAGGTCGGAGACGCGAAGCGGCTCCGGGTGAGGGGGTTTTGTCGAGGCCTGGGCCAGCCCTCACCCGGTCGCCCTGCGGGCGCCCGACCTCTCCCGCCACGCGGGAGAGGCAACGCGAAACCAACCACCTTTGACAAGACCACCAATCATAACAGGGAGAGCCTCATGTCCCGTTTCCTGAGCGCCACGGCGCTGGCGCTCGTTCTCGCGGCCGGGTCGGCCGAGGCCAAGACGCTGGTCTATTGCTCCGAGGGCAGCCCGGAGAACTTCAACCCGCAGATCAACACCACCGGCACCAGCCTGGACGCTTCGGTGCCGGTCTATGACGGACTGGTGGCGTTCGAGCGCGGCGGCACCAAGGTGGTGCCGGCCCTGGCCGAATCCTGGGACGTCTCGGACGACGGCACCGTCTACACCTTCCATCTGCGCAAGGGTGTGAAGTTCCACTCGAACGACAAGTTCACCCCGACGCGCGACTTCAACGCCGACGACGTGCTGTTCTCGTTCAACCGGATGTGGAAGGAGGACAGCCCCTATCACAAGGTCTCCGGCGGCTCCTACGACTATTTCGGCGACATGGGCATGCCGGCGCTGCTGAAGGCGATCGACAAGGTCGACGACTATACCGTCCGCTTCACCCTGACCAAGCCGGAGGCGCCCTTCATCGCCGACATGGCGATGAACTTCGCCCAGATCCTGTCGGCCGAATATGCCGATGCGATGATGAAGGCCGGCACGCCGGAGGATGTCGACCAGATCCCGATCGGCACCGGCCCGTTCCGCTTCGTCCAGTACCTGCCGGACGCGCTGATCCGCTACAAGGCCTTCGACCAGGCCTGGAGCGGCCGCGAGAAGATCGACACGCTGGTCTTCGTCATCACCCCGGATTCTTCGGTCCGCTACGCCAAATTGAAAGCCAATGAGTGCCAGGTGATCCCGTCGCCGAACCCGGCCGACCTGCCGGCGATGGAGAAGGACCCGGCGGTGACGGTGGTTAGCCAGCCGGGCCTGAACACCGGCTACCTGGCCTTCAACGTCCAGAAGAAGCCGTTCGACGACGTCCGCGTCCGCCGCGCCATCAACATGGCGGTGAACAAGCAGGCCATCCTCGACGCCGTCTATCTCGGCGCGGGCCAGGCGGCGAAGAACCCGATCCCGCCGACCATCTGGTCCTACAATGACAGCATCCAGGACTACAAATACGACCCCGAGGCGGCCAAGAAGCTGCTGGCCGATGCCGGCCTGGCCAATGGCTTCGACACCGATCTCTGGGCCATGCCGGTGCAGCGGCCCTACAATCCGAACGCCCAGCGCATCGCCGAGTTGATGCAGGCCGACCTGGCCAAGGTCGGCATCCGGGCCAAGATCGTCTCCTATGAATGGGGCGAGTACCGCAAGCGGGCCCAGGCCGGCGAGCACCAGATGGCGCAGTTCGGCTGGGGCGGCGACAATGGCGACCCGGACAATTTCTTCAACAATCTGCTGGGCTGCGACGCGGCGCGGCAGGGCGGCGGCAACGTCGCCAAATGGTGCGACAAGGGCTTCGAGGCCCTGATCCAGAAGGCCAAGGTCACTGCCGACCTGGCGGAGCGCACCAAGCTGTACGAGCAGGCCCAGGTGATCTTCCACGACCAGATGCCGTGGCTGCCGATCGCCCATTCGGTCGAGTACCAAGCGATCCGCAAGGAGGTGCTGAACTACGTCATCACCCCGGTGCGGATTCACGACTTCCGCGGCGTCGACATCCAGGAGTAGGCGCGAGTCGCGTCAAATGCGACGGACTTTAAGCCTGACGGTCTCATCCGAGACCATGGCGGCGGGCGGGTAAGCGAGCGTCGATTGACAGCGCACCCCCAGGTTGCGGTAATCCCCGCAACCTGGGCGCCGCGACCAGCGCCCGACCGATTTAGGAGAGAAACCCCATGTCCCGCTTCCTGTCCGCCACGGCGATGGCGCTCGTCCTCGTCGCGGGCGCGGCCGCCTCGGCCGAGGCCAAGACGCTGGTCTACTGCTCCGAGGGCAGTCCGGAGAACTTCAACCCGCAGATCAACACCACCGGCACCAGCTTCGACGCGTCCCTGCCGGCCTATGATGGGCTGGTGGCCTTCAAGCAGGGCACCACGGAAGTCGTCCCGGCGCTGGCCGAATCCTGGGATGTCTCGGATGACGGCACCGTCTACACCTTCCACCTGCGCAAGGGCGTGAAGTGGCAGTCGAACGACAAGTTCACGCCGACCCGCGACTTCAACGCCGATGACGTGCTGTTCTCGTTCAACCGGATGTGGAAGGAGGACAGCCCGTATCACAAGATCTCCGGCGGCTCCTACGACTACTTCGGCGACATGGGCATGCCGGCGCTGCTGAAGTCGATCGACAAGGTCGACGACTACACCGTCAAGTTCACCCTCAACGGCCCGAACGCGCCCTTCATCGCCAACATGGCGATGAACTTCGCCTCGATCCTGTCGGCCGAATACGCCGATGCGCTGCAGAAGGCCGGCACGCCGGAGCAGATCGACCAGGTGCCGATCGGCACCGGCCCGTTCCAGCTGGTGCAGTACCAGGCGGACGCGCTGATCCGCTTCAAGGCGTTCGACCAGTACTGGGGCGGCAAGCAGAAGCTCGACAACCTGGTCTTCGTCATCACCCCGGACGCGGCGGTGCGCTATGCCAAGCTGCAGGCCGGCGAATGCCATGTCATGGCCTATCCGAATCCGGCCGACATCCCGGCGATGAAGTCGGATGCGGCGCTGACCGTGCTGCAGAAGCCCGGCCTCAATGTCGGCTACGTCGCGATCAATGTCCAGAAGAAGCCCTATGACGACGTGCGCGTGCGCCAGGCCGTCAACATGGCGGTGAACAAGCAGGCGATCATCGACGCCGTCTACCAGGGCACCGGCCAGGCGGCCAAGAACCCGATCCCGCCGACCATGTGGTCCTATGACGACAGCATCAAGGACTATCCCTACGACCCCGAGGCGGCGAAGAAGCTGCTGGCCGAGGCCGGCTATCCCAACGGCTTCGAGACCGACCTGTGGGCGATGCCGGTGCAGCGCCCCTACAACCCGAACGCCCAGCGCATCGCCGAGCTGATGCAGAACGATTTCGCCAAGGTCGGCATCAAGGCGAAGGTCGTGTCCTATGAATGGGGCGAGTATCGCAAGCGCGCCCAGGAGGGCGAACACCAGCTGGAGCAGATCGGCTGGTCGGGCGACAATGGCGATCCCGACAACTTCCTGAACAACCTGCTGGGCTGCGATGCGGCGCGGGTCGGCGGCAGCAACACCTCGAAGTGGTGCAACAAGGAGTTCAACGACCTGATCCTGAAGGCGCAGTCCATCTCCGATCAGGCCGAGCGCACCAAGCTGTACCAGCAGGCGCAGGTGATCTTCCACGACCAGGCGCCCTGGATCCCGATCGCGCATTCGGTGGTCACCGAGGTCACGGCGAAGGCCGTCAGCGGTTACCAGATCAGCGCGGTCGGCCTGCACGATTTCCGCGGCGTCGATATCGCCGAATAACCCGGCGGCGAAAGCAACAAACGGGCGGGGCCGCGGCACAACGTCGTCCCGTCCGTTTCCTTTTGGCCCCTCGCTGGCTTCGATCTGCCGGGTCGCCCGGCCATCCCCTGGCGGGCAGGGTCTATCCTGGGAAGCGATTCAGTTTGCCCGACATAACCGGCCAGTTGACATCACCCCCGCCCCTTGCGGTAATCCCCTGCAACCCACGGTTTGGGCAATACAGCTATGCGGCAAGCCCAGACCGAAGGATCACCAGAGGGGAGAGTTTCATGTCCCGCTTTTTGTCCGCCACGGCGATGGCGCTTGTCCTCGTCGCGGGGGCGGCGGTGTCCGCCGAGGCCAAGACGCTCGTCTATTGCTCCGAGGGCAGCCCGGAGAATTTCAATCCGCAGATCAACACCACCGGCACCAGCTTCGACGCGTCGGGCCCGATCTACGATCATCTGATCGAGTTCGTGAAGGGCAGCACCAAGACCGAGCCCGGCCTGGCCGAGTCCTGGGACATCTCGGATGACGGCACGGTCTACACCTTCCACCTCCGCAAGGGGGTGAAGTGGCATTCCAACGACAAATTCACGCCGACCCGCGATTTCAACGCCGACGACGTGCTGTTCACCTTCAACCGGATGTGGAAGGAGGACAGCCCGTATCACAAGGTCTCCGGCGGGTCGTACGACTATTTCAACGACATGGGCTTCCCCGACCTGCTGAAGTCGATCGACAAGGTCGACGACCACACGGTGAAGTTCACCCTGACCAAGCCGGAAGCGCCGTTCCTGGCCGACCTGGCCATGGAGTTCTCGTCGATCCTGTCGGCCGAATATGCCGACGCGATGATGAAGGCCGGCACGCCGGAGCAGGTCGACCAGGTGCCGATCGGCACCGGATCCTTCCAGTTCGTGCAGTACCAGCCGGATGCGCTGATCCGCTACAAGGCCTTCGACCAGGCCTGGAGCGGCAAGGAAAAGATCGACAACCTGGTCTTCGCCATCACCCCGGACGCCGCGGTGCGCTACGCCAAGCTGAAGGCCGGCGAGTGCCACGTGATGCCGTATCCGAACCCGGCCGACGTGCCGGCGATGCAGAAGGACCCGGCGCTCAACGTGCTGACCCAGCCGGGCCTGAACACCGGCTATCTGGCCTTCAACGTCCAGAAGAAGCCGTTCGACGACGTGCGCGTGCGCCGCGCCGTCAATATGGCCATCAACAAGCAGGCCATCCTCGACGCCGTGTACCAGGGCGCGGGCCAGGCGGCGAAGAACCCGATCCCGCCGACCATCTGGTCGTACAACGACAGCATCCAGGACTATAAGTACGACCCC
>NZ_JBCNNF010000163.1:0-14514 GCF_039594555.1 Inquilinus sp.
CCACCGAGCGATCATCCGGTCCATGTGCCGGTTCGAAGGCCGGCTGCCGGCCAGCCAGCCTCGCGCGGTCACCTCCTCCACGCAGAAGTCGGACGCCAGGCGCTTGGCCGCGTGCTTCGGGTAGAGGGTGCGCAGATGGGCCGCGATCCGGGGCCCGATGTCATCGCGCGCGAGGTCGAGCGAGGTCATTTCCTTATCGCTTTTCGATGAGGCTTTCCGCATTCCGCTTCTCCATGGTGGGGCCATGGAGAACGGCGACTTCCTGACTGCTGTTGAGACCTTCGGGGCTGGGGAGGCTTGCACCCTCCCCGCTCCCGCTGCGCCTCCGGCGGCGGCCCGCCATCTCCGCGACATACCGGCGGGCCGCGGGCTCGACCCACCCCTCCCGGATCAGGCCCGCCATGATGCGCCAGTCCTCGACGCCAAAAACGGCCGGGGTCATCGCTCGACTCCCCCGACCGCCTCGGCCACCATCGGAGTTGCGACACAGCCGATGGAGGGAGTGGTGGCGACCGATTCCGAGATGGAGATCGAACCGATCGTGTTGCCGGCAGCAGAATGGATCGGCATGGCGTCAAGCGACGCCGGCACCATCGGCATCACCTTCAAGATCTCGATGGGCGACCCCGCTGAGCCGAGGGTGTATGCCCTGCCGATATCCGCCGCGCAGGCCCAGGAGTTCCTGTTCATTCTGTGGAAGCACGGTCAGGAGAAGGGATGGGCGATTGCGCAGCCGACCGATCCGACGACCCGGCAATAGCTCTAGTCCGGGCGTCGATGTGCCATCGGGCTGCTCGGGACCTGATGACCTGCTCGAGGCCGGAGGGAGTTCGTGCAACCAGGCGAAACTGCTCATCGTCGATGCGCGATGCTGGTGCCGAGCCATGGATGGTCATGCCGCGCGCTCCCGCCCGACCGCTCGATCAGCGACGACGTGCCGAAGCAGCCGACGCGTCCGCTCGGGCATTGCCGCGGCGCCGGTCTCGTAGCGGGAGATCGTCGCCTGGGTCACGCCGAGCAGCTCGCCAAGCTGGGCCTGGCTCACATTCAGGGTCTGTCGGGCCTGAGCGATTTCGTTCATGGCGCCAGATCATACGTTTTGTATGAGATCAACGCAACGCCTTTTGTATGAAGCACTCATACACCCTGCGTGAATGGAGTCGCCTTCGGACCGCCTACGCGAGGCGCGCATGCGCGCCGGATACGAGACCTCGTCGGATGCTGCCCGAGCATTCGGCTGGATCGTGTCGACCTATCAATCCCACGAGAATGGCCATCGCGGCCTGCCGACCAAGGCAGCCCAGCGCTATGCGCGCGCCTTCAAGGTCTCGGCCAGCTGGCTGCTGACCGGCGAAGGCGACCGCGAGCAGAAGATCCCGCTAGCGCCCCTGGTCGGCTACGTTGGCGCCGGCGCGGAGGTTCATCTGTTCGAAGGCGATGTGTCCTCTGAACAGATCGACGAGGTTGAGGCGCCGCCTGGGTCGGACGAGCACACGGTCGCAGTCATCGTTCGAGGAGATTCCATGTTCCCCCGCTACCTGGAGCGGGAGATCATCTACTACCGCCGGGCGAACACATCCGACCCGTTGGATCTGATCGGACGCGAGGTTGTGGTGCGCTTGGCAGACGGCCGCACCTTCGTGAAAGTCCTTCGCCGAGGCTCGGGTCCCGGTTTCTTCAACCTCGACAGCTATAACGCGCCACCGATTGAAGATGTCGCGATCGAGTGGGTCGTGCCGGTCGAGTGGGTCAAGCGGACCTGAGTCCACCGGCTACAGGATAGTCGCGCCCTAGGCTCAGCAGACCTTTTCGCGTCCGCCGACGGCCGCTTGCCGGCGAGTGGTCACGCGCAATGCACGATCATACATTTTGCATTGACAGAGATCATACGTTTTGTATGATGCACCTCGTCAGCCGGACGCATCCCGACTGACCTTCCAACCGGAAGCCTCCCTGTTCCACTCAGCGCTCGGGCTTGCGCCCGGGCGCCCTTCTCCGGGAGAGAGGACATGCCGCTCGCCACCGCCCCGCGTCCCACCGACGTCTACACGCTGATCTACCGCAGCCGGCAGAGCGGGACCGTCTTCAGCGACGCCTATGCCGATCTGGACCACGCCTGCGAGAACTACGCCGACACCGATTGGCTCGAATACGAGTTCCTGGGCGCGGCGCGCACCAGGATCGACCACCCGGTCGCCGCCGGGACGAGCGAGAACTTCGACCTCCCCGCCGCGGCGGACGCCTGGGCCGCCGGCCAGCAGGCCGAGGTCGCCCACGTCGCGCAGGAGCGGCGGGCGTATCTGGCGAAGGTGGCGTAATGCAGCCCCGCCTACTCCTCCGGCGGAAGCCTCTCGAGCTTGTCGGGAGGCAGCGAAAGGACATTGGCGAAGAATCTCTGCAGACGACGCACGCGGTAGGTATGCTCGCGCCCATATCCGCGCGCTTCGGTCTCGATGTTCTGGCAAATCAGGAGAAGAACCGAGAGCGGCGGCGGGTTGTCAGCGCCAATCCGATAGAATTCGGCCGACAAATTCCGCAGAGCGATCCTGTCCTGCGGATCTGTCACCGCGAGCTCAGCAGCAAGCGCGCAGTACCGCCGGCACTGATCATGGGCCAACCGGGCGCGCTCAGCCGGCGCATAGGCGACATTGATGGCGCCGAACACAGCCGTCACAACGGCAAGTGCAGTCGTGACGCCGGGCAGACCGCCTATGACCGATACGATTACCGCACTGCCAGCCATCGCCGAGATAGCGTTGGAGAGCCTGTGGATCCCCTCAAACCAGGCCCGGCGACGCGTGTGATATCGGATGAAGACATTCGCGCGGAACGACTGAGCGAAGAGGTCTTCCGCTACTTCTTCGGCGTGACCGGGGGCGGGGGCGGCGGCGGAGCCCTCAGGAGAGATCCGTCCTTCACCTGCCTCGTTGGGGCATCTCTCGGCGCCGGCTTCTCCGCCATCATCAGGACCGGGCTGCGACCCATCCGCGATGAGCATTCCTCTACCCCTTCCAATGTCGCTCTCCTTGAAAGACCAGGTTTCAGGGTGGGTGACGAGGCGGCCGGGCGCAAACCGGCCGCCTCACCAAGATACCATATCTAGATCAGGGCGCACCAATCGACACCACATCGATGCGGGGCTAGCCACCCCTCCCCCGTCCGGTCCAACCGGGCCGGCCGCGGCAGTGGTGGCCACCACTCCCTCAACCTGGGAGACCATCCATGGTTCTCGGAACCGAGTATCAGGCGGCCAAGCGCACGCTCGCCGCCCAGAGCGAATACCTCGTCCTCCTCGACGCTGCGCGGAACAAGGCGCGTGAGGCGGGCTACCCGGGCGACGCGGAGACGATCGCTGAGCTGATCGCCGGTGCCGCCAGGCCGAAGCCGCACGAGGAGTCCGTCGTCGCCGAGTATGAGCAGACGGAGCTCATGCGCGAGGTTCGGAAGCGGACGCTGCCCGAGCAGTTGCTGCTCCATCCCGAAGCGCAGGTGCTGTGATGGCGGCCTCCCCGACCGCCGCTCTGCTCACGGTGCGCGAATTCCTCGCCGATGAGCGCCGCCGGCTGCTCTCCGACTTCTGCCTGCACGATGCGGCTACCGGACAGCCGATCCTCTCCACCCTCGAAGCCGACGACGCCGCATTCGTCGACGAGATCGACGAGCTGCTGTCGGTGGTCGACGGGGCGCTGATCGATGCTGGCGTCGACCCGCAGCCGCAGCCGACGAATGTCGTCGTCCTGCCGGTTCGGAACCTGCGCCCGGTCCGCGCTGTGCCGAGCGACGGGTGGCCCGGAGGGACGGCAGCATGACGCCCATCCTCGTCCTCTGGGCCACCTACGTCGCGAACGCCTTGCTCTGGGCCGGCGGCGCCGTGGCGGTGCTGGGCGCGATCATCCTGGTCCTCGGGCTCTGCCGAGCTGTGGCGCAGCCTGACGGCGCGGTCGCGGTGGATCTGGAGATCGACCAGTGACGCGCGCCCTCCCCCTCGACCGGCGCGAGTTCGCGAAGCTATGGCCGAAGTTCCGCGAATGGCTCGAACAGCACGGCAGCGACATCCTAGCGCCGACCAATCCCTATGAGGTCGCGCGCTTCACCACGCCAGTCGGCAAGGGCGTCGTCTATGCCGATGGCGCGGGCCGGATTACGTCCTGGGCGGGCGGGGCCGACGCGGCCTTGCTGGCGCACCGCGCCGGCGACAACGATTGGCGCGCGGTGCCGAAAACAGCTCGGCGCCGCAGCGGCGGAGTTGGCCGCAAGCGGCCGGTGTTCTTGGCGCTCGCAGCTCGGGATGGCAGCGCCTGCGTGTATTGCGGCGAGCCGCTGACGCTGGAGACCGCCACGATCGAGCACATCGTACCCCTCGCGGCTGGCGGTCCTGACACTGTGATCAACAAGGCGCTGTCGTGCGAGCCCTGCAACCAGGAAGGGGGCGCCCGTTCGCCGGTCGAGAAGCTGCGGAGGATCCGGCGATGACCGCCCTCATCACCGAGCCCGGTGTCTACGACGGCATCAGCGCAGAGGCCTATCACAGTCTCGGCCTGACGCCGGAATTCGCTCTGTCCTCCAGCGGCGCCCGCGAGATCGACGCCACCTGCCCGGCCGCCTTCTGGTGGAATTCGCCGCTGAATCCCGACCGGGAGCCGCCGCGGAAGACCGAGTTCGACATCGGCAACGCGACGCACCTGCTGGTCCTGCAGCCGGAAGAGTTCGCCGATCGCGTCGTAGAGGTCGAGGCGGACGACTGGCGGACCAACGCCGCCAAGGCCGCCCGGGACGAGGCGCGCGAGGACCGGCGGATCCCGTTGCTGACGAAGCAGCTGCGGATGGTTGAGGCCATGCGCGACGCCGTCCTGGCGCACCCGATCGCCGGTCTCGCGTTCCAGGGCGGCGCCGCGGAGCAGACCATCGCCTGGCGCGACGGCGAGACCGGCGTCTGGCTGCGCTGCCGGCCCGACTACCGGCCGCCGCACCGGCGCTACCTCGTGGACGCCAAGACCACCACCTCGGCCCACCCGCGCGACTTCGAGCGCCGGGTGCTGGATTACGGCTTCCACATGCAGGCGGCTTGGTACCTGGACGCCGAGCAGGCGGTGGCCGGCGAACGGCCGACGAAGTTCTTCTTCGTCGCCGTCGAGAAGGAGCCCCCGTTCCTGGTCGCGGTCCACGAGATGGATGTCGACGCGATCGGCTGGGGCCGGATCCAGAACCGCCGGGCGATCCGCACCTTCGCCGAGTGCATGTCGAGCGGCCGGTGGCCCGGCTACCGGGATCCGCTCCAGCCGTCGAAGGACCAAGCCTTCCGCATCAGCCTCCCCGGCTTCGCGCTGCGCGACCTGGAGGCGCGGCACGAGCGCGGCGAGTTCACCACCAACGCATTCGAGCGGGCGGCCGCCGCGCAGGCGCCGCTCCAGCATAGGGACGCTGCTGAATGACCGACGTCGACACCACCAGCCAACTGCCCGCCGTCCAGACCGCGGCGCCGTCCGGCGGCGGTCTGCTGGCCAACCCGGAGCGGTTCGAGTTCGGCTGGCGCGCCGCCAGCCTCTTCGCGGCCTCGCAGCTCGTGCCGCCGCACCTGCGCGGCAAGAAGGAGGATTGCTTCATCGCGATCCACATGGCGGAGCGCCTGAACGAGGATCCGTTGATCGTCCTGCAGAACATCCATGTCGTGAGCGGCCGGGCCGGCTGGTCGGCGCAGTACATGATCGGCCGCGCGAACCGGTCGGGCGTCTTCCAGGGGCGCATCAACTGGCGCGTCAGCGGCAAGGGCGACGATCTGTCCGTGGTCGCGTTCGCCAAACTGGCAGAGACCGGCGAAGTCGTTGAATCGCCGGCCGTCGACATGAAGATGGCCAAGGCGGAGGGCTGGACCAAGAATGCGAAGTATCAGTCCATGCCGGAGGTGATGCTGCGCTATCGCGCGGCCACGTTCCTGATCCGCTTCAACTGCCCCGAGGTCATGCTCGGCATCCCGACCGCCGAAGAGCTGGCCGACATGCGCAGCGCCGGCGCAGCGCGCTCGCCGGGCGATGAAGGCTACGAGATGGTGGACGGGGGCGAACTCATCACGGCCGAGGCCGACCCCTTCGAGCAGGCCGCAGCCGGCGCAGCGCCGACAGACCAGCCGACGGCAGCGCCGGTCACCACCAACAAGCCAAGCGCCGTCGCGGCTTCCGGGCCGAAAGGGGCCCCGCCGGTCACCACCAGCGACGATGACGACGAATGGGCCGACGTCGCGCCGGAGGAATGGCCGGAGCATGTGCACCGGCTCGTCGGCCTGCTCGACGCCGTGAAGTCCGGGGCCGAGCTCGACGTGCTGCTGGCCGCGCCGAAGTTCGCCGCCTACCACGCCGCGGCCAGGCACGCGCCCAGGGCCCGCGCCGCTGTCGACGAGGAGATCGCGCGGAAGCGGAAGGAGCTGGGGGCATGACCTCGCACATCCTGAACCGCCCGGCCCCGCCGGCCCAGCCGAAGCCGGCCCCCGCGGCCAAGCCCACGCCGGACCAGGCGAAGGTGCTGGCCGACAAGAAGCGCGCCAAGGCCGCCGAGGCCGTGGCCCGCGCGATTTCGCGGGGGCGGCGATGACCAGCACGGTGATCCCGTTCCCCGTCGCCACGAAGACCGACCGCTGGGTCATGACCTGCGATGTCTACCGCAGGTCGGACGGCACCCTCTATGCGCGGATCACGGACATACCGGTCAGCGAGATCGAGCGCGATGCCATGGCATCGGTGCCCGACCGCATCCGCCGTCTCGCGGACGATCTCAAGGACGCGGCGGTCGGGCTGCACAACTCGGCGCTGGATTTCGAGGAGGCGTGACCATGACAGACCGCAGCAGCCAGATCGAGGTTCGCAACCCGATGCTGACGCTTCCGGCGATGCTGCAGCTGCAGCAGCTGCCGCCGGACTCGCAGGCCGCCATCGAAGCCATCCTGCGCGACCTGTCGCATGATGCCGCGGCCCGGGCCGAGAAGGCCTGGCGCCAGAGAAAGGGCCCGATGGCGGTCTATTGGAAAGCCGCGGCCGTCTACGCCCTGCACACCGCCAGGGCGATCGCCCGGAGCCGCCGGCGAGGCCGGCATGCCTAAGCGCATCCGCCTTTCCCGCGCCAAGGGCTGGCGCATGCCCAACAACACAGTGAAGGTCGACCGCTCCACCCCGTGGGGCAACCCCTTCGTCGTCGGCCAGGATGGGACTGCCGAGGATTGCGTGCGGCTGCATCGCATCCTGCTGTCCGGCCACGTCTGCATCACTGCGAAGGCGTCGGTCGAGCGGCAGCTGAAGCACATGCGGTTCGTCACCGAGCACATCGGCGAGCTGCGCAGCAAGGACATCGCTTGCTGGTGTCGCGAAGGCTGCCCTTGCCACGGCGACACCTATCTCGATCTCGCCAACGCGCCGGAGGCCGAATGACCGCCGCCTATCCGCTGACCTGGCCGGAGAGCTTTCCGCGGTCGACGCGGCGCGAGACCGGCGCGTTCAAGACCTCCCTCGCCAAGGCGCTGGAGAACGTCCAGACCTCGCTCCGGCTGTTCGGCCGGGACAGCGGCAAAGCTGTCTCCGCCGTCGTCCTGTCGAGCAACGTCACGCTCGGCGCGGCCAGGCCGGCGGACCCCGGCGTCGCCGTCTGGTTCTCGTGGGACGGCATGCAGGTCTGCATCCCGGTCGACCGCTACGCCACGGTCGAGGCCAACCTGCAGGCGATCCATCACATCCTGGAGGCGCGGCGGACGGAGCTGCGGCACGGGACGCTGGCGCTGGTGCGGGCGACGTTCCAGGGCTTTCGCGCGCTGCCGGCGCCGGGCCGCCGCACCTGGCGTGAGGTGCTGGTCCTCGACGGGCCGCTCTTCAACCGCGACCAGATCGAGCGTCGCTTTCGCGAACTGGCGAAGCAGCGACACCCCGACGCCGGAGGCAGCGCCGAGGCGATGGCGGAGCTCAACCGCGCGCGGGACGAGGCGCTGAAGGAGATCGCAGGGAGCGCGCCTTGACCGAGCGTCGGAAGCCCCGACCGACGGTCGTTCCGCGCATGTGGACGGCCGAATGGGTCGCTTGGCGGCTCGGCATGTCCGTCGAGACGATGCGCCGGCGCATGGATGAGCTGAAGCGGCAGGGAATGCCAGACCCGGATCCCCTCTTCCTCGACCAGTGGGACATCGACGCCATCGAGCATTGGCTCGATGTGCGCGCCGGCCTGGCCCCAGCCGGCGACACCGCCCAGCCCACCGACTACGAACGCGCCCTGCAGAATGGCCAAATTTGAGATCCGCCATTTGCGGATCCGCCGCGGCCGCTGTTTCTTCCAGCCCTCGAAGTCAATGCGCGCCGCCGGCTTCCTGCCGCAGCCGCTCGGCACCGACGAGGTGGAGGCCGCTCGCATCGTCAAGGCGATCAACGAGGATTGGGATCGACTCCAGGCCGAGCGGAAACAGGCCCGGCGCGGCGGCCGACCCGACCCGGCCGGAAAGGCGCCGCCGGCGCCGCGCGGCACCTTCGAATGGCTGATCCAGGAGCACAAGAAGACCGACGCCTGGAAGCGACGCCCGAAAAAGACGAAGAAGGAGTTCATCTACTACACCGGCCTGCTCGTCCAGACCCGCAAGCAGCAGGCGGCCACGCTGCAGCGCCCGCACATCCGGCAGCTGGTCCAGAACATGCGGGACCAGGGCTTCACCCAGGACAAGACCAATCGGGTGGTGAAGTGGCTCCGGTTCCTGCTTTCGGAGGCCATGGAGCACGGGCTGCGGAAGGACAACCCTGCCTTCAACCTGCGGCTGCCGAAGCCGCCTCCGCGGCAGATCGTCTGGTCGGAGGACGAGGTCTGGCGGCTGGTGAAGAAGGCGATCGAGATGGGCCGGGCGTCGATCGCCCTCGCGGTGCTGATCGCCTTCGACATGGGCCAGCGCCGCGGCGACGTCCTCGGCATGACTTGGGGCCGCTGGGATGGCGAACGCCTGCTGGTCCACCAGAGCAAGACGCAGACGCTCGTCTTGGTGAAGGCGCTCCCGGAGCTCCGCGATGCGATCGAGATGACCCGGGGTGCCGACGACGTCTACCGGGCAACCAACGACCCAGAGCTGCGCGACGCCCGCGCCATGGTGATCAGCGAGGAGACCGGCCGGCCCTATAAGGGCGACAACTTCAGCCACCGGTTCCGGGAGGTCGCCGACGCCGCCGGCTTCAAGGACAAGCAGTTCATCGACCTGCGCCGCAGCTCGGTCGTGCGCCTATCCCTCGCCGGGTGCACGCCTCAGCTGATCAGCGCCATCACCGGCCACAGCATCGAATCCGTGGTCAGGATCCTGCGCGTCTATAACCCGACCACGAAGGAGCAATCCGATCTCGCGATCAGCATGCTCCAGGCCTGGCGCGAGCGTCAGCGGTTGGAAAGCTAAAATGCAAACTGTTGGAAAAGTGGCGACCCCGGCTGGACTCGAACCAGCGACCGTCCGCTTAGAAGGCGGGTGCTCTATCCAGCTGAGCTACGGGGCCGTATCCGGCCGGACGCACGGCGTCCGGCGCCGGCAGCCGCGCTCAGCGCGGCCGCGGGCGGAAATTGTCGGCATAGTTGCGCGGCACCACCCGGCGCTCATGCTCCGGCAGCACCGAATAAGCGATGCCCTTGCGCTCGGCGAAGGCGATCGCCTCCTCCTTGCTGGGGAAGGTGAGCTGGACCTGGTTCAGCGTGTCGCCCGAGGCGACCCAGCCCATCAGCGGCTCCGGCCGGCGCGGGGTCGCAGGCTCGTATTCCAGGACCCAGTCATGGACCTTGCCGCGGCCGCTCTGCATCGCGGATTTGGAACGACGATAGATGCGCGCCTGCATGCCTCGGCCGACCCTCTGACTGATCCCTGCGCGGCCAGGAGGATTCGCCGGCCGCCGCCCGGGCCTCCTCTACCATCAAGCGCAGCCGATGGAAACAGCGCTGTGGCGCGGATGGGGTGGTCGGGGCGGAGAGATTCGAACTCCCGACATCCTGCTCCCAAAGCAGGCGCGCTACCAGACTGCGCTACGCCCCGTTGGCCCAACGCCGCAGGCGTTCCTAGAGGTTTTGCAATGGATTGGCAAGGAGCATCACATCAACCTCTGCGGTGAAGCGATAGCCGCAGATCAATGGAATTGAATTGCCTCCTCCGCTCCCAAGAACCCGGCTGACGTCGATCGTCCCTGAAGCCGCGATCACTGTCCAGCCCGCCAATTCTCTCTCCTTGGCATCGTGTTGCGGTTGGGCATGAGCAGGACGAGTGGCCAGGAAATTGCTGCAATAAAGCGAGAATTGGCCGCGCGTCTCAATCCGAACGCGCGGACTCCAGCTCCATTGACACCAGCCAGGCCAGCAGGATCGCCGGGAACAATTGACCGCACAGCGCCTCGAGATTGGCCAGCGACCAGCCAGCGGGAACACCGGGGTGATGTCGCCGTCGCCGACATGCAGCACCAGGAGCGTGCCCAGCAGAGCGAGATCGGGCCGAGATGCAGGTACACCGCCACGGCGCCGAGGATGCAGTGCAGGTTGATCCGGCTGCGGCGGAACACATGGGTCAGGATGATCCAGCTCAACAGCAGCAGGAAGGCGACGAAGAGCAGGATGTGGACCGTGGTCAGCCACAGCGCGCCGAGATAGAGGGCGGTCGGCTACAGCGGGATCAGCACGATCCCAGGCCGACCACGACCTTGGCCAGGCGGGTATGCCGCGTGATGGCGAAGATCCCGGCCAGCACAATGAAGCAGAATTGAAGACGAAGACATGGCGCCAGGCGCTATGGATGCCCGAGAGCGGCCCGAACACGAAGATCGCCCAGAAGCTCGAAGCCGACCAGCGCGCTCAGGCTGCGATCCCGGCGAACGCCTGGCGACATGGATGCGGAGGCCTGGGTCAGGATTGTCATCGAAGCAGGACGACCGCGTCGGTTGATCTCCGCCGATCGAAGCAGGCCGGATCGCGAGAGACAACCGCGATCCGGACTCTTGCCGATATTTCTCTACCTCGGAGCCCCCGGCCGCTTCCGACGCGATCTTCGCGAATCCGGCGACAGCGCATCCGGCAGTCCGACGAGAGACTCCATTAGTCCCCCGCGGCTCAGAACGGCAGGATGGCTTTCAACGAACCGGCATTGCTGGAGGTTCGGTCGGAGAACTCGCCGTCATACTGCAGCCGGATGTCCATGCCGGCGGTTGTCATCAGCTGGACGCCCGCGCCGATGCGTGCCACCACGTCGTCGATCGGCAGCGAGGCGTCGAAGCCGCCGGTGCCGGACGGCGCGCCGGTGAAGCGGGCCTTCGCGGTCCAGTCGTCGTCGCTCAGGACCGTGACGCCGGCATAGGCATAGGGCCGCAGCACGGCATTGCCCGCCGCCACGCGCCCACCGATCTCGAGCGTGGGTGAGAAGGCGAAGGTGAACTGGTCGCTGTCCTACACCTTCAGGCCGAGATCGCCGCCGCCCCCCTCGCGATAGCCCGGCATCCGCGAATAGATTGCGTCCAGGTCGATCATGGGCTTCAGATACAGCTCGGAGAAGGCGAAGGTCCGGGCCGCCCGCAGCCGGGCCGCGCCGGCGAAGACGTCGGGGTCGCTGGACGCCGTGCCCGAGAAGCCGGGGATCGAGATCCGCCGGTCGAGGCTGAAGCTGCCATAGCTGCCGCTGAGCGCGCCGGCCACCAGCCACGGCCCCATCTCGCGCTTCACCGTCAGACCCAGGAAGCCGCTGCTGCCGTCCCCGTCGACCCGGTCGTCATAGCCGTCGAGCCAACTCTGCTGATACGCGCCGGACAGGCCGACGAACCAGCCCGGGGCCACCTCATGCTGGCCGCCGACCTGATAGGTGACGCTGTCGTTGGAGAAGCCGCCGATGCCGCCATCGGCCGTCTGTTGCGTCGACCGGCCGGTGACCTGGGCCCAGGCGCAATCGGTCTCGCTGGTCAGGGCATCGCCGCCGCCGAACACCGGGCAGCTCATCAGCCCGGTGTTGAAGCGCGCCAGTCCTGCCTGCAGCTGCGCCGCCGGGGCCAGCGCCACGCCGGGCGACAGGTCGGACAGCATGCCGGAATAGGCCCTGCGGCCCTGGTCCGCGGCGCTGCCGAGGGTGGCGAACAGCCGGCCGAAGCTGTCCGTGCCGCCGGCGTCCCAGATCGCCTGCAGATGGCCGGCCACCTTGGACTGATTGTCCTCCAGCTTCATCGCGGCGGGGTCGAAATCGGCCGAGGCCACCGACAGGCGGGTGTCATGCCCGTCCGGTGTCAGCGCGAAACGGTAGATCGGCGAGGTTTCCGGCGTGATCGCGCCGGTGGCGGTGCCGTCGACGGTCAGCACCGTCAGCGCCCGGCCCGGCCGCAGGCTGGTGGCCTGCAGGTCCAGCGTGCCGCCCAGCGCCGCGTCGCCGCGGACCAGCAGCCGGTCGGCGGCGAAGCTGTTGAAGTCGGTGTCGACCACCAGCGTGCCGGCCGCCCCTTGCGTAAAGTTTCCGGTGATCTCGATGCCGTCGGTCTTGCCGGAATGGCCCACGACCAGCCGGCCCTGATTCACTACATTCGCCTGGTACAGCGAGGCGTCGACCAGCGTGTCGCTGGAGTAGTTGTTCACCGTGCCGGCGGCGCAGCCCGGGGCGTTGTCCACAGTTCCGGTGCAACTCGTATCCGTGTTGCTGAGCAGGATGTTGCCGGAGATCGTGCCGTAATTGTCGACCGTCAGCACGCTGCCATTGGCAGTGTCCCAGTCCCCGTCGAAGCGGATGGCGGTCCCGGAGGCGGCCGAGACGCTGCCGCCGGCATTCACCGTCAGCAGGTTGTTCTTGCCGGCCGAAATCCAGACGCCGGAGCCGGCCCCCGAGCCGCCCGCGACCGCGCCGTTGATGGTGACATCGACCGCGCCATTGTCATCCGGGCCCTGGCTCTGGGCGAAGATGCCGACCGAATTCGTGCCGGTCGTGTTGATCGACCCGTTCTGGGTCACGGTCACCGTCCCGCCGTTTCCGGCCTTGCCGAACGATGTGTTGCCGGCGAAGCCGCCCGCCTGGTCGCCGCCGAAGCCGCCGCCGCCGGCGATCGACTGCGCCAGGATGCCGAAGGCGTTGGCGCCGGTGGTCGTGATCGAGCCTTCGGTCGTGACCGAGACCGCGCCGCCGTTGCCACCGCTGGTCGTGTCCGAGTTCCGGGTGACCGGCGAGGTCGACAGGATGCCTACCGACGCATCGCCGGCGATGCCGCCGCCGCCGCCGATCGACTGCGCCACGATGGCATGCGCCCCGGCGCCATTGGTGGCGATGCGGCTCGCGGTGGTGATGTCCAGCGTCACCGCCCCGCCATAGCCGCCCGCCCCGCCCTGGCCGCCGAGCGCGACGCCGGTCAGGTTGTTGGCGTTCCCGGCGCCGCCAATGCCGCCGCCGCCGCCGATCGACTGCGCCACGACACCGTAGGACCGGGCGCCATAGGTGGTCAGGCCCAGCCCGGTGGTCAGGCTGACGGTCCCGCCATTGCCGGAGACGCCGCCCTGGCCGCCGACCACGACCGCGACGGCATGGCCGCCGACGTTCTTGGCCGCGCTGCTGTTGCCGGCGCCGCCGGTGCCGCCGCCGCCGCCGATCGACTGGGCCAGGATGCCGATGGCATCATCGCCACGGGTCGACAGGTTCAGCCAGTTGCCGGGCGTGGGGCTCTGGATCGTGCCACCGTCGCCGCCGGCGCCGGCCGTGCCGCCGGCATCGCCCCCCACAGTGATGTTGCCGCTGGCCTGGTCGGACCCGTCGCCGCCCTGGCCGCCGCCGCCGCCGATCGATTGCAGCACGACGGCATGGGCGGCGTAGCCCTGCGTGTTGACTTCGTTATCGTGGCTGTCGTCGAGGGTGACGTTGATAGTGCCGCCATTGCCGGCCGTGCCGCCGTGGCCGCCGACGCCCACCGTGATGTTGGCCCTGACCTTGCTGCCGGACGCCGTTGCCGACCCGCCGGCCCCGCCACCACCGCCGATCGACTGGGCGACGATGCCGTCGGCCCAGTCGCCACTGGTGGCGATTTTCCCCTTGTGGTCCAGGGACACGGTGCCGCCATCGCCGCCGCCACCGCCCTTGCCGCCGACATCGACCGTCAGGGTGTAGGTGTTGCCTTCGTCGGACAACCGGTCCTTGTTGTCCTTGAACTCCCCGATGCGGTCGAGGATCGGATGGGAGGAGGCGTCGGCGCCGATCGACCCGCCCAGCCCGCCGCCGCCGCCGATCGACTGCAGCATGACGCCGTCGGCGTCGCCGCCCACCGTGGAGATGGCGCCGGCCGTGGTCGCGTTGACGGCACCGCCTTCCCCGCCGCTGCCGCCGGTGGAGCAAGACGTCACCAGCACGCCTTCGCTCAACTCGATGGTGAGGAAGTCGGTCTGCTCGCCGGTGGCGTTGGTCACGTACAGCGTGGCCTTTTCGATGCGTGCACCGGTGGCGCAAGCCTGCAGCAGCGCGTTGGAGCAACCGTCCACGTACTTGGTAATGGAAATATCCTGCACGTGAGCCTTGCCGCCGCTGGCCGAACC
>NZ_JBCNNF010000164.1:0-14508 GCF_039594555.1 Inquilinus sp.
CGGCTTTCCAGGACTACAAGGCGATCGGCCGGCCGGGCGAGGTCGGGCCCGACACCATCCGCTACGAGACCAGGGACGGCACCAAGGTCATCGTCGCCAAGGCGACCAACCCGGACCTGTACGACCATGTCTCGCAGGACTTCGAGGCGCTCTCGGCCATCAACAGGAGCGAGGGCCAGGGCTACACCATCGCCAATGGCGACTCCAAGCCGCCGGGGCTGAACGACATCAAGCTGTTCAGCACCGAGGAGGGTGGCATCTTCCGCTACGAGACCACGGACGGGAAGAAGGTCGCGATCTCGCAGTCGCTGACGCCGGAGCTGTTCGACAAGGCCAAGGCCCTGGGCGACACCTGGGGCAGGATCCACAAGAGCGAGGACAACGGCTACACCCTGGCCGGCGCCGACGCCTATCCGAAGGATGCGGACATCACCCGCTGGGGCTGGCCGGACGAGCTTGGCCCCGGGTTGATCCAGTTCGAGACCAAGGATGGCGGCAAGTTCGTGGTGTCGCAGGACATCAACAAACCGCTCTACGACCGGATCATGGCCAAGGCCGAAGGCACGCAGCAGGGCCAGGTCGACGACATCCGCAAGGCGCACGGCCTGCCGCCGGCCGGCGACCTCGACGTGCTCGGCCTCAAGACCGATGTGAAATCCGACCCGGACAAGTCGGACTCAGAGCCGCTGACCGTCTCCGGCCTGGCCACGAAAAACCTGATCGAGCAGTACCGCAAGGGCGTCGAGGACGGGTCGATCGCCAAGGACGATCCGCGGGCCAAGCTGGTGCGCGCGCTGGAGGCCAAGGCGGCGACGCAGAGCGGTCGCGGCATCATCGGCTATGAGGAAGGGCAGGGTGCCTTCGGCGGCACCTGGCGCAACAGCGACGACAAGCAGACCCAGCTCACCGCGGTGGACCTGCAGGACATCATCGACGGCCGCGACCTCGACGCCTCCCTGACCAAGCTGTTCTCCGACGAGACCATCGCCAAGGACTACCAGGCCAAGCTCAACGACGCGCTGGGCCACGTCCCCGACCGCGAGGGGCTGACCCGGAAGCTCGATACCCTGCTGAACGGCAAGGACGGCGACGACACCAGCTACCTGGACTTCATCCAGGACCTGAAGGGCAAGGGCCTGGACCACGCCGCCCAGGCCGACGTCGCCACGATGATCCAGAGCCTGACCCTGCTCGACCCCGAGAAGGGCAAGGCGGCGGCGCAGAAACTGCAGGCCGACAGCCTGACGGCCGATCTCAACGATCTGGTCGGCGACCCGTCCAAGGTCTCGGACGAGAACAAGCTGCAGGCGACCAAGGACCTGTTCGGCCTGCTGAAGGGCGTGATCAAGGCCGAAGGGCTGGACCTGCCGCGCCGGACCATCGAGACGATCGAGAAGTTCGTCGAGGAGTTCGTCAACGGCAATGTCGACCAGAAGAAGGTGATCGAGGCCGTGCAGGGCACGGCCAAGGAGGCGGCGGAGAATGGCGGCCGCATCCCCGCCGCATCGCTCGACAAGTACAAGGCCTATGTGCCGCTGAAGGACCAAGCCGGCTTCCTCGGCTTCCTCGGCGCGGTGAACGAGAAGGGCGTGCTCGGTTCGCTCGGCGGCGGCATCTCGCTGTTCTCCGGCATCTACCAGCTGGTCGGGAAGGGCGGCAAGCTGGGCGACGACCCGCTGGAACGGCTGTCGATCGCCAAGGACTTCATCAGCTTCGCCGGCGCCTCCTCGCATTTCATCAAGACCGGCGATGCCATCTTCAGCGCGCTCGGCAAGGGCGGGCTGGTCGACATGCTCGGCCTGGCCAAATCGGTGCCGGAGATCTGGGGCTCGCAGGGCCTGTGGGGCAAGAAGCTGGAGGAGGCCAAGGCCTCGGGCGCACCGAAGCTGCCGGCGCCCGATCTTGGCTCCGACTTCGCCAAGACCATGGGCGACGAGATCGACAAGATCTTCACCAAATACGACGCCGGCCATCCGAAGCCGACGCCGGACACCATCGCCGGCCTCAACGGCGACGACGCCACCAAGGGCGTCACCGACCTGCTGAACGGCCAGATCAAGAGCGACGCGCCGAAAATCGACCCGTCCCGCGCCGCCAAGATCGCCGGCTCCACCGTCAAGGTCCTGGGCGCGCTCAGCGACGGGGTCGGCGGCGTGGCCGACATCGTGCTCGGCGCCTTCACCATCAAGTCCGGCGTCCAGGCCGGCAGCGACCTGCAGAAGGCGCAGGGCGCGCTGCAGGTGATCAGCGGCGTTGCCGGCGGCGCGGCCGGCGCGATCGGCATCGCTGGGCTGTTCGGGCCGGTGGCGGCCGGCCTCTCCGCCGCGGCCGGGCCGCTGTTCCTGGTCGGCATCGCCCTGGCCGGGATCGGCGCGATCATCGGCTTCTTCGTCGACCACGAGAAGAAGCAGAAGGCCACCGACAAGGAGGGCCAGTGGTACAAGGATCTCGCCGCCGACGGCCTGCTGCAGGATGATTGGGGCGACAAGGTCGAATACGCCCGCTACTCGATCCACCATTATGGCGGCCGCGACGCGCCGGCCGACCAGAGCCTCTACGACTACCAGTCGGATGAATGGCACCACTTCAAGGACACGCCGCAGAAGGACGGATCCTCCAGCAACCGCCTCGACCCGAAGCTGCACAAGGGCGATGGCAAGTCCGGCGGCGATGATGACAAGGGCGGTGGCTCTGATGACCGCCCGCCCCGGGGCGGCGGCGGGCCTGGCGCCAAGATGATCTAGGAGCGCCGGGGGGACGGAGGCCGGTCATCCGGCCTCCGGTTGACTCCTCGCCGCCATCCGCCTAAAAGATCGACCGTTGTGGGATCGGCCCGCAATGAGACCCCATGGGGTGCCGCCAGTCCGCGAGTGTCGCGCACTGGCGCTTTTCCGTTTGGGGTCACTGTATTCGAAGGGCGATCATGTTCGAAGGTCTGAGCGGCCGTCTCGGCGACATCTTCGACCGGCTTCGCAAGCGCGGCGCGCTGACGGAGGCCGATGTCGGCGCCGCCATGCGCGAGGTGCGCGTGGCGCTGCTGGAGGCCGACGTCGCCCTGCCGGTGGTCAAGGACTTCATCGACAAGGCGCGCGAGCGCGCGGTCGGGGCGGAGGTGCTGCGCTCGGTCACCCCCGGCCAGCAGGTCATCAAGATCGTCCATGACTGCCTGGTCGAGATGCTGGGCGGCACCGCGGGCGAGATGCCCGACCTCAACGCCGCCACGCCGATCAACCTGATCGCCGTGCCGCCGGTGCCGGTGCTGATGGTCGGCCTGCAGGGCTCGGGCAAGACCACCACCACCGGCAAGCTCGCCCTGCGCCTGAAGACACGGGACAACAAGAAGGTCCTGATGGCGTCGCTCGACACGCGGCGCCCGGCCGCGCAGGAGCAGCTGAAGATCCTGGGCGAGCAGATCGGCGTCACCACCCTGCCGATCATCCCGGGGCAGGACCCGCTGGCCATCGCCCGCCGCGCCATGGAGCGCGGCCGGCTCGAGGGCTTCGACGTCGTCCTGCTCGACACCGCCGGCCGCCTCGCCATCGACGAGGAGCTGATGGCCGAGGTGGTGGCGATCCGCGACGCCACCCGCCCGACCGAGACCCTGCTGGTGGCCGACGCCATGACCGGCCAGGACGCGGTCAACGTCGCCCGCACCTTCCATGAGCGGGTCGGCGTCACCGGCATCGTCCTGACCCGCGTCGACGGCGACAGCCGCGGCGGCGCCGCCCTGTCGATGCGCGCCGTCACCGGCCAGCCGATCAAGCTGATCGGCATGGGCGAGAAGATGGACGCGCTGGAGCTGTTCCATCCCGACCGCATCGCCAACCGCATCCTCGGCATGGGCGACGTCGTGAGCCTGGTCGAGAAGGCGGCGGCGACGATCGAGAAGGAGGATGCCGAGAAGCTCGCGGCCAAGATCCAGAAGGGCGAGTTCGACCTGGAGGACCTGGCCTCGCAGCTGCGCCAGATGCGCAAGATGGGCGGGCTGCAGGGGCTGATGGGCATGCTGCCCGGCGTCGGCAAGATCAAGGACCAGATGAAGACGGCCGGCCTGGACGACAAGATGATCAAGCGGCAGGAGGCGATCATCTCCTCGATGACGCCGACCGAGCGCCGCAACCCCAAGATCATCCACGCCAAGCGCAAGGTCCGCATCGCCGCCGGCTCCGGCAGCACGGTGCAGGACGTCAACAAGCTGCTGAAGCAGCATCAGCAGATGGCCGACATGATGAAGCGGATGAAGAAGCTGGGGAAGGCCGGGCTGATGCGCGGCATGCCCAAGCTGCCGCCCGGCATGCTGCCGCCCGGCTTCAAGATGTAGGACCGGCCCCGGCCGTCCTTCGTGAGTTTCGAGAATTCTAGAGTTTGACCTGAGGAGAGTACCGCAATGTCCGTCAAGATCCGCCTGACCCGCGGCGGCGCCAAGAAGCGCCCGTTCTACGCGATCGTGATCGCCGACACGCGCAGCCCGCGCGACGGCCGCTTTATCGAGAAGGTCGGCACCTACAACCCGATGCTGGAGAAGGACCATCCGGAGCGCCTGGTGCTGAAGGGCGACCGGATCAAGCATTGGCTGTCGGTCGGCGCCCAGCCGACCGAGCGCGTCGCCAAGTTCCTCGGCCAGGCCGAGCTGGCGCCGATGCCGACGTACCGCGAGACCCCGTCGAAGTCGGCCCCGAAGGCGAAGGCCCAGGAGCGCGCCAAGGCTGCGGCCGAGGCTGCCGCCAAGGCCGCCGAGACTCCGGCCGAGGCCTGATCGGCCCTGCCCACGCCCCTCCCTGACCGTCATCCCCGCGAAAGCGGGGATCTCCTGACGCTCTCGATGCCGATGAGATTCCCGCTTTCGCGGGAATGACGAGGAATGGGAAGGGCCGGGCAGTTTGCCGGACCGTCTTCCATGGCATCACCCTCCAAGGTCTGCGTCGGCCAGATCACCGGGGCGCACGGCGTCCGCGGCCTGGTGAAGGTCAAGCCCTTCACCGCCGCCCCGGAGGACCTGACCGCCTACGGCCCGGTCTCGGACGAAGCCGGGGCGCGGCGTCTCGCCCTGCAGCTGCTGTCCTGGGCCAAGGACCAGTGGATCGTGAAGGTCGAGGGCGTCGCCGACCGCGACGCGGCCGATGCGCTGCGCGGCCTGCGGCTCTATGTCGACCGCGCCGCGCTGCCGGAGCCCGAGGAGGACGAGTTCTACCATGCCGACCTGATCGGCCTGCCGGCGGTGCTGGCGGACGGGACGGTCTTCGGCACGGTGCGCGGCGTCTTCGATTTCGGCGCCGGCGAGATGCTGGAGATCGCGCGGCAGGGGGCGGGCACGGTGATGATGCCCTTCACCCGCGCCGCGGTGCCGGTGGTCGACATCGCCGGCCGCCGCATCGTCGTCGACCCGCCGGCCGGGCTGCTGGAGCCGGCGGAGCGGCCGCCGGAAGAGGATGACGACGCGGACGGCGAGGGCTGAATGGCCTGGACCGCCCGCATCCTGACGCTGTTCCCGGAGATGTTTCCGGGCCCGCTCGGCCAGTCCCTGGCCGGACGGGCGCTGGCGCGCGGCGACTGGATGCTGGAATCGGTGGACATTCGCGGCTTCGCGCGCGATAAGCACCGCTCGGTCGACGACGCCCCCTTCGGGGGCGGCGCCGGCATGGTCATGCTTCCCCAGGTTCTGGACGACGCCGTGCAGGCGGTCCGCCGCCCGGGGGAGCGGCTGATCTATCTGAGCCCCCGCGGCCGGCTGCTCGATCAGGCGCTGGTGCGGGAGCTGGCGGCGGAGCAGGCGATCGTCCTGCTCTGCGGCCGGTACGAAGGGGTCGACCAGCGGCTTCTCGACGCCCAGGGGGCGGAGGAGGTCAGCCTGGGCGATTTCATCCTGTCCGGCGGCGAGATCGCCGCGCTGGCCCTGATCGATGCCGTGGTGCGCTTGCTGCCCGGCGTCATGGGCAACGCGGAGAGCGCCGGGGAGGAGAGTTTCGGGGCCGAGTTCGGGGCGGGTCTCCTGGAGTACCCGCACTACACCCGGCCGGCCCTGTGGACGGGCGCCGACGGCGCATCCCGCGCGGTGCCGGAGATCCTGGTCTCCGGCAACCATGCGAAGGTGCGGCGCTGGCGGCTGGAACAGGCGGAAAGCATCACCCGGGAGCGACGCCCGGACCTCTGGCAGCGATATCTCGCCGTGAACCCCGAAAGGGCGGAAGGCGGCGGGAGCCACGTCCGAAAGCGCCCGGGACGAGACCGACGTAGAGACACCAAGGAACAAGAAGGACGAGAGCCATGAACATCATTCAGACGATCGAACAGGAACAGGTCGACAAGCTGACCGCCGACCGCAAGATCCCGGATTTCCAGCCCGGCGACACCGTCAAGGTGAACGTCAAGGTCATCGAAGGCACGCGCGAGCGCGTGCAGGCCTATGAGGGCGTCTGCATCGGCCGCAAGAATGCCGGCCTGCACAGCCACTTCACCGTCCGCAAGATCAGCTATGGCGAGGGCGTCGAGCGCGTCTTCCCGCTGTACAGCCCGCGCATCGACTCGATCGAGGTCGTCCGCCGCGGCGCCGTCCGCCGCGCCAAGCTGTATTACCTGCGCGACCGCCGCGGCAAGGCTGCGCGCATCACCGAGCGCCGGGACAACAAGCCCCAGCAGGAGCAGAAGGAGGGCTGATCGCCCCTCCGGCTTCATCGGGTCTGACCAAGGGCCGGCGCGCTGCGCCGGCCCTTTTCGTTTGCGCCGCCGGCCGGCCATGCAACTGCTCCAGATCGCTGTCCTGGAAGGGAGCTGCCGCGGTTCTTCCTCCATAAGTCGCGTTTCCGCCGCAGGCCGCGCGGCCTAGGCTCGACCGATCCGCAGCGAGGGAGGCCGGCGATGCGATGGCTGCTTGCGATCCTGGTGCTGGCCGCCGGTCCGGTTGCGGCGCAGACGCCGGTCGCGGTGTTCCCGTTCGAGCTGGCCGACACCAGCGGCGAGGCTGCACCGGCCGGCCATGATGTGCGGATCGCGCTGGCCACCGGCCATCTGGAGCGGAAGCTGGAGCAGTCGGGCCGCTACCGGCCGATCGATCTCGCGCCGCTCGCGGCCGAGGTGGCGGCGACGGCGCCGCGCTACGATTGCGGCGGCTGCTGGCTGGATGTGGCGCGGAAGAGCGGGGCGGATCTGGCGGTGGTGCCTACGGTGCACAAGGTCTCCAGCCTGATCTCGACCATGGATCTCTGGGTGGCCGACCTGCGCAGCGGGCAGTATGTCGCCCATGTCTCGGGCCAGATCCGCGGCGACACCGACACGGCCTGGCTGCGCGGCGTCGACTTCCTGGTCGATGAGCGGCTGCTGCGCCAGGCGCCGCCATAGAAAAAGGGGCCGGCTGGGCCGGCCCCTTCGCATCGATCCGATCGGATCGCCGCTTACTTCGCCGGCTCGAAGGTCGTGCCGGTGCGCTTGAACAGGGCGTAGCCCGACTTGGTGCGGTCGCCCTTGGCGTCATAGGCGATGTCGCCCAGCACGGTCTTGTAGTCGCTGCCGTCATGCAGCGCGGCCGCGACCTTCTCCGGGTCGGTAGACTTGGCCTTCTTCGCCGCCTCGGCCCAGGCCTGGACCGCGGCATAGGCGTAGAGGGTGTAGCCGGCCGGGTCGATGTTCTTGGCCTTCAGCGCCGCGACCACGTCCTTCGCCGCCGGGTTGGTCTCGGGCGGGTTGTCGATGGTCAGCAGCACGCCCTCGCCGGCCGGGCCGACGATCGACCAGAAATCCTGGGCGTACAGACCGTCGCCGGAGATGAACTGCGCCTTCAGCCCCTGGTCGCGCATTTGGCGCAGCAGCAGGCCGGCCTCGTTGTACAGGCCGCCATAATAGACCACGTCGATATTGTCGGCCTTCAGCTTCGAGATGGTGGCCGAGTAGTCGAGTTCGCCCGGCGTGATCGTCTCATACGCCGCTTCCTTCACCCCGGCGGCGTTGACCACCGCCTTGGTGGCGTCGGCCAGGCCCTTGCCGTAGGTGGTGGAGTCCTGGACAAAGGCGATCTTCTTGTCCTTGAACTTGTCGGCGATGTAGGCGCCGGCGACCTTGCCCTGCTGGTCGTCGCGGACGACGGTGCGGAACACGGTCTTGTAGCCCTTCTCGGTCAGGTCGACCGCGGTGGCCGAGGGGGTGATCATGATGATCCCTTCCTCGTCATAGACCGGGGCGGCGGCGACGGTGGCGCCCGATAGAGTGTGGCCGACGACCGCGACCACCTTCTTGTTGACCATGTCGTTCGCGACCTGCACGGCTTGGCGCGGGTCGCCGGCATCGTCGCCGAACTCGACCTTGATCTTCTCGCCATTGACTCCGCCGGCGGCGTTGATCGCTTCGACCGCCGCTTCGACGCCGCGCCGCTCCTGCAGGCCATAGGGCGCGTTGCCGCCGCTCAGCACGAAGGCGGCCCCGATGGTGACGTCGGCCCAGGCGGCCGATCCGGCGAAGACGGTGGCCAAGGCCAGGGCCGAGGCCATCGTCCCGCTGCGGAATCTGCTCATGCGAATCTCCCCTCACAATTCCCGGCAGGCCGGATGCCCGCACTTTGGGCAGAGGGTAAAGCGATTGCAGGCCCGGCGTGAATTCGTTTGTTACAGAACCGGCGTTTCCGTCCGCCCCGGCTTCGTTTCGATCGGCCGGCCGGGGCGTTCCATCAGGAAAATATCCCCGGCCAGCCTTTCCGCGACGGATAGGTCGGATTTATGCCGAATCGGCTCAGACCGTCTCGGTCACCTTGCTCAGGTTGCGCGGCGCGTCGGGCGACAGGCCGCGGGCCTCGGACAGGGCGGCGACGAAGGGGTAGAAGGCGCCGATCGCCAGGATCGGGTCCAGCGCCGGGTGCAGTGGCGGCGGCAGCGGCAGGGTGGCGCCCTCAACCCCCGGCGCGCCGGCCAGCAGGACGTTGGCGCCCAGGCCGCGGAACTCCGCCGCCATCTTCAGCACGCTCTCGCGCCCGCCGTCGTTCGGGGCATAGGCCAGCACCGGGTAGCCGGCTTCCACCAGCGCCTTGGGGCCGTGCATGATCTCGGCCGCGCTCATCGCCTCGGCCTGCAGGATGCAGGTCTCCTTGAACTTCAGCGCGCTCTCCTGGGCGATGCCCAGGTTCAGGCCGCGGCCGGCGACCATCATCCGGTCGGCCTTCGCCAGCGCCTCGACCGCCGGCGACCAGTCGCAGCGCACGGCGGTCTCCAGCGCCTCCGGCAGCCGCTGCAGTGCGGCCTTCAACTCCGTGTCCCCGGCCCATTCGGCGACCAGCCGGGCGGCGACCACCAGGCTGGCGATGTAGGACTTGGTCGCGGCCACCGCGCGCTCGCGCCCGGCATGCTGGTCGAGGACGATCTCCGCGGCCTGGGCGGCCGGGCTGTCGGTCGAGTTCAGCACCGCGACGGTCAGCGCCCCGCGCTCGCGGGCGCGGCGCACCGGCGTCACCAGGTCCGGGCTGCGGCCGGATTGCGACACGGCGATGGCCAGGCTGCCCTTCAGGTCCAGGTCGGAATGGCCCAGCGTCTCCAGCGACGGCGGCAGCGAGGCGGTGACCAGGCCCAACCGGCTGCCCAGCAGATAGGCGGCATAGGTCGCGGCGTGGTCGGAGCTGCCGCGGGCGATGGTGACGGCGAAGCGCGGCCGGTCGGCGCGCAGCCGGGCGGCCAGGTCGCGGACGAGGTCCGCGTCGGCGGCCAGAAGGTCGGCGATGCGGGCCGGGGCCTCGCGCGCCTCCTCAAGCATGATCGAGGTCAATCGACTCTCCTTCGACATGGACGCCCGTGACCCTCAGGTCGGCGTCGAGAACGACGATGTCCGCCCAGGCGCCGGGCGCCAGGCGGCCGCGATCGGCCAGGCCGAGATAATCGGCGGCCAGGGTCGAGGTGCGGCGGGACGCCTCCTCCGGCGCCAGGCCGATGGCGACGAAGTTGGCGAAGGCGCGGTCCATGGTCAGGCAGCTGCCGGCCAGGGTGCCGTCATCCAGCCGCACGCCGTTGCCGCATTTGCGGACGGTGTAGCGGCCCAGCCTGTAGTCGCCATCCGGCATGCCGGAGGCCGCGGTGGCGTCGGTGACGGCGTAGAGCGACGGGATCGCCCGCAGCGCCGCCCGGATAGCCCCGGGGTGGACGTGCAGCAGGTCGGGGATCAGCTCGGCATGCTCGGCATGGGCCAAAGCGGCGCCGACGATGCCGGGGGCGCGGTGGTGCAGCGCCGTCATGGCGTTGAACATGTGGGTGACGCCGTCGACCCCGCGCGAGAACGCCTCGGCCGCGGTCTCGTAGTCGCAGGAGGAATGGCCCAGCTGCACCCGGATGTCGCGGGCGGCCAGGAAGGCCTGCAGGCTGCCGTCGGGGTCGGCCTCCGGCGCCCAGGTCACGACCCGGATGTCGGCGCGGTCGCAGAAATCCGCCATGCGCGCCAGGTCGGCCGGAATGGCATAGGGCGGCTGGGCGCCCAGCCGGTCCGGGCTGATGAACGGGCCTTCCAGATGCACGCCCAGCACCCGCGCCTCGCCCTCGCGCCGCCCGGCGATCACCCTTCCGGCGCCATCCAGCGCCGTCTCGATCTCCTCGACCGGGGAGGTCATGGTGGTGGCCAGCAGCGCGGTGGTGCCGTGCCGGGCATGGGTGCGGGCCAGGGCGCGGATCGAGGCCTCGCCCTCCATCGTATCGCCGCCGCCGCCGCCATGGCAGTGCAGGTCGATGAAGCCGGGCAGGATCATCGGGCCGCTCTCCAGCCCCGCCACCGGCTCGACCGCGCGGATATGGGTGTCGAAGCGCAGCCGGCCGGCGACCCAGCCGCCGGGCGTCAGGATGCGGCCTTCGAGGGTCTTGGTCATGCGTCGCTCCAGGCTTCGCCGGGGGCCAGGGACCGGGCCAGCAGCACGGCGCCGTCGCGGGCGTCGCCCATCGGCGGGCGCAGTCGGGCGACGATCGCCGGGTCCATATAGGGGCGCAGCGGCGCGGCCAGGCTGCCGCCGGCGCAGAAGGGCAGGGTGCCCTCGGGGTCCAGCGACCGGGCCAGCCGGTCGACCTCATGCCCCGCCCAGCGCATCAGCCGCACCGCGGCGGGGTCGCCCTCGCCGGCCAGCCGCACCACGATCGGCGCCAGCGTGGCGTATTTCGTCGACGGCGCCTGGTAGGTCCAGGCCAGCAGCTCGGGCGGGGTGGCGCCGCAGGTCTCGAACATCGCCCGGTGCAGGGCCGACCCGCCGGGCGGGTCGATGTCGCGGCCGTCCAGCAGCTGCAGCGCCTCGCCCAGCGCCTTCAGCCCCAGCCAGGCGCCGCTGCCCTCGTCGCCGACCGGGAAGCCCCAGCCGCCGACCTGGCGGGTGGTGCCGTCGGCATAGAGCGCGCCGCCGACCGTGCCGGTGCCCAGCGCGATCGCGGCCCCGGGCTGGCCGGCATGGGCGCCCAAGGTCGTGGCATGGGCGTCGGAGCACAGGCGAAGGCGGGCGAAGCCGGGGGCCTTGGCACGGAACTCGGCGCGCTTGTCCGGCCGGCCGGTGCCGGCCAGGCCGCAGGCGATCACGGCGTCGCCATAGTTCGCCTCGGCGATGCCGGCCGCGGCCAGGGCGGCGCGGATCTGGGTCCAGGCACCGTCGACGCCGAGGGTCAGGCTGGACGGGCCGGCCATTCCTTCGCCCAGCACGCGTCCCTCCGGATCGACGGCGCGGAGCCTGGTGCCGGTCGCGCCGCCGTCGACGCCGATATGGATGCGGATCGCCATGCCCTGGTCCTGGATGCGTGTCGGCGCGGACGCTAGCAAGCCGCGCCGGCAGCGTCATCGCGTCAAATGGTCTATACCACCCGCGCGCCGGCCGGGCCACAGCGAATGGCGGTTCCCCCGCGGCCGATTTCGAGATTATTGTTCCAAGACTTGGAACGTTTGGAACGAACACGCATGGCAGGGACGGAAGCGGTGGCGGCCGAGCCGGCGCCGGACAGCTTCGAGGCGCTGCGCGGCGCCATCGCCGCGCGCTATCCGGCGCTCAGCAAGCGGCTGAAGACCATCGCCGAATTCGCCCTGGCCCATCCCGACGTGATCGCGCTGGAGACGGTGGCGGTTATCGCCGCCAAGGCCGAGGTCCAGCCTTCGGCCCTGGTCCGCTTCGCCCAGGCGCTGGGCTTCGACGGCTTCTCGGAGATGCAGCGCCTGTTCCGCGCCCAGCTGGTCGAGCGCATGCCGAGCTACGAGGCGCGCATCCGTACGCTCGACGCCCGCTTCGGCGGGGCCGAGGCGCCGTCCGGCCCGCTCAACGCTTTCATCGACATCTCGGTCGGCGCGCTGGAGCGGCTGCGCGGCGATGTCGACCCCGCGGTCTTCGCCCGGGCGGTCGACATCCTGGCGCGGGCCGACTGCATCCATCTGGCCGCCCAGCGCCGATCCTTCCCGATCGCGGTCTACCTGTCCTACCTGCTGGCCCAACTCGACCGGCCGGTGCATCTGCTCGACAATTTCGGCGGCATGCTGGCCGAGCAGTCGCGGGCGATCCGCCCCGGCGACGCGTTGTTCGTTGTTACCTTCCGCAGCTATGCCCCCGACGTGCAGGAGGTGGCGCGCCGCGCCCGCGCCGCCGGGGTGCCGATCGTCGCCATCACCGACAGCGACCTCAGCCCGGTCTACCCGATCGCCGATGCCTGCTTCGTGGTGCATGAGGGCGAGATCGACGCCTTTCGCTCGCTCTCGGCCACCCCCTGCCTGGCCCTGACCCTCGCCGTCGCGCTCGGCCGCCGGCACGAGGCGCAGGAGGATTAGGCCGGCTCCTCCATCCTTCGGGTGATCCGTCCGCCTTGTGGCCGCCTTGCCGGATGTTCCTGCCGCGACGGATCCTCGGTTGGACGGGTATGCCGGCGGGCATGACCCCGGCGCAGCGCCGTGCGGTACGGCAGCGTCCGATCGCGAAGGAGGGCCGCTTGCTGACACTGCAACAGGCGATGGCGCAGCGGCGGAACAACTTCCACCTGTGCCGCATGGTCGGCGCGCTGTTCATCATCTTTGCGCATTCGGTCCTGATCGGCGGCATGGAGCAGTACTATACGGAGCATGATCCGCGGTTTCGCTGGGCGCTGATTCTGATGGGAAAGAATGCGCTGCGGCTCTTCTTCGTCTTCAGCGGCATCATGGTGGCGATGAGCCTGGACCGAAGATCCTCGCTCAGCGCCTATGCCGCGGCCCGAGTGATGCGGATCGTCCCGCCGCTGCTGCTGTTCTCCACCGCCATGGTCTTCGTGATCGGCCCGCTGATGACCAGCCTGCCTGTGCTCGACTATTTCAGCCGGCTCGACACATGGCTCTTCGTGCCGAAGGCAGCGAGCGGCCTGTTCGTGCCCGGACTGCCGGGCATGTTCGAGACCGTGACGAGGTCGGCCGAGGTCAACGCGTCGCTGTGGACGCTGGTCTACGAGGTCGTCTGCTACATCGTGCTGGCGCTGCTGTGGGCGGCCGGGTGGCTCGCGCCTCGGCGATTGCCGCTGACATTGGCCGCCATCGCCGTCCTCTACCTGGGGGTCACCTTCGGCACCGATCTCCGCCTGGTGGAACCCGTCGAAGCCACGGCCTGCTTCGGCATCAGCTTCACGATCGGGGTCGCGGTCTATCACTACCGGCGCTGGATTCCGGTGTCGCTCTGGCTGGTGGCGTCGCTCGGCGGCTTGACCGTGCTGGTGCAGGGCACGCCATGGGCTGAGCCGGCCTCGATCCTGGCATGCACGTCGGCCGGGCTGTGGTTCGCCCTGGTTCCGAAAGGATGGATCCTCGGCTACAGCCGGGTCGGCGAGCTGTCCTACGCCACCTATATCTGGCACTGGCCGATCGGTCAGGTCCTGATCAGCCTGTGGCCGGGCCTCCTGTGGCCACAGCTCTTCCTGCTGATGGTGCTGGTCACCCTGCCGGTGGCCTTCCTGTCCTGGACCCTCGTGGAACTGCCGGCACTGCGCCGCATCCCGGCGGCCGCGATCCTGATCCGCCGGGCGGCCGAGGCGCTGCGGCTGGTGTCTCCACGGATTCCGGCGGACACGGTTGCATCGCCGAGCGGCGGCGCGAGCTAGGGCCGTCGCGCCGTGAGCAGCAGGGTGCCGGCGTCGCTACAGCCGTGCAGCCGGCCGTCGTCGAGGATGCGGTCCAACTCCGCCGCCAAATCGGGCGCCGGGGCGACGCCGTTCAGGTGCCGCCGGGCCGTATCCTCCAGTTCGGCCAGTGATCGCGGGCGCAGCTCCAGCCGACAGGCATAGTCGATCTCCAGCGGACCGCAGGCGAGCAGCGGGCCGGTCAGGTCGCACGGCCGGGGGCAGGGGTTGTGGATCATGCCGAGCCGGCGGTCGATGCGCTTCCGCCATTCGTCCAGATCACGCATCGCCCGCTGCGACGGCAGCGTCTCGTCGTACCAGCCGTCCAGCACCAGCACGGCGCGGCGGGCCACCCGGGCCGCCTCGTGCAGGGCCCGGGGCAGGTGCTCAACATGATGGGCGACGTACTCCAGGGTGACGACGTCGAAGCTGCCTTCGGCAAAGGGCAGGGCCTCGG
>NZ_JBCNNF010000165.1:0-14406 GCF_039594555.1 Inquilinus sp.
GCCTTGGTCGACAGCACATGCGCGTCCCGCGGCCGGTCGGCCAGCGCAGTGCCGAAGCGTTGCTCGCTGACCCCGCCGGCATAGAGGGCGGCGGTGTCGAAATGGCGCAGGCCGCGGTCCCAGCAATGGTCGACCAGCGCGGCCACGGCGGCATCGCCGATCGAGCTGAACAGGCTGCCGCCGCCAATGCCCAGGCGGGACACGCGCAACGGGGTGCGGCCGACCGCGCGGCGCTCAATCGGATCGGGCATGATCGCTCCTCGGGCAGGGCCGCGCATTTCGGACGAATCGCCGTCCGGCGGGCCGATGCCCCGATCCTGGACCGATCCGCCCGCGCCCGCCAAGAGGCAATGCCCGACGGCGCGGGGGTCGCGCGCGGACCCCGCCCCGGCGGCCGGTTTCGACCCCATTTCTCATCCGAGGGTCCAATAGAGATTCCGCCCCGGTTGTCCGACACTTCCCGCCGGAACGGCCATCCGGGTCAACGAACGTCAAAAGGGAGAAACGCGATGAGCGAGTCCATACACCCGGTCGTCGACGGCGGCGTGCGCCAGGGGTCCGGCAGCTTCCAGGGGGGCACCCTGACCTGTCTGTGCACCGACCGTCCCGTCAAGGTGCGCATCGAGGGCGACGTCGCCCACAACCATGCCTGCGGCTGCACCAAGTGCTGGAAGCCGAAGGGCGTCAATTTCTCGGTCGTCGCGGTGGTGCCGTCCGACAAGGTGACGGTGCTGGAGAACGGCGACAAGCTGGCGGTGGTCGACCCCAGCGCCCTGATCCAGCGGCACGCCTGCAAGCAGTGCGGCGTGCACCTGTACGGGCCGGTCGAGCGCGACCACCCGTTCAAGGGCCTGTCCTTCATCCATCCGGAGCGGTTCGACAGCACCGGCTATGCCGCGCCGACCTTCGCTGCCTTCGTGTCCTCGATCATCGAATCGGGTGTCGATCCCAGCCGGATGGAAGGCGTCCGGGCCCGGCTGAAGGATCTGGGGCTGCCGCCCTATGACTGCCTCTCCCCGGGGTTGATGGACTACATCGCGACCTGGACCGCCAAGCGCTCCGGCGCGTTGCCGGCCTAGCGATTGACATTGCGGAGGCCGCCGGCATCCGGCGGCCTCCGATCGCCTCATCCCTCCCGCTTCATCCGCTTGCGCCGGGCCAGTTCGGCCGCGGACGACTCGCCCAGGGCGAAGGATCCGGTCGTCACCTCGCCGGAGCGGAGATAAGTGCTGATCACCACCCCGGTGGTCGAGGCTTGGCTGCTGACCAGCTTCAGCCCGGCCGGGATGGCACCGCGGCCGAACAGCCGCTTGCCGGAGCCGAGCACGACCGGGAAGGTCATCAGCCGGAACTCGTCGATCAGGTCAGCCGCCAGCAAGGTCTGGATCAGGTCGGCGCTGCCCTGCAGCAGCAGGGTCGGGCCGTTGTGCCGCTTCAGCTCCGCCACCGCCTCGGCAGCATCGCCGCGCAGCGGCACCGAATTCTGCCAGACCAGGGTCTCGGCCGAATGGGTGGCGACGTATTTCGTCGTGGCATTGAACAGCTTGCCGATCGGATCGTCCGCCGGGACATAGGGCCAGTGGGCGGCGAAGATCTCGTAGGTCTTGCGGCCCAGCAGCAGGTCGAACGGCTCGCCGAACGTCCCGTCCATGGCCTGGCCCATGACGTCGTCCCAGTGGTGGAACGTCCAGCCGCCATGGGCGAAGCCGCCGGTCGGATCCTCCTCCGGCCCGCCCGGGGCCTGCATCACGCCATCCAGGCTGACGAAGGCGGCGGTCACGACCTTTCTCATGTCCTTGCTCCTGTTACGTGGCCTGCCGCGCTGCGCGCTGCTTGAGGCCTGTCGATAGCGGCGTCTCGCACGCCGGGTTCGCACACAGGACGGGCGGGTAGCGCCGATTCCGACATCCCGCCCGAACTTTTCGCGCGGACGGACGCCGCGGTTTCACCGCTTCGCTCCGCCGGCGTATCGTCGGGGCGAGTCGCGAACCGCGGAGCCGCCGATGTCCCTGCTGAACCGCTACGTCGCCTTCGTGCTGCTGGTGCTGATCACCCTCGTCACCCTGCCGCTGATCGCGCAGGCGCACTGGCTGTGGCCGGTGACGCTGATCGCCGCGCTGCTCAGCCTGGTCGGCATCTGGGACCTGACCCAGGCGCCGCATGCGGTGCGCCGCAACTATCCGGTGATCGGGCACATCCGATATCTGGTCGAGGCGATCCGGCCGGAGATCCGGCAGTACCTGCTGGAGGCCGACAACGAGAAGCTGCCCTTCTCCCGCGCCCAGCGCTCGCTGGTCTACGCCCGGGCCAAGAACGAGGGCGGCGAGAAGCCGTTCGGCACGCTGCTCGACGTCTACGAACCGGGCTACGAGTTCATCGGCCATTCCACCCGGCCGGTGCCGGTGCCCGACCCGGCGACCTTCCGCATCACCGTCGGCGGGCCGCAATGCACGAAGCCCTATGCGCATTCGGTGTTCAACATCTCGGCGATCAGCTTCGGCGCGCTCAGCGCCAACGCCATCCGCGCCTTGAACCTGGGCGCCAAGATGGGCGGCTTTGCCCATGACACCGGCGAGGGCAGCATCAGCCCCTATCACCGCGAACACCAGGGCGACCTGGTATGGGAGCTGGGCAGCGGCTATTTCGGCTGCCGCACCGCCGACGGCCGGTTCGACCCGGAGCGCTTCGCCGAGCAGGCGCGGAGCGACCAGGTCAAGATGATCGAGATCAAGCTGAGCCAGGGGGCCAAGCCGGGCCATGGCGGCATCCTGCCGGCGAAGAAGGTGACGCCGGAGATCGCCGAGACCCGCGGCGTGCCGGTCGGGCAGGACTGCATCTCGCCGTCGCGGCACAGCGCCTTCGAGACGCCGATCGAGATGATGGGCTTCATCGCCCGGCTGCGCGAGCTGTCGGGCGGCAAGCCGGTCGGCTTCAAATTCTGCCTCGGCCACACCTGGGAGTTCATGGGCATCGTCAAGGCGATGCTGGAGACCGGCATCCTGCCCGACTTCATCGTCGTCGACGGGGCCGAGGGCGGCACCGGCGCCGCGCCGATCGAGTTCACCGACCATCTCGGCGTGCCGATGCGGGAAGGGCTGCTGTTCGTGCACAACACGCTGGTCGGCGCCAATCTGCGCGGCCAGATCAAGCTCGGCGTGGCCGGCAAGGTGGTCAGCGCCTTCGACATCGCCAGCGTGCTGGCGATCGGCGCCGACTGGGCCAATGCGGCGCGCGGCTTCATGTTCGCGATCGGCTGCATCCAGTCGCAGAGCTGCCACACCAACCGCTGCCCGACCGGCGTCGCCACCCAGGACCCGCTGCGCCAGCGCGCCTTGGTGGTGCCGGACAAGGCCGAGCGGGTGCGCAACTTCCACCGCGCCACCCTGAAGGCGCTGGCCGAGATGCTGGCGGCGGCGGGGCTGGAGCATCCGTCGCAGCTGGGGCCGCACCACCTGGTGCAGCGCACCGGCACGGCGGAGATCCGGCTGTTCTCGCAGCTACACTATTTCGCCAAGCCGGGCGAGCTGCTGGATGGCACCTCGCGCAGCACCCTCTATTCCGACAGCTGGAATCTCGCCCGCGCCGACAGCTTCGACCCGAAGCCGATGTAGGCGCGGGCGGCGGAGCCTCGTCGCGCGGTGCGGGCCGCGGGTGCGTCCGGTCCTGCACCACGGTCCTGCGCGGGCGGATGCGGGGTCGCCCTCAGTCGATCGGCTGGCCGGTGCGGTCGCGCATGGCCAGCAGGGTCAGGGCGCTGACCACCGCGGCGGCGATCACGTAGAAGCTCGGCGCCAGCTTGCTGCCGGTCTCATCGATCAGCAGGGTGACGATCACCGCCGCGAAGCCGCCGAAGATGGTCACGGCGAAGTTGTAGGCCAGCGACAGGCCGGTGGAGCGCAGCCCGGCCGGGAACTGCTCGGCCAGCAGGGCCGGGGCGGGGCCGGTGAAGGCGGCCAGCAGCAGGCCGAGGATGGCCTGCACCGTCGCCAGCACGGCCAGGGTCGGGGTGGCGTTGACCCAGGCGAAGAGCGGCCAGACCAGCACGCCGATGGCGACCGCCGCAGCCAGCAGCAGTTGCCGGCGGCCGATCCGGTCGGACAGCATGCCGGCCACCGGGCAGCCCAGCATCAGCACCACGCCCCCGATGGTGGTGGCGATGAAGGCGTCGGCCAGGGAGATGCCCAGCTGCTTGTTGGCGTAGGTGGTCATGTAGAACAGCAGCACATAGGTGCAGACCGTCCACAGGATGGTGACGCCGAAGCCGGAGGCGATGCCGCGCGGATGCTCGGCCAGGGCGTCGCGCAGCGGCGATTCGCTCTTGCGGGTGCGGTCGTCGGTGAAGACCGGCGTCTCGTCGATCCGGGCGCGGATATAGAAGCCGACCGGCCCGATCAGCAGACCGAACAGGAACGGCACGCGCCAGCCCCAGCTGTCGATCGCGGCCGGGGTCAGCGCCTGGGTGACGATGGTGCCGCAGATGCCGCCCAGCACCACGGCCAGGGCCTGGCTGGTCTGCTGCCAGCTGGCATAGTAGCCGCGCCGCTTCGCCGGGGCGTATTCGATCAGGAAGGCCGTGGCGCCGCCGATCTCGCCGCCGGCGGAGAAGCCCTGGATCAGCCGGGCCAGCACGATCACCAGCGGCCCGGCGATGCCGGCCTGGGCGTAGGTCGGGGCGAAGCCCAGCAGCGCGGTGCCGACCGCCATCAGCAGGATGGTCAGGGTCAGCGCCGCCTTGCGCCCGGCGCGGTCGGCATAGACGCCCAGCACCACGGCGCCGACCGGCCGCATGAAGAAGCCGACGCCATAGGTGCCGACGGTCAGCAGGATCGAGGTCAGATCGTCGCCGGCCGGGAAGAACAGCCGGGCGATGATCGGGGTGAAGAAGCCGTAGACGGTGAAGTCGAACCACTCGAGCCCGTTGCCGATCGTCGCCGCGGCGATGGCATGCCGCCGCTCCGCGTCGCGAAGCCCGATGGGACCCGAAGCCTGCACCGTCATTCCTGCGCCTCCCCTGGGATTTTGGTCCAAGAGGGCGAGTTCACGACGGCCCGCGCCGGCTGTCCACCCGGCAATGGACGGCGCCGGGCTGCCATGCGGTCGGAGGGTTCTCTACGGCCAGGCGACCATCGGCGGCAGCGACATCAGGATCGCCTCGGTGTTGCCTCCGGTCTTCAGGCCGAAGGTGGTGCCGCGGTCGTAGAGCAGGTTGAACTCGACATAGCGGCCGCGGCGCTGCAGCTGATGCGCCCGCTGTTCCTCGGTCCAGGGCCGGTCCATGTGGCGGCGGACGATGCGCGGATAGATGTCGAGGAAGGCCAGGCCGACATCGCGGGTGAAGGCGAAATCGGCGTCCCAATCGCCGCTGTCGACATTGTCGAAGAAAATGCCGCCGACGCCGCGCGGCTCGTCCCGGTGCGGCAGGAAGAAGTACTTGTCGCACCACTCCTTGAAGCGCGGGTAGTAGCCGGGATCGTGCCGGTCGCAGGCGGCCCGCAGCGCGGCGTGGAACTCCGCCGTGTCGGCCTCGTCCGGGATCATCGGCGTCAGGTCGGCGCCGCCGCCGAACCAGCCGATCGAGGTCTCGATCCGCCGCGTGTTCATGTGCACCGCCGGCACCAGCGGGCTCTGCAGATGCGCCACCAGGCTGATGCCCGACGCCCAGAAGTGGCCGTCCCCCGCCGCGCCCGGGATCTGGGCCCGAAACGCCTCGGAGAACTCGCCATGGACGGTCGAGATGTTGACGCCGACCTTCTCGAACACCCGGCCGCGCATCGTCGACATCACGCCGCCGCCGCCGCCCGGCCGGTCCCAGGGCTTGCGCACGAACCGGCCGGCCGGCCGGTCGGCGAGCGGGCCGGCATAGTCGTCCTCGATCGCCTCGAAGGCGGCGCAGATCCGGTCGCGCAGCGTCGCGAACCAGGCGGCGGCCTCGGCCTTGCGGGATTCGACCAGGTCGGGTGTCGGGCTCATGCGGGCCTCCGTTGCAGCGGCGGCACCATAGGACGGCCGGAGAGGGGCGGGAATGGCCGTCCGCGCCGCAGGCATGGGATCTCAGAAGGCGGCCCCGGTCTGGCGAATCGCTTCGCCCAAGACCATGGCGGCGGCGGTGGCGACGTTGATCGACCGCGCCTCCGGCCGCAGCGGGATGACGATGCGGGCATCCGCCGCATCATGCACGTCGTCGGGCACGCCGGCGCTCTCGCGCCCGACCATGATCCGGTCGGACGGGGCGAAGGCGAAGCCGGTATAGGGCTGGCTGGCCTTGGTGGTCAGCAGCACCAGCCGCCCGGAATGGGCCGCCTCGGCATAGCGCCGCCAGCTGACCCAGCGCGTGAGATCCAGGAAATCCGCGTAGTCCATGGCCGCGCGGCGAAGCCGCCGGTCGTCGACCAGGAAGCCGCAGGGCTCGATCAGGTCGACGGCGACGCCGAGCGCCGCGGCCAGCCGCATCATGGTGCCCGCGTTCTGCGGGATGTCGGGTTCGAAGAGGACGAGGCGCATGGTCGGTCGAGGCTCGGGCGCAATGGGGCATCGCTGTGCGGTTCTAGCGAATTGCAAGGGTCGGAATGGCATTGTATAGACCCGGAGCCGCCTCCTGCCCGGATTGCGTGTTTGCGCCGTCGGGGACCGAAGCCAGCTCGGGGGGCGCGGGGGATAAAGGTCGACCAAGAAGGACCGTTGCAACAATGTCGGATACCACCCTCCAGGGCACGCCGGGCCCGAGCCATACGCCGACCGGGGATCACGGATCCGGGGAGGGGGGCACTCGTCGCGATTTCCTGTATCTCCTGACCGGCGCGGTGGGCGCTGTCGGTGTCGCCAGCGTGGCCTGGCCCCTGATCGACAGCATGAACCCGTCGAAGGACGTCCTGGCCCTCGCCTCGATCGATGTCGACCTGACCCCGGTGGCGGTCGGCCAGTCCCTGACGGTGAAGTGGCGCGGCAAGCCCGTCTTCATCCGGCACCGGCCGGAAGACCAGATCAAGGCGGCGGAGGACGTGCCGCTCAGCCAACTGCCCGACCCGCAGCCCGACTCGGCCCGTGTGCAGAAGCCGGAATGGCTCGTCGTCATCGGCGTGTGCACCCATCTCGGCTGCATCCCGCTGGGCCAGAACCCGGGTGAGAATCGCGGCCCCTATGGCGGCTGGTTCTGCCCGTGCCACGGTTCGATCTACGACACCTCCGGGCGCATCCGGCAGGGGCCGGCGCCGGCGAACCTCGCCGTGCCGACCTACGCCTTCACCGCCGACACCAAAGTCAAGATCGGCTGAGCCGTTCGCTCCGGAGACTTCCCATGGCCCACTCAGCCCAGCCCGCGAATTTCCAGAACCCGGTGATCCGCTGGGTCGACTCGCGCCTGCCGATCTTCTCGATGATGTACAAGGAGTACGGCGAGTACCCGGCTCCGCGGAACTTCAACTACCTTTGGAACTTCGGCGCCATCGCCGGGATGATGCTGGTGATCATGATCGCCACCGGCCTGTTCCTGTCGATGCAGTACACGCCGCATGTCGATTTCGCCTTCCAGTCGGTCGAGCGCATCATGCGCGACGTCAATTACGGCTGGCTGATGCGCTACATCCATGCCAACGGCGCGTCGATGTTCTTCATCGCCGTCTACATCCATATCTTCCGCGGCCTGTACTATGGCTCCTACAAGAGCCCGCGTGAGCTGGTGTGGATCTTCGGCGTGCTGATCTTCCTGCTGATGATGGCCACCGCCTTCATGGGCTATGTGCTGCCTTGGGGCCAGATGAGCTTCTGGGGCGCCACCGTCATCACCAACCTGTTCTCGGCCATCCCGCTGGTCGGCGAGAACATCGTCACCTGGCTGTGGGGCGGCTTCGCGGTCGACAATCCGACGCTGAACCGCTTCTACTCGCTGCACTTCCTGCTGCCCTTCGTGATCCTCGGCGTCGTCATCATCCATGTCGGCGCCTTCCACATCACCGGCTCGAACAACCCCTCGGGCATCGACCCCAAGGGCCCGCAGGACACGCTGCCCTTCCATCCGTACTACACGGCCAAGGACAGCTTCGGCATCGCCGTGTTCCTGATCTTCTATGCCTTCATCGTGTTCTTCGCGCCGAACCTGATGGGGCATGCCGACAACTACATCCAGGCCAACCCGCTGCAGACGCCGGCGCATATCGTCCCGGAATGGTACTTCCTGCCGTTCTACGCGATCCTGCGCTCGATCACCTTCAGCCTGTTCGGCATCCCGGCAAAGCTGCTGGGCGTGATCGCCATGTTCGGCGCCATCGCCATCCTGTTCGTCCTGCCCTGGCTCGACACCAGCCGGGTGCGCAGCGCCCGGTTCCGCCCGATCTACCGCTGGTGCTTCTGGCTGCTGGTGGCGTCGGTGATCGGTCTCGGCTACGCCGGGTCGCAGCCGCCGGAGGGGCTGCCCGTGGTGATCGGCCAGGTCGGCATGGTCTACTACTTCCTGCACTTCCTGGTGATCCTGCCGATCCTGGGCAAGATCGAACGGCCGCTGCCGCTGCCGCGCAGCATCAGCGAATCCGTCCTCGGGCCCTCGGCCGCTACGAATACGGTGAAGGCGTGACCATGCCGCTCCTCGACAAGATCATGCTCAGATCCGCCCTCACCGCCGCGGCCGTCCTGCTGACCCTCGGCACCGCCCTCCCGTCCGCCCGGGCGGCAGAGGAGGGGGCCGAGCCGCAGGCCCAGAACTGGTCCTTCGCCGGCTTCTTCGGCACCTTCGACCGGGCCTCCGCCCAGCGCGGCTTCCAGGTCTACAAGGAGGTCTGCTCGAACTGCCACACCATGCACCTGATGTCCTTCCGCGACCTGGGCCCGAACGGGCCCGGCGGCGGGCTGGGCTTCAGCGAGGACGAGGTCAAGGCGATCGCGGCCGAGTACAAGGTGGCCGACACCAACGACGCGGGCGAGCCGATCGAGCGCACGGCGCTGCCGTCGGACAAGTTCCACAACCCGTTCCCGAATGACAAGGCGGCGGCGGCGGCGAATGGCGGCAAGGTGCCGCCCGACCTGTCGCTGATGGCCAAGGCGCGCGGCGAGGGCGGCGAGACCGACGGCCCGAACTACATCTATGCGTTCCTCACCGGCTTCCACGACGCGCCGGAAGGCTTCAAGGTGCCGGAGGGGCTGAACTACAACGCCGCCTTCCCCGGCCATGTCACGGCGATGCCGAACATCCTGACCGACGACGCGGTGACCTACAGCGACGGCACCAAGGCGACGCATCAGCAGGAAGCCTGGGACGTCGTCAACTTCCTGATGTGGACGGCCGAGCCGTATCTGGAGAATCGCAAGCACACCGGCGTCAAGGTGGTCCTGTTCCTGATCGTCTTCGCCGGGCTGCTGTACTCGGTGAAGCGCAAGGTCTGGGCCAACGCCCACTGATCTTTCGGGCAGGATGGTTCCAGCGAGGCGGCGCTTGCGCCGCCTCGTGCTATTTTGGGCAGGTGTTCTATCGGGGAGGGCGCCATGGACCGGACCGAGACCCGACCGCTCGAGCTGCCGCCCGCGATCCGCGGCCTGAACCTGTTCACGACCGACCGCGACCTGCAGCGCCGCCTGGCCCGGCGCAGCCCCGACCTGCTGCCGCGCTTCGGCGACCGGCTGACCGAGTTCGGCGCCTGGGTCGGCGAGACGGTGGAGGCGCAGGCCGACTACACCAGCCGGCACGCCCCGCCGCGGCTGGACAGCCATGACGGCACCGGCGCGCCGGTCGGCCGGGTGGTGCTGAACGCCGAATACCGCGCCTGCCACGCCGACGCCTATCGCCGCGGCGTGATCGGCCTCGCCTTTGGACAAGAGAGGGCGCCGCACCTCCTGTCCTTCATCATGGGCGGCGTGCTGTCCCAGGCCGATATCTCGGTGCACTGCCCGGTGACGATGACCGGCGCCGTCGCCTGGGTGCTCGACCGGCTGGCGCCGGACCCGGTGCGCAGCGAGTGGCTGCCGCTCGTGACCCGGATGGATGGCCGGGCCCTGTCCGGCGGCACCTGGGCGACCGAGCTGCATGGCGGCACCGACGTCGCCGCCACCACCACGGTGGCGGAGGGGGACGGCGCCGCCTGGCGCCTGACCGGCCTGAAATGGTTCACCAGCAATGCCGGGGCCGGAGTGGCTTTGGCCACCGCCCGGCCGCGCGGCGCTCCGGAAGGCGCCCGCGGCCTGGGCTGCTACCTGGTGCCGTCGCTGCTGCCGGACGGCACGCCGAACCGGCTGCATGTCCGGCGGCTGAAGGACAAGGTCGGGACCCGCGGCCTGGCCACCGGCGAGACCGTGCTGGACGGCGCCTGGGCGGTCGAGGTGGCGCCGCCGCCGCACGGCCTCAAGGCGATGCTGGAGGCGCTGGAATACAGCCGGGTGCACAACGCCTTCGGCGCCGCCGGGCTGCATCGCCGCGCCTTGCTCGAATCGCTGGCCTGGACAAGCCATCGCCGGGTCGGCGGCGCGCTCCTGCGGACCACGCCGATGATGCGCGACGTGCTGCTCGACCTCGCCGCGACGCAGGAGGCGTCGGCGGCGCTGGCCTTCGAGGCTGCGATGGCCTTCGAGGCGCCGGGCGAGGATCCGGCGGTCGAGGGCTGGCGCCGCGCATCCGTGGCGCTGGCCAAGTACTGGACCGCGGCGGAGGCGACGGCCGCGGCGGCCCGGGCGGTCGAGATCGTCGGCGGCAACGGCTACACCGAGGAATGGCCGACCGCCCGGCTGTACCGCGACGCGCTGGTCACCGCGGTGTGGGAGGGGCCGGCCAATGTCCAGGCGCTGGAGGTCCTGCGCGCCACCATCGGCCGGCTGCCGGGGGACCAGGCGCTGCTGGACCGGGTCTCCGGCATCCTCGACTCGATGCCGGAGGCGCTGCAGCCGATCGCGGCGCGGCTGCGCCCGGTGCTCGACAGCGTTCGCGCCGGCTTCGCCCATCTGCGGGCGCGGCCGGAGGACGGGCCGCGCCTGGCCCGGCGGCTGATGCATCCGGCGGCCGAGCTGCTGGCCGCGTCGCTGATGCTGGAGGAGGCGGCGGCCGACCTCGCCGAAGGCGACCGGCGCAAGGCGCTGACGGCCGGTCGGTTCGCCCTCCGGCTCGATCCGCGCGCCACGGTGGACCTCGGCGAGGATCCGTTGCATGCCCTGTTCGACGACATCATCGGCTACGGACTCTGCCCCGCATGACCCCGCTTTCGGTTTCCGCCCATGACTTGCTGGCCTTCTGGTTCGAGGAATCGGGGAAGGAGCGCTGGTTCGGCGGCGATGCCGGCTTCGACGCCGAGATCCGCGCCCGCTTCCTGACCCTGCAGGAGGAGGCGGCTGCCGGCCGGCATGACGACTGGGCGACGTCGCCGCTCGGCGTGGTCGCGCTCTGCATCCTGCTCGACCAGTTCCCGCGCAACCTGTTCCGCGGCACGCCGCGGGCCTTCGCCACCGACGCCAAGGCGCTGGCCCTGGCGAAGGCGGCGATCGACCAGGGCTTCGACACCGACCCGGCGCTGACCGACGATCACCGGCTGTTCCTCTACCTGCCCTTCGAGCACAGCGAGGACCTGGCCGACCAGAGGCGCTGCGTGGAGCTGCAGACCGCGCGGATCGGCGATGCGGAATACATCGACTACGCCCGGCGGCATCTTGCGGTGATCGAGCGCTTCGGCCGCTTCCCGCATCGCAACGCCATCCTCGGCCGCACCAGCACGCCGGAGGAGGAGGCGCATCTGGCCGAGCACGGGGGCTTCTGATGCCGGCGATCACCGGGCTCGACCACATCATCCTGGCGGTGGCGGCGCTGGATGCGGCGCGCGACACCTGGCGGCGCCTCGGCTTCACCGTGACGCCGCGCGGCCGCCACATCGGCTGGGGCACCGCCAATTACTGCATCATGCTGGAGGCCGATTACATCGAGCTGCTCGGCGTGCTCGACCCGACGCAGTTCGACAACGGCCTCGGCGAGCGCCTGGCGCGGGACGGGGAGGGGCTGCTCGGCATCTCCCTCGCCACCCGCTCGGCCGATTCGGCCGCGGCAGCCTTCGAGGCGGCGGGAGCGGGGGGAGAGCCGGCGCGCGACCTGGCCCGGCTGCTCGATCTGCCGGAGGGCCCGGTGCAGCCCGCCTTCCGCCTGGCCTATCCGGCGCGGCGTGATGCCTTCGGCCTGTCGCTCTTCGCCACCGAGCACCGGACGCCGGAGCTGCTGCGCCGGCCGGAATGGGAGTGGCATGCCAATGGCGCGACCGGGGTGCTGCGGCTCGACCTGCCGGCGCCGCTCGCCGGGCCGGCTCTGGCTGCCTGGGCAGCGCTGGACGGGGCACGGCTTGAGGCCGAATCGGTCATGGTCGGCGACTTCACTCTCGGCATCGGCGAGCTGCCGATGCTGCACATCGCCACCAGCAACCTCGATGCCTGCGAATCGGCGCTGCGCGACGGCCGTGTCGCCCATACCCGGCATCCGGGCGAGATCCGCGTGCCGCCGCTGCCGGGGACCGGGCTGGCGCTACGATTCGCGGGCTGAGACGCTTGGCGCCTAGCCGTCGACGCGTCGGGCGACCGACGCTACCGGTGCCTCCTCGGTCAGCTGCCGGAACTGGCGGTCGATCGCCTCGACCCGGCGCTTGAACTCGGCGCGGTCGCGGCCGGCCAGGGTGGTGCCGGTCGGCAGGTCGACGCTCAGCGGATTCACCTGGGCGCCGGCGACCAGCACCTCGTAGTGCAGATGTGGCCCGGTCGCCATGCCGCTGGAGCCGACATAGCCGATCACCTCGCCCTGCTTGACGCGCGAGCCCTTCTTCAGCCGGGCGAATCGGCTCATATGGGCATAGGCGGTCGACAGCCGGTTGTTGTGCCGCAGCCGGATGTAGCGGCCGAAGCCGCGCTGCGGGCCGATCATCTCCACCGTGCCGTCGCCGGCGGCATAGATCGGGGTGCCGCTGGGTGCGCCGAAATCGACGCCGCGATGCATCCGCGTATAGCCCAGGACCGGGTGGCGCCGGCTGCCGAATCGGGAGGTCAGCCGGGCCCCGTCGACCGGCGTGCGCAGCAGCAGGCGCTGCACGCTGGCACCGTCGCGGTCGTAATAGTCGACCGTGCCGTCGCGGCTCTCATAGCGGTACATGGTCAGGGTCTTGTCGCCCAGCTCCAGCCGCGCCATCTCGACCGGCCCCAGCCGGGCGACGCTGCCATCCGGGGTGTGATCCTGGCTGAACAGCACGGCGAATCGGTCGCCCGGCTGCAGGTCGCGCTGGAAGTCGACCGAATAGGCCCAGGTCTTCAGCAGCGACAGCACCACCGCATCCGGCACCCCGGCCGCGGTGGCGTCGGCATAGAGGCTCGATTCGATCACGCCCTCGACCCCGACCGGGCGGCTCTCCAGCACGCGCTCGGCCTCGCTGCTGCGGAAGCTGCCGTCCGGCGCCAGGCGGGCGGTGACCGTGCGGTCCACCTCCGGCATCAGGCTGACCGCCTTCAGCACGCGCTCGCCGCCGCTGTGGTCGAAAGTCACGGTGACCGGCTGGCCGATTCGCAGCTTGGTCGGGTCGTACAGCCCGTCCAGCGCGGCCGCGGCGGCATGGGCCTCCTCATCGGCGGCGCCGGCCTCGGCCAGCAGGCCCATCAGCGTGTCGCCCGATTCGACCTCGACGATTCGGCGCTCGGCCCCCCGCGGGGCCGGCGGCCGGCTCAGTCCCTCGTCGAGAGCGGCGAGCATCCAGTCCGCCGGCTCGTCCGGGGCCGGCAGGAACGCGTCAGTGGCGAGCTCGTCGCGCAGATCCGATCGGAGCGTCGGGACCGCCGGGCCGCCGGTGGCCGCATCGGCGCGATGCGGCGAGTCGGGGAGGAGCAGGGCGGCACCGGCCCCGAGGCCGGCCAAGGCCAGAATCGACAGGACTCCGAGCGGGACGATTCGCAATGGGTCGGTCTCCGATGGCAGTGGGGAGGCCGCCCGCAGGGCCGGGGCGCGCCTGAATCGTCGGCCGAACATGCGGGAGCGGGGGAGTCAGGTCAACCGGCTGGGGTTGGCCGAATTTCACCCACCACCCCTTGCGCGCGTGCGCGCGAATCTCCATCTAGGGGCGGTCGGGCCGGCGAAACCGGCCGGTCCGGTGGTTCGGAGCTCTCTGCCTTGCGCGGGAAAGCACCTCGCGGGGAGAAAACGCTGTTCGAAAAATTTTCGTCACAAAGCGTTTGACAGGCTCCGGCGACCCCCCTATAAACCGCCTCACCGACGACGACGCGGCGGTGAGCGAAAGCGAAACGGCGGGTCGGACAGGGCAGCAGATGAAAATCTGGTTGCACTGAGAAGTCGGAAGGATTACATCGGCGTTTCTGCCCTGGCGGGCCGGCCCTGGAAGGGGAAGGCGCGACGGGCGGATGCGGCTCTGGAGCCAGGAAACTGGTGATAAGAGCGACGGATCTTGGACAAGTGAGAAGAAG
>NZ_JBCNNF010000166.1:0-14242 GCF_039594555.1 Inquilinus sp.
GCCGGGATGTCGCCGAGATCGCGCGGATGCTGCGGATCGAACCGCTGCTGGGCCGCCGGCCGGGCCAGCTGTCGGGCGGCCAGAAGCAGCGCGTCGCACTGGGCCGGGCCATCGCCCGGCGGCCGCAGCTGTTCCTGATGGACGAGCCGCTGTCGAGCCTGGACGCGGCGCTGCGCACCGAGCTGCGGGTCGAGTTGGTCGAACTGCAGCGCCGGCTGGGCGTGTCCTGCCTCTATGTCACCCATGACCAGACCGAGGCCATGACCATGGCCGACCGCATCGCCGTGATGCTAAGCGGCCGGGTGGCGCAGGTCGGCACGCCGGCCGAGGTCTATGGCGACCCGCGACACCTGGCGGTGGCCCGGTTCATCGGCACGCCGTCGATCAACATCCTGCCGGCGGAGCTCGGCCCCGACCGGCGGCTGTTCGTGCTGGGCCAGGCCCAACCGCTGCGCGTCGCCGCCGAGGCCGGCCCCGGCCTGACCGCCGCGATCCGGCCGGAGCATCTGGCCTTCCGCCGCATCACGCAGCGCGCGCCGGAGTCCGGCGACCTGCTCGGCACGGTCCGCCATGTCGAGCATCTGGGTCATGAGGCCATGGTGCAGCTGGCCCTGGTGAACCGGCCGGACCTGGCCGTCAGCATCCGGGTCGGCCAGGCCCGGCTGCACGAGGCCCTGGCCCTGGCGCCGCAGGAGCAGGTGGCGCTGCGCATCGCCCCCGAATCTCGGCTGGTGTTCGACGCCTCCGGCCACCGGCTGCCGGCCTTGCCGGTGATCGGCCAGCCGGTCGAGGCGGCGGTGGCGTCGTGACCGCCGCCTCGCTGACCTGCCCCGCGCCCTTGTCGCGACCGGCCACCGCCCGGCGCGAGGCGCTGCAGGGCTGGTGCCTGGCGCTGCCGGCGACGCTGCTGCTGGCGGTGATCGTGCTGGCGCCGCTGGCCGTGGTGCTGGGGCTGAGCCTGACCGATTACAGCCTGGGACAGGCGGACACCCGCTTCGTCGGCACCGCCAACTACGCCAAGCTATGGAGCGACCCCGCGATTCGCCGGGCGCTCGCAAACACCGCGACCTATGTCGGGCTAGTGGTGCCGGCCGCCGTCGGCCTCGGCCTGGGGCTGGCCCTCCTGATCCAGGCGCGGCGCCGCCTGCGCCATGTCTACGAGGTGGTGTTCTTCCTGCCGGTCACCAGCACCTTCGTCGCCATGGCCTTCGTCTGGCAGTACCTGCTGCACGGGCGGATCGGCCCGATCAACGTCTGGCTGCAGCAGCTCGGCCTCGGCCGCGTCGACTTCCTGACCGACCCTGCGGTCGCGATCTATGCCCTGGCCGCGATCGGCGCCTGGCAGCTGATCGGCTTCAACGTCATCCTGTTCCTGGCCGGCCTCGCCTCCCTGCCGCGCGACGTGCACGCCGCCGCCGCCCTGGACGGGATGCGCGGGGTCGAGCGCTTCGCCCGGGTGACCTGGCCGCTGCTGGCGCCGACGGCGCTGTTCGTCACCGTCACCTCCTGCATCACCGCCTGCCAGATCTTCGACTCCGTGGCGGCGTTGACCCGCGGCGGCCCGATGGGGTCGACCGACGTGCTGCTGTACCGGATCTACCAGACCGCCTACCAGCAGCTCGACATCGGCCTCGGCGCCGCTCTGTCCGTCGTCTTCCTGGCGATCATCGTGGCGATCTCGCTGCTGCAGGTCGCCATCGCCGACCGCCGGATCCACCACTCATGAGCGCCCTCGCCCCCGCGCGGCGCGCCCTGGGCCCGCTGCTGGGCCACCTGGTGCTGATCGCCGCGGCCGCGGTGGTGCTGCTGCCCTTCGCCTGGATGGTGCTGACCGCGCTGCGCCCGCCGGCCGACGTGCTGTCCCAGCCCTTCGGCCTGCCGACCGATGCCGGGACCGCCATCGCCAATGTGCGCCAGGCGGTGACCGCCGTGCCGATGCTGCGGCTGCTGCTGAACGGGCTGGTCGTAGTCGGCGGCATCGTCACGGTGCAGCTGCTGGTCGCCATTCCCAGCGCCTATGCCCTGGCCAAGCTGCGCTTTCCCGGCCGCGGGCTGCTGTTCGGCCTGGTGCTGCTGGCGCTGTGCATCCCGGTGCAGGTGCCGATGCTGCCGCTGTATCTCGGCCTGGCCCGGCTGCACCTGCTCGACAGCTATGCCGCGCTGATGCTGCCCTTCCTGCTGTCGGTCTTCGCCATCTTCCTGCTGCGCCAGCACTTCCGCGCCTATCCCGACGCGGTGCTGGAGGCGGCGCGGCTGGACGGGCTGACCCAGCTGGAGATCCTGCTGCGGCTGGTCGTGCCCAGCGCCCGGCCGGCGATCGCCGCCTTCGTCGTGTTCTCGGCCACCGCGCATTGGAACGACCTGTTCTGGCCGATGATCGTCGTCTCCTCGACCGACAAGGCGACCCCGCCGCTCGGCCTGCTGTTCTTCCGCGACGGCGAGCTCGGCGCCAATTACGGCGCCCTGATGGCCGCCGCGCTGATCGTCACCGCGCCGCTGGTCGCCGCCTTCTTCGCCGCGCAGCGCCAATTTATCCGCGGCATCGCCATGACCGGCCTGCGATGAGGCCGGCCGTCAACAACAGGGAAGCCTCGCCATGAAACAGATCTGGACCGGCCTGTCCGCCGCCCTCCTGCTGGGGGCCGCCTTCGCCGCGCCGCCCGCCGCGGCCGAACAGGTGACGCTGCAGGTGCTGCACGCCTGGCCGTCGCACAAGCGCTTCCACGAGCCGATCGCCGAGGCCTTCATGAAGGCCCACCCGGACATCCGGATCGAGTTCCAGGCCCCGGCCGCCAGCTATGGCGACGCGCATCAGCGGATCATCCGCGCGGCGATGACCGACACGCTGCCGGATGTCTACTACGCCGCCTACAACACCCTGCCGGAGCTGGTGCGGACGCTGCAGCCGCGCGGCCAGATCGCGCCGCTCGACGGCCTGCTGCAGGGCGAGGGCGCGGATTGGATCACCACCAATTACAGCTCCAACGTGCTGGCGCTCGGCCAGGTCGACGGCAAGCAATGGGGCCTGCCCTTCAACGCCTCGACCCCGATCGTCTATTTCAACCGCGACCTGATCGCCAAGGCGGGCGCCAACCCCGACGCTTTCCCGGCCGACTGGGACGGCATCATCGACCTGGCCCGCAGGATCAAGGCGTCGAGCGACGCCGACGGCATGTCCTACGCCGTCGACGAATGGGGCGACGACTGGCTGTGGCAGGCGCTGGTCGACAATTTCGGCGGCCAGGTGATCGACCCGCAGACGCAGAAGGTGGCGTTCGGCGGCGACGCCGGCCGCAAGGCGGTAAATCTGGCGCGCCGCTTCGTCGCCGAGACCGACATGCCGTTCCTGAACGAGGACCAGGCGATCCAGCAATTCGCCGCCGGCAAGCTGGGGATCTTCATCGGCTCGACCGCCGAGGTCCGCAGCATGGGCGAGGCCATCGGCGGCAAGTTCAAGTTCGGCACCGCGGCCTATCCGGTCGCCGACAAGGCCAAGGGCGGCCTGCCGACCGGCGGCAACGCCGCGGTGATCCTGACCCAGGACCCGGCCAAGCAGAAGGCGGCCTGGGAGTTCCTGAAATTCGCCACCGGCCCCGAGGGCCAGACCATCGCCGTGCTGGGCTCGGGCTACATGCCGACCAACCTGCAAGTTACCAAGGCCGAGTATCTCGGCGACCACTACGCCAGGAATCCGGACTGGACCACCAGCCTGAAGCAGTGGCCGATCGCCCGGTCCTGGGCCGGCTATCCGGGCAACAAGAGCGTCGGCATCTGGGACGAGCAGAAGGCGATCCTGTCCGCGATCATGCGCGGCACAGTGACGCCGGAGGACGGGCTGGCGCAGCTGGTCGCGGCCACCGACACGATCCTGACCAACTGACCGATCCCCGATCCATCACCGCCGGGCGGACACCATGCGCAAGATCATCCATCTGACCGACCTGCATCTGTGCCCGCCCGGCGGGCGGGTGGTCGGGTTCGAGCCGGAGAGCCGGCTGCGGACCTGCATCGCCTCGATCAACGCCCGCCACGCCGATGCCGATCTCTGCGTCGTCACCGGCGACCTGACGGATGCCGGCGACGCCGCCTCCTACGACCGGCTGCGCGGCATCCTGGCCGGGCTGCGCGTGCCGGCACGGCTGCTGCTGGGCAACCATGACCAGCGCGCGGCCTTCCGCGCCGCCTTCCCGGAAACGGAGTGCGACCCGCACGGCTTCGTCCAGTCCGTCCTCGACCTCGGCGACGCGCGCCTCATGTTCCTCGACACGCTGGATGAGAGCCAGCCCGGCGCCGGGATCCTGTGCCGCGACCGCCTCGGCTGGATCGCCGAGCGGCTGGCGGAGGCCGGCGACCGGGCGGTGACGGTGTTCCTGCACCACCCCCCCTTCGCCATCGGCGTCGAGTATTTCGGCCACATGCTGCTGGCAAACGGGCCGGAGCTGATGGGCCTGCTGCGCGGCCATCGCAATGTCCGCCACCTCGCCTTCGGCCATTGCCATGTCGGCCTGTCCGGGCAGCGCGGCGGCCTGTCCTTCAGCGCCAACCGCGGCACCTGCCACCCGATCGATGTCGAGCTGCGCGGCCTGCGCGCGCTCTATGTCGACCGCCGGCCGACCTATGACGTGCTGCTGCTGGAGGAGGGCGACGTCGTCGTCCACGGCGTCGAACCCGCGGCGGAGGAGGATGTGGTGGCGGAGGAGCATGCCGAGCTGGACGGCGGGTCCGGCGTGATCGAGATGCGCTCCCGCCGGCCGATGCTGGCGGTGGCGGGATGAGGCCCGCGATGAAACCTGGATTCGACCTGCTGATCTGCGACTGCGACGGCGTGCTGATCGACAGCGAGGTGATCGCCTGCGAGATCGATGCCGAGATGTTCACCGCCGCCGGCTTCCCGCTGACCGTCGCCGAGGTCCGGCGGCGCTTCGTCGGCATGTCGCAGGCCGGGATGCGGGCGGTGCTGGAGCAGGAGGCCGGGCGCAGCCTGCCGGCGGATTTCGACGCCCGGCTGTCGGCCCGCCTGTCCGCCGCCTTCGAGCAGGAGCTGGCCGCCCTGCCCGATGTCCGCCGCATCGTTCTGGCGCTCGGCATGCCGCGCTGCGTGGCGTCGAGCAGCTCGCTGGACCGGCTGCGCCAGACCCTGACACTGACCGGCCTGCACGACCTGTTCGCGCCGCATATCTTCAGCGCCTCGCAGGTCGAGTGGGGCAAGCCGGCGCCGGACCTATTCCTGTTCGCCGCGGCCCGCTTCGGCGCGCCGCCCGGCCGCTGCCTGGTGGTAGAGGACAGCGTCGCCGGCGTCACCGCGGCGCGGGCGGCCGGCATGACCGCGATCGGCTTCACCGGCGGCGGCCATTGCGATTCCGGCACGCAGCAGCGGCTGCGCGACGCCGGCGCCCACCACATCGCCCGCAGCTGGCGCGAACTTGAGGAAATATTCGTGGCGGCCTGAAATCAATGACAAACCATCACTTTCACAAACCAACAATATATGAAGCCAGCACTTTCCGATTCGGTAGTTTATTTAAGAATAAATTCATTTTCACTTTATTGACTCTCGATCTCGACTTTGGAATCTATTCGCATGAAGGAAGAATAATCACTGCCAATACAGGCTCACCATATCACCCGGCCTTCATGCCCAGGAGTGAGACATGACCGGTCTCGGCCTTTTCGACCCGTCCCCGCGCCTGCCGGCGGCCCCGCCCGCCGTGCCGGCCCTCCGCTTCGCCGCCCCGCCGCTGGAGCCGCCGCGGCCCGGCGCGCTGGACCCCGCCCATGTCGGGCGGCTGGTGCGCGCCGCGCTGAAGGCGGTCGCCGCCGGCACGGCCTATGGCGAGAAGGTGGTGCTGCAGCCGGGCGAGCCGGAGCTGCTGGACCTGCTGCAATGCCCGGCACTGGACAGCCGCTTCACCCAGGAGCGGCTGAACTGGAAGCTGAGCGCGCTGGTCAGCGTCAACGACCGGTATGGCGGCGTGAAGATCGTCGGCTCCAACGCCTATAACCGGCTGCTCAACCTGCCGCGGTCGCGCTCGACCATCCTGCTGTTCGACAAGCTGACGATGCAGCCGCTGGCGGTCTATGACGGCACCGAGATCTCGGCCGCGCGCACCGGCGCCTATGCCTCGATCGCCGTCGACCTGTTCCTGGGCGGCCAGCCCTCCTTCGCCGTCTTCCTGTTCGGCGCCGGCGCGGTGGCGGAGAAGCTGGTCGCCGACCTGCAGGCCCATCACGGCCCCCGCATCGCCGCGGTCTACGTCAAGAGCCGGACGCCGGAGGGCGCCGCCGCCTTCGCCGCGGCGCAGTCCGCCCGCACCGCCTTCCCGGTGATCGCGGTGCAGGACGACGACCGCCTGCCGGCCTGCCGGCTGGTGGTCACCGCATCCAACGCCCGCGAGCCGGTGTTCGACGCGGCCTCGATCGGGTCCGAGGCGGTGGTGCTGCATCTCGGCGGCGACGAGACCCCGCCCGCGCTGATCCGGCGGATGCTGGAGAGCGGCACGGTGATGTGCGACGACGTCCACGCCGTCAGCCACCGCAACTCGCAGAGCCTGGCGCTGTACTTCTCGCGCGCCGGCCGGTCGCTGGAGGCCGAGGCCGGCCGCTACCAGATCCTCAGCGCCGCCCAGGCCATGGCCCACCCGCCCGCCACCTATCGCCGGCCGGCGCTGATGACCTGTGTCGGGCTGCCGGTGCTGGACCTTTATGTGGCGCAGAGCATCCATGAAAGCCTGCTCGGCGCCCCGTCTTCTGCCTTCGGCGCCGAGGCGGCGTGACGGCGATGCCGGCCCGGCGCGCGGCGACCGCCCCCTTTCGCACGGCCTGGGCACCGCTGCGCTCCGGCCCGTTCCGGTCGCTGTGGATCGCGACCATGATCGCCAATATCGGTGCCTGGTCCCAGACCGTCGGCGCCGCCTGGCTGCTGGTCGAGAGCGCGGGCGGGGCCGATCAGGTGGCGCTGGTGCAGACCGCCAGCTCCGCCCCGGTCGTGCTGTTCTCGCTGGTCGGCGGCGTGCTGGCGGACCGGCGGGACCGGATCACGGTGCAGCTGCTGGCGCAGAGCTGGAGCGCCGCCGCCGCCCTGGCGCTGGCCACCCTGGTGCTGCAGGGCGCCGCCACGCCGCCGGCGGTCCTGGTCCTGACCTTCCTGGTCGGAATCGGCATCGCCCTGCGCGGGCCGGCCTGGCAGGCGGCGATCTGCGACCTGGTGCCGGCGCCGCAGGTGCCGGCCGCCGTCGCCCTCAGCAGCGTCGGCTTCAACCTGTCGCGCGTCGTCGGCCCGTTCATTGGCGGGATGGTGGTGGCGACGCTGGGCGCCGCCCCCGCTTTCCTGATCAATGTCCTGACCTCGCTGGTGCTGATCGGCGTGCTGCTGACCCGGCCGCGGCCGCCACGCCCGCCGGCCGGGGACCGGGACGGCTGGGCGTCGATGCGGACCGGGCTGCGCTATGTCTGCGCCAGCCCGGTGCTGCGGGCGGTGTTGGTTCGTGCCGTGGCGGTCGGCATCCCGGCCGGCGCCATCCTGGCGCTGCTGCCGGTCTTCGCCAGTGCGGCGCCGGGCGGCAACGCCCTGCTGTACGGGCTGCTGCTGGGCGCGTTCGGCGCCGGCGCGGTGGCCGGGGCCGTGCTGCTGGCCCGGCTGCGGCCGCGCTGGCCGCCGGAGACGCTGCTGAGCGGCGCCAGCCTGACCTTCGCCGGGGTGCTCGCGGCACTGTCGGCCACGCCCTCCCCGCTGCCGGCGGCGGCGCTGCTGGCGCTGGCCGGGATCGGCTGGATCGGCATGCTGTCGACGCTGAACACGACGGTGCAGCTGGCGGCGGCGCCCGAGTTGCGCGGCCGGGCCCTGGCCGCCTACATGACCTGCGCCTTCGGCGGCCTGGCCCTGGGCGGGGTGATCTGGGGCCGGCTGGCCGCGGCCGGCGGCGTCGATGTCAGCTTCCTGGCCGCCGGGCTGATGCTCGCCCTCGGCACCGGGCTGCGCCTGCATTTCGCGCTCCCGATGCGCGATGACGTCGGCGAGGCTGCCTCCTAGAGACCCCGCGACAGCGCGGCCTCGACCCGGCGGTCGGCGGCGCGCTTCTGCCGCGCCAGATGCAGCAGGAACTCGTTGACCAGCAGCGACCGCGCCGTGGCCGCCGGGAACACCGCCTGCATGGCGAAGGGCGTGTGCGGCACGAAGCGCCGCAGCACCACATCGCCGCGGTCGAACCGGTCCAACGCCGAGAGCGGGTCCGAGATCGTCACCCCCGCACCGCTGGCCACCAGGGCGCAGGCGGTGGCGGAATAGCCGGTCTCGATCACCACCCGCCGGGCCACGCCCGCGGTCTCGAACACGCTGTCGATCAGGTGGCGCAGCGCCGTGTCGCGGCCCAGCGAGATGAACCGCTCGCCCTCCAGGTCGCCCGCCCGGATCTCGTCGCGGGCCGCCAGCGGATGGGCCGGCGGCAGCACGCAGACCGCGTCGGTCGGCTCGAACGGTTCCATCACCACGCCCGACCCGGCCGGCGCCCCGGAGACGAAGCCGAGATCCGCCTGCTGGCCCGCCACCCATTCGGCGATGTAGCTGGAGGCGCGGACATTCAGCGTCACCGTCACCTCGTGCCTTGTGGCGACGAAGGACGCGATGGCGCGCGGCAGGAAGTCGAGCGCCAGCGCGGCGAAGGCCACCAGCCGCAGATGGCCGGTCTGGACATTGGCCAGCTGGCGGGCGTTGCGCCCGACCTCCTCCATCGCCGCGAACAGCTTGTCGACATGCTGGAACAGGGCCACCGCCTCCGGCCGCGGCACCAGCCGGCCCTTCACCCGCTCGAACAGCTGCAGGCCGCTGCGGCGCTCGAACTGCGCGATCAGCTTGCTGACGGTCGGCTGGGAGAGGCGCAGCAGCTCCCCCGCCGCGGTGGCGGTGCCCACCATCATCACGGCGCGAAACGCCTCGAGCTGGCGGACATTCATCATGCCGCCCTATGCCAACCAGGCATGCTTGCGCGAAATCATGGAATTAGACAGCATAGTCTCCCCTTCCCATAGTAGGTCAGATATGTCAATTCTGTGACAGCGGGAGCATGACCGTGTCGCTGACGAGATGGGGAGGATGGTCCGGCGCGCTGCCGGCGGTCGGGGTGATGCTGGCCATCGCCGCCCTCGGCGCGCCGGCCGCGGCGCAGCCGACGCTGGTGTTCGCCGGTTATGGCGGGTCGTCGGAGCAGGTGCTGCGCGAGCGGATCCTGCCGCCCTTCGCGCAGGCCCATGACGTCCGCATCGACTATGTCGCCGGCACCTCGGCCACCAACCTGGCCCGGCTGCAGGCGCAGCGGGAGCGGCCGGAGGTCGACGTCGCGCTGCTGGATGACGGGCCGATGCAGCAGGCGATCGGCCTGGGCCTGTGCGACCCGCTGCCCGCGGCCCCGGTGCTGGACGACCTGTACCCCCTGGCCAGCGCCAACGCCGCCGGCTGGGCGGTCGGCATCGGCGTCGTCGCCACCGGCCTGGCCTACAACACCGACGCCTTCCGCAAGCTGAACCGGCCGCCGCCATCCTCCTGGGCCGAGCTGGGCGACCCGGCGTTGCAGGGCCATGTGCTGGTGCCGTCGCTGAGCAACAGCTACGGCTTGCACGCCCTGCTGGCGCTGGCCCGGACCGAGGGCGGCGACGCCCGGGACATCGAGCCCGGCTTCCGCTTCATGAGCGACGCCGTCGCCCCCGGCGTGCTGTCCTTCGAGACCAGCTCGGCCAAGATCTCCGAGCTGTTCCAGACCGGCGAGGCGACGCTGGCGGTCTGGGGCAACGGCCGGACCCAGGCGCTGGCCGACACCGGCTTCCCGGTCGCCTTCGCGACGCCGAAGGAGGGCGCGGTCGCCCTGGTGACGATGGCCTGCCCGGTCGCCGGCAGCGACGTCGCCGAGCTGTCGCGGCAGCTGATCCTCTATCTGCTCAGCCCCGAGGTGCAGGCGGTCCTGGCCGAGCATGCCGGCTGGGGCCCGGTGAACCGGCGCACCGAGCTGACACCGGCCGTGGCCGCCCGGGTCGTCTACGGGCCCGAGGCGATCGCCCGGCTGATCGCGGTCGACTGGGCCGAGGTCAATGCCGAGCGGCCGGACTGGAACCGCCGCTGGTCGCGCGAGATCGAGCGCTGATCCCGCCATCCGGCGCCCTCCGCTTCCCAGCGTCCGCTATCCCTGCGCGGAGACATCATCGATGCCCGACCTCGTCCTGGACTCCCTGTCGAAGCGCTTCGCCGGCGTCGCCGCGGTCGACGGACTGTCGCTGACCGTGCGGGACGGCGAGTTCGTCTCGCTGCTGGGGCCGTCCGGCTGCGGCAAGAGCACCACCCTGCAGATGATCGCCGGCTTCCTCGACCCGACCGGCGGCGCCATCCGGCTGGGCGGGCGCGACATCGGCCGCGTCCGGGCCTGCGACCGCGGCCTGGGCGTGGTGTTCCAGAGCTACGCCCTGTTCCCGCACATGACCGTGGCCGAGAACGTCGCCTTCGGGCTGGAGATGCGCCGGGTGCGGCGGGACGTGCGGGCGCGGCGGGTGGCACAGGCCCTGGCGCTGGTCCGGCTGGACGGCCTGGCGGGGCGCATGCCGGCGCAGCTGTCGGGCGGGCAGCAGCAGCGCGTCGCCCTGGCCCGGGCCCTGGTGATCGAGCCGCCGCTCCTGCTGCTGGACGAACCACTGTCCAACCTGGACGCCCAGCTGCGCGAGGAAATGCAGCTGGAGCTGCGCCGGATTCAGCGCGAGGTCGGCACCACCACGCTGATGGTGACGCATGACCAGGCCGAGGCGCTGGCCCTGAGCGACCGGGTGGCGGTGATGCGGGCCGGGCGGATCGAGCAGGTCGGCACGCCGCGGGAGGTCTATGAGCGGCCGGGCTCAAGCTTCGTCTCCTCCTTCCTCGGCAAGAGCAACCTCCTGGCCGGCACGCCGGTCCGCACCTCGGCGGGGATGGAGCTGGCGGTCGGCGGCGGCCGCATCCCGGCGCCGCCGTTGAACGGGCATGCCGGGGCCGACCGGCTGCTGCTGTCGCTGCGGCCGGAGCGGATCCGGATCACGGGCGGAACCGCTGCGGACGGGCTGGCCGGGGTCGTCCGGGCGCGGGCCTTCCTCGGCAGCCACTGGGTCTATCAGGTGGAGTCTCCTCTCGGCCCGCTGCTGGTGCACCGCCAAAGCGGCAGCGCCGCCTTCGCCGAGGGCGAGGACATCCGCCTGTCCTGGGACGCCGAGGACCTGCACGTGGTCGACGGTCATGCATAGCGCCGCCCGCATCCCATACCTGCTCTGCGCCCCGCCGCTGCTGCTCTATGCGCTGCTGCTGGCGACGCCGCTGCTGGCCACCCTACTGCTGAGCCTGTACGGCTTCCGGCCGGAGAGCGGGATCGAGGCGACGCCGGGCCTGGGCAATTATCTCGAGATCCTGTCCGATCCCTATTACCACGCCATCTTCCTGCGTACCCTGGCCCTGGCCGCCACGGTGACCGGCGCCTGCGTCGTGCTGGGCGCGGCCGAGGCGGTGGTGCTGACCCGCATGGCACCGCCCTGGCGCGGCCTGTTCCTGCTGGTGATCCTGGGGCCGCTGCTGATCTCGGTGGTGGTGCGCACCCTCGGCTGGGCCCTGCTGCTGGGCGGCCAAGGGCCGGTCAGCCAGGCGCTGCAGGCGCTGGGCCTCGCCGCCGGCCCGGTCTCGCTGCTGCAGAGCCCGGGCGCCGTGGTGCTGGCCCTGGTGCATGTGCTGGTGCCCTTCATCGTCGTCGCGGCCTGGGCGTCGCTGCAGCGCCTGAACCCGGAGATCGAGCGCGCCGGGGCCTCGCTCGGCGCCGGCGAGCTGACCATCCTGCGGCGCCTGGTGCTGCCGCACATGCTGCCGGGCCTGCTGGGCGGGGCGGTGATCGTGTTCTCGCTGGCGGCCACCGCCTTCGCCACCCCGGCGATCATCGGCGGGCGGCGGCTGAAGGTGGCGGCGACCGCCACCTATGACGAGTTCCTGAACACCCTCAACTGGCCGCTGGGCGCCGCCATCGCCGTGCTGCTGCTGGCCGCCAACCTCGCCATCCTGCTGCTGTGCCGCCGGCTGCTCGAGCGCCGCCGCAGCGGCGGCGCCGTGGCGCGGCAGGAGGTGGCGGCATGAGGCGCAACGGCCCCCTCGCCCTCGCCTTTCACGCGCTGTTCATCGGCTTCATCCTGGCACCGCTGGCGATGGTCTGCCTCGTCTCCTTCACCGACAAAGCGTATCTGTCCCTGCCGTTCGACGGCGCCTCGCTGCGCTGGTACCTGGCCCTGGCGAAACAGCCGGATTTCCTGCGCGCCCTGCGGCTGAGCCTGATGGTGGCGGCGACCTCAGCCACCCTGGCCGCCGCCCTGGCGCTGCCGGCGGCGCTGGCGATCGCGCGCCGCGACTTCCCCGGCCGCGACGCGATCAACGCGGTGCTGCTGTCGCCGCTCTTGGTGCCGCATGTCGTGCTGGGCGTGGCCTTCCTGCGCTTCTTCACCGGGATCGGCCTGTCCGGCGGCATGCCGGCCCTGGTCCTGGCCCACACCCTGGTCATCCTGCCCTTCGCGCTGCGGCTGACCATGGCGGCCTGCGCCGGGCTGGACGGCCGGGTCGAGCAGGCGGCGGCCTCGCTCGGCGCCCGGCCCTTCACCGTGTTTCGGCGCATGACCCTGCCGCTGCTGGCCGCCGGCCTCAGCAGCGGCTGGATCCTGGCGTTCATCCACAGCTTCGACGAGCTGACCATGACGGCCTTCATCGCCTCCCCCTCCACCACCACCCTGCCAGTCTGGCTCTACCTACAGATCGAGGAGACGATCACGCCGCTGGTGGCCTCGGTCTCCACCCTGCTGATCGCCGGCGCGCTGGCGGCGATGGTCGTGCTGGAGCGCCTCTACGGCCTCGACCGCATCCTGGCCGGGGGGGACTGACCATGGCCGCCTTCTCGCGCCTCGCCGCCGCGGCGGCCCCCGAGCTGGTCGAGATCGAGGTCGACGGCCAGCCGCTGGCGGTGCCCGCCGGCGCCTCGGTGGCCGCCGCCCTGCTGCTGCACGGCCGGGAGGCGCCGCACCGCGCCGCGATCAGCGGCCGGCCGCGCGGCCCCTACTGCATGATGGGCGTGTGCTTCGACTGCCTGGTCGAGATCGACGGCCGGCCCGGACAGCAGGCCTGCCTGGTGCAGATCCGTCCCGGCATGCGGATCCGCGGCGCCGGGCGGGGGCCGGCCCAATGACCGCCCGGTACCAGCTGGCCGTGATCGGCGCCGGCCCCGCCGGCATGGCCGCCGCGGTGCAGGCCGACGCGCTGGGCCTGGACGTGGTGCTGCTGGACGAGCAGGGCGGGCCGGGCGGCCAGGTCTATCGCGCGGTCGAACGGTCGCCGCTGCGCGGCAGCCGGATCCTGGGCCGGGACTATGCTGCCGGGGCCGGGCTCGCCGCCGCCCTGCGCGACAGCGGCGCCGAATACGTGCCCAGCGCCGGGGTCTGGCACATCGAGCGCGGCTTCCGCCTGGCCCTGTCGGAGGGCGACCGGGTGCGCCTGGTCGGCGCGGACCGGGTCATCCTGGCGACCGGCGCGCTGGAGCGCCCGATGCCGGTCCGGGGCTGGACCCTGCCGGGGGTGATGACCGCCGGCGCCGCCCAGATCCTGCTGAAATCCAGCGCCGCGGCCATTGACGGCGCCGTCTTCGCCGGCTGCGGTCCGCTGCTGTACCTGGCGGCCGCCCAGTATCTGCGCGCCGGCCTGGCCGTGCGCGCGATCCTCGACACCACCGACCCGGCCAACCGCCACGCCGCCCTGGCGTCGCTCTCGCTGCGCGGCGCGGCGCTGCCGATCCTGGCCAAGGGGCTGGGCCTGCTGGCCGAGATCCGGCGGGCGGGAGTGCCGGTGATCCGCGGCGTCGAGGACCTGCGGATCATCGGCGGCGACCGCGTCGCCGGCATCGGCTTCCGGCGAAACGGCGCCTGGCAGGCGCTCAACGGCGTGGCGGCGGTGTTCCTGCACCAGGGCGTGGTGCCCAACCTGCAGCTGGCCTGGGCCGCCGGCTGCCCGCCGGTCTGGGACACAGAGCGGCTGTGCTGGACCGTGGCGGCCGATGCCTGGGGCCGCACCGCGGTGCCGGGGCTGCTGGTCGCGGGCGACGCCGCCGGCATTGCCGGGGCGCGGGCGGCGGCCGATCGCGGCCGGCTGGCGGCGCTGGCGGCCGCCGCCGATCTCGGCCTCCTGCCCGAGGGTCGCCGCGACGCGCTGGCCCGGCCGCTG
>NZ_JBCNNF010000167.1:0-14203 GCF_039594555.1 Inquilinus sp.
CCGTCATGTGCGGGAACAGCGCATAGTTCTGGAACACCATGCCGAGGTCGCGCTTGTGCGGCGGCCGGGTCAGGAACTCGACGCCGTCGACCAGGATGCTGCCGCTGTCGGGCCGGACGAAGCCGGCCAGCACGTTCAGCAGCGTGGTCTTGCCGGAGCCCGAGGGGCCGAGCAGCGTCATGAACTCGCCCGGCTGGATGTCGAACGAGATCCCGTCCAGCGCCTTGAACGCGGCGTAGCCCTTGTGGATCTCGCGGATGGAGACTTTGCCCGGTCGCATGGTGCCTGCCCTGGCCTCCTCACTGGGACCTGAGGACGGTGTAGTCCTCGCGGACCTCGATGCTGTGGTCGCGCCACCAGTTCACGTCGAGAGCCACCTGCTTCACCCGGTTCTGCGGCGACATGTTCGACTTGGCCAGCACCTCCGGCGGGAAGGAGACGACGTCGAAGGCGTGGGCGTTGGTGGGCCCGTAATAGTCCATCATCGTCGGGATCCGGGCCTGGATCTCCGGCGACACCACGCCGGCGATGAAGCGCTGCGCCGCCTCGACATTCTTCGACCCCTTCAGGATCGCGAGGCAGCCATAGCCGAGGATCCCGTCCTCATAGGTGAAGGCGACCGGCGCGCCGTCCTTGATGACGTTGGCGATGCGGCTGCCCCAGATCGCGATCATGTCGACCTCGCCATCCTTGATCAGCTGCGCCGACTGGGCGCCGGACGACCACCAGACGGCGACGTCCGGCCTGATCTTCTCCAGCGCCGCGAAGGCGCGCTCGGTGTCGAGGGGATACAGCCGGTCGCGCGGCACGCCGTCACCCAGCAGCGCCACCTCCAGCATCTCCTGCGGATAGACGCTCATCGCCCGCCGGCCGGGGAAGGCCGCGGTGTTCCAGAAATCCTTCCAGCTCTTCGGCGGGTTGTCCTTGTACCTGTCGGTCCGCCAGCCCAGCACCACCGAATAGGTGTTGGTGGCGACCCAGGTGTCGCCGCGGGCCGTGGCGTCGATGCCGTCGGTGCCGACCACCGTGTAGTCGATCGGCTCGAACAGCCCTTCCTTGCCGCCCACGGCGCAGTCGTCGGCGCCGAGATGCACGAGGTCCCAGCTGGGCTGGCCGGACTGGACCTGGACGCGCACCGCGGCCAGGCCGTCATGGCTTTCCTCCCGCAGCTGGACGCCCGCCTTGTCCGCGGCCGGCTGCCAGATGGTCTTGCGCAGGTCGGATTGGAGGTTGCCGCCGAAGCCCGAGATCGTCAGGGTCGGCTGTTCGGCCCGCGCGCCGGCGCCGATGGCACCCGCGACCGCGAAGCCGATGAGAGCGGATACGAGGCGCCGGTCGTTTCGCATGGTGTCTCTCCTCCCCGGATGGGCTCGGCGACGGCCGTGATGCGATTGATGCCGGCGCCGTTTGGTTGCAGTGATGAACGATATAGTTCACTTTGTCAACCATATCGATATCGACCGACACTCAATATTGTTCACAGCATCAACGATCCGGGTTATCCGTGATCGACACCCACCCGCATCGGACCGCGCATGCCCCACCCCGACCCTAAGAGCATCGAGCCGGCCGGCGAGCCCCGCGCGAGACGGGACCAGCCCATGCCGCGCAGCGACATCCGCGACCTGTTCTCGTTCCAGCTGCAGCGCCTGGCCGGCCTGTCGACGCGCATCGCCGCCCTGTCGATCCGCCCCCGCTTCGGCATCACCTCCCGCGAATGGCGCGCGCTGGCGGTGCTGAGCTACCTGCACGAGGCGCCGCTGCAGGAGCTTGCACGCCATAGCGGCCTGCTGAAGAGCCAGATGAGCCGGACCGTCGCCGGGCTGATCGAGCGCGGGCTGATCCAGCGCTCCGCCAACCCCGAGGACGGCCGCAGCATCCTGCTGCGCCTGAGCCCCGAGGGCGAGCGTGTCGCCGACGAGATCCTGGCGATGTCGCATGGCCGCAACGACCGGATGCTGGCCGGGCTGAGCCCGGGGGAGCGGGCGCTGCTGATGGAGCTGCTGCACCGCGTCTTCCGCACCAGCCACGACTATTACGGCGAGATCCGGCGGCTGGCGCCGGAGGACGACATTCCGGAGCCGGATGACGAATAGACAGACCCGATGCAGAAAATAGTCTCGGATCGATGGTTGACAATGTGAACGATATAGTTCATCTCAGCAACCAATCATACCGAGCAGATGGGATGGAACGCGCCGATGCCGGACAGGGTGGTCATCTGCGAATGCTTCGCCAGGGACGGGCTGCAGCACGAGGACACGCTGCTGCCGGCCGACCGCAAGGTCGAACTGATCGACGCCTTCACCCGGGCGGGTTTTCCCCGGATCGAGGCCACCAGCTACAGCCATCCGGCCCGGATCCCCGCCTTCGCCGACGCGTCGGAGGTGCTGGCGCGGATCCGGCGCCGGCCGGGCACCGCCTACAAGGCCACCTGCCCCAATCTCCGCGCCGTGCAGCGCGCCGTGGCGGACCATGAGGCCGGGTATGGCACCGAGGAGCTGAGCCTGCTGGTCTCGGCCACCGAAAGCCACACCGAGCGCAACCTGCGCACCACCCGGCGCGCGCAATGGGACGCCGTGGCCGGGATGGTGGCCGAAGCTGGCGGCCGCTTCCGGCTGGTGGGCGTGATCTCGATGGCGCTGGGCTGCCCGTTCGACGGGCCGGTCGATCCGGGATCGGTCATCGACGACGTCGCGCGCTTCGCCGAGCTGGGCGTCACCCATGTGGCGCTGGGCGACACGGCGGGGTTCGGCACGCCCCGCACGGTGCGGGACCTGTTCCGTCGCGCCGCGGCACTGCGGGGCGTCACCCCGATCGCCCATTTCCACGACAGCCGCGGCACCGGTCTGGTCAACTGCATGGCCGCGATCGAGGCGGGCTGCCGCTGGCTGGACAGCGCCCTGGGCGGCGTCGGCGGCCACCCGACGCAGATCCGCTACGGCGGCGGCTACACCGGCAATGTCGCCACCGAGGACCTGGCCAACCTGCTCGAGGCTGAGGGGCTGCAGACCGGCCTCGACCTCGACGCCGTCGCGGCCGCGTCGCGCCTGTGCGAGGCCGCGCTCGGGCGCGAGCTGGAAAGCCGCGTCGCCCGCGCCGGCTATGGACACCTGCCCCATCGAGAGACGATCCATGCCTGACACCATGACCGAGCGGGTGCTGATCGCGGAGGATCGCGGCGCCGTCCGCATCCTGTGGCTGAACCGCCCCGAGAAGCTGAACGCGCTCGACACCGCCCTGACCCTGGCGCTGCACGATGCGCTGGTGGAGGCGGACCGGTCGGACAATGTGCGCGCCATCGTCCTGGCCGGCCGCGGCCGCGCCTTCTGCGCCGGCGCCGATCTCGCCGAGTTCCCGGATTTGGCGCCGGACCGGCAGGACGCCGTGCTGCGCCGGGCCGACCTGACCTGCCGCACCCAGGCGATGCTGCAGAAGCTGAGGAAGCCCATCGTCTCGGCGGTCCAGGGGGCCGCGGTCGGCGGCGGGGCGGGCCTGGCGATCGGCTGCGACATGATGGTGGCCGCGACCGACATCCGCTTCGGCTATCCCGAGCTGAAGCATTCGATCGTGCCCGCCCTGGTGATGACGGGGCTGCAGCGGTCGCTCGGCCGCAAGGCGGCGTTCGAGCTGATCAGCCTGGGCCGGCTGATCAGCGCCGGGGAATGCTGGTCGCTGGGGCTGGCCAACCGCGTCACGGAACCCGGCCGGGTGCTGGACGCGGCGCTGGAGATCGCCGAGGCGTGGACGGCGGCGAACCCGCGGGCGATGGCCGCCGCGAAGGAGCTGTTCTACCGCGTCGGCGACCTGCCCTATGACGCGGCGATGGCGGCCGGCCGGGACACCAACGCATTGATGCGCGGCTTCCGGGATGCCGGCGCATGAAGCCCCTGTCCGGCATCCGCATCCTCGATTTCTCGCGCGTCCTGGCCGGCCCGATGGCGACCCAGATCCTGGCCGAGCTGGGGGCCGAGGTGACGAAGATCGAGCGCCCCGGGACCGGCGACGAATCCCGCAGCTTCGAACCCCGGCTGCCGGCCGGCGAGAGCGCCTATTTCTTCGCCTTCAACCGGGCCAAACGGTCGGTCACGCTGAACCTGAAATCCGAGCGGGGCCGCGAGATCGCGCGGGGCTTGGCCGCCCGGGCCGATGTCGTGATCGAGAACTTCCTGCCGGGCGACATGGCGCGGCTCGGCCTCGGCTATCCCGAGCTCAGCGCCGTCCATCCCGGCCTCGTCTACATCTCCAACACCGGCTTCGGCCAGACCGGCCCGTATCGCGACCGCAACGGCTACGACACCATCTTCCAGGCGCTGTCGGGAATCATGGCCCTGACCGGCCATCCCGACGGCCCGCCCGCCAAGACCGGCGTGCCGGTGTCCGACCTGACCTCGGGCCTGTGGATCGTCATCGCCGCGCTGACCGGGCTGGTCGGACGCGCCGCCGGCGGCCGCGGCTGCCACATCGACCTGGCGATGATGGATGTCCAGGTCAGCCTGCTGGCGCTGGCCGCGGCCCGGCTGTTCGCGCTGGACGAGGATCCCGGCCGCACGGGCACCGAGCATCCGGGCCGGGTGCCGTCGGCCGCCTTCGCCTGCCGCGACGGGCTGTGGCTGCACATCAGCGGCAGCGACCAGCACTGGCCGCCGCTATGCCGGGTGCTGGGCCTGCCCGAGCTGGCCGCGGACGAGACGCTGCGGACCAATGCCGGACGGGTGGCCGACCGCGCCCGGGTGACCGCGGCGCTGACCGCCGCCATCGCCCGGCAGGACCGGGCGCCCCTCGCCGAGGCGCTGCGCGAGGCCGGCGTACCGGCCGGCGAGGTGAACAGCGTGCGCGAGATCCTGGCCGACCCGCACATGCAGGCGCGAGGCGCGGTCGGGCGGTTCGCCCATTCCCGCGAGGGCGCGTTTCCGGCGCTGAGGACGCCGCTGCGCTTCAAAGGCTACGCCGACCCCGAGATCGGCTGCCCGCCGCTTCTGGGCGCTGACACCGACGCCATCCTCGCCGCCGAGCTCGGCCTTGGCGACGCCGAGATAGCGGCCCTCCGGGCCCAGGGAGTGATCTGACCATGAGTGATCCAGGCATGGCAGAGGGCGCCTCCGTGCTGCGCCGGCGCGACGGGGCGATCGCGCAGGTGATCCTGAACCGGCCCGAGGCGCGAAACGCCCTGGACCTGCCGATGTGCGTGGCGCTGGAGGGCGCCTTCCGCGCGCTCGACGACGACAGCGAGACGCGGGTCGTGATCCTGCGGGCCGAAGGCCCTGTCTTCTGCGCCGGCGCCGACCTGAAGGAGCGGCGGGACAAGGACGAGGCGTGGATCCGGCGGCGGCGTCTGTCCTCCTTCGCCGCCTATCAGGCGATCGAGCGCTGCAGCCGGCCGGTGGTGGCGCTGGTGCAGGGCCCCGTCGTCGGGTCGGGCGGCGAGATCGCGATGAGCTGCGACTTCATCATCGCCTCCACCGCCGCGACCTTCCGCTTTCCGGAACCGCAATGGGGCACGGTCGGCGCCACCCAGCGGCTGCAGCGGGTGATCGGCAAGCGGCGGGCCAAGGAGCTGCTGTTCACCGGCCGCACCATGGGCGTCGAGGAAGCCCATGGCCTCGGTCTCGTGGCCCGCGTGGTGGCGCCCGACGTGCTGGAGGAGGCGGGGCTGGAGATCGCCGCCGCCATCGCCGCGGCCCCGCCCCTCGCCATGGCGCTGACCAAGCAGGCCGTCGACCTGGGCGAGGAACAGGCGCTGGACACCGGGATCCGGATCGAGATGGCGGCGATTGAGCGCTGCCTGGCCGGCGGGGAATGGCGGCACGGCGTCGGCGCCTTCGCCGAGGCGGTCGGGTCGCCGAAGCCGCAGGCGGGGGGCTGAGATGCGCCTGGACGGCCTGTGCCCGCTGACCACGGCCGACGCGCTGCGCCGCGCCGCCGCGACCGCCCCGGATGTCGAGGCGGTCGTCGCCCCCGACGGCCGCATCACCTTCGCCGGGCTGGAGCGCGAGGTGGCGCGCATCCGCTCCGCCCTCGCCGCCGGCGGCGTGCGCCGCGGCGACCATGTCGGGCTGTGCCTCGGCAACTCCCACCGCTTCGTCGCCATCTTCCTGGCGATCGGGTCGCTGGGCGCGGTGGCGGTGCCGGTCAACACCCGCTTCGTGGCGCCGGAGCTGGCCTATGCGCTGGGGCAGTCGCGGATCAGCACGCTGATCACTGCCGACCGGGTCCTGAAGGTCGATTTCATCGCCATGCTGCGCGGCATCTGCCCCGGCATCGACACCGGCCTGCCGGATGCGGCCTTCCCGGCGCTGCGTCAGGTGATCGTCATCGGCGAGGACGTGCCGGCGGCGGCCACATCCTGGCGGGACTTCATCGCCGCGGGCGATGGGGAGGTGCCGCCGGCCTGCAGCCCGGACGACGTGCTGCTGATCCAGTACACCTCCGGCACGACGTCCTTCCCCAAGGGCGTGATGCTGACCCATCGCAGCATGCTGGCCAACGCCTTCTTCTCCGGCGGGCGGATGGGGTTTCGCATCGGCGATCGCTTCCACAGCGCCCGGCCCTTCTTCCACGTCGCCGGCACCACCCTGTCGATCCTGTCGTCGCTGCAGCATCTCGTGACCCTGGTCAGCATGGAGCGGTTCGAGCCCGGGGAGGCGCTGCGGCTGATGGAGGCCGAGCGCTGCACCCATGTCTCGGGCAACGACACCATGGCGCTGATGCTGCTGAACCACCCCGACCGGCCGCGGCGCCGGCTGGCGCTGCGCGGCGGCTGGCTGGCGGCGTCGCCGACCATCATCCGCCGCGCGATCGACGAGCTGGGGATGCGCGAATGCGTCGCGGGCTACGGCCTGTCGGAAGCCTCGCCGAACGTCGCCCAATCCGCCTGGTGGGAGCCGGAGGAGGTCCGCGCCGCCGCGCTGATGCGGCCGCAGCCGGGGGTGGAGATCCGCATCCGCGCCGAGGACGGCCGCGACGCCGCCGCCGGTGAGGCCGGGGAGATCCTGGTGCGCGGCTGGAACGTCATGCGCGGGTATTTCGACAAGCCGGAGGAGACGGCGGCGGCGCTGGCTCCGGACGGATGGCTGGCGACCGGCGACCTGGGCCGCCTCGACGCCGAGGGGCGCCTGACCTTCCTGGGCCGCGCCAAGGACACCATCCGGGTCGGCGGCGAGAACGTGGCCCCGGCCGAGGTCGAGAACGTGCTGCACGGCCACCCGCGGATCCGCCAGGCCGCGGCGGTCGGCGTGCCCGACGACCGGCTGGTCGAGGTGGTGGCCGTCTTCGTCACCCTCAATGACGGGACTGCCTGCGCCCCGGACGACATCATCGCCTGGTCGCGCGGGCGCATGGCCGGCTTCAAGGTGCCGCGCCATGTCTGGATCGTCGACGGCTTCGAGGCGATCGGCATGACCGCCAGCGCCAAGATCCAGAAGAAGCAGCTGGCGGCGCATGCCCGGCAGCTGCTCGGCCTCTGACCCCGGGTCCCGCGCATGAAAATCGAGACCAGCGTCACCCGCCTCCTGGGCATCGACCTGCCGGTCATCCAAGCCGGCATGTCCTGGGTGTCGTCCGGCCCGGCGCTGCCGCTGGCCGTATCCCGCGCCGGGGGCCTGGGCGTGATCGCGGCCGGACCGATGTACCGCGACGACCTGGACCAGGCGATCGACGCCGTCCGCCGCGGCACCGACCGGCCCTTCGCCGTCAACCTGCCGCTGTACCGCAAGGGCGCCGACGAGGTCCTGGACCTGCTGGAGCGGCGGCGCATCCCGATCCTGATCGCCTCGCAGGGCGGGCCGAAGCGCTACATCGACCGCTTCCGCCGCATCGGCACCGTCTGCCTGCACGTGGTCGCCAGCGAGGGGCATGCGGCGAAGGCCGTCGCCGCGGGCGTCGACGGGCTGGTGGTGGTGGGCGGCGAGGCCGGCGGGCATCCCCCGCCCGACCTCGTCTCCTCGCTCGTCATCGGCCGGGCGGTGGCCCGCGCCCTGCCCGGCACGCCGATGATCCTGAGCGGCGGCATCGCCGACGGCTACGGCCTGGCCGCGGCGCTGGCGCTGGGCGCCGGCGCGGCCCAGCTGGGCACCCGCTTCATGCTGACGCCGGAGGCCCGGCTGCACCCTGCCTATCGCGAACGGGTGCTGGCCGCCGGCGTCGCCGACACGCTGCTGGTCGGCCGCGGCTTCGGCGTCGTCCGCGTGCTGCGCAACGCCTTCTCCGACGCCATGGCCAAGGCCGAGATCGCTGGCGTGCCGGAGGAGCCGCGGCGCGCCATGTTCGAGCGCGCGTCGCTGAAGGCCGCCGCCTTCGAGGGCGATATCGACGCCGGCAAGATCGAGGCCGGCCAGTCCGCCGGCCTGGTGTCGGAGATCCTGCCGGCGGCGGAGGTCGTCCGCCGCATCGTCGAGGAATACGCAGCGGCGACGGTGGCGATGCCGCGCCTGACCACAGCCCCAAGCCCGATGGATCTTGAGAATGCTGGATAATCCCCTGCTCATCGACGGCGTCTGGCGCCGGCCCGCCGGCCGGCGGACCGCCGATGTCGTCAACCCCGCGACCGGCCGGACGATCGCCGCGCTGGGCCTCGCCGAGGCCCAGGACCTGGACGACGCCCTGGTGGCCGCTGCCCGCGGCTTCGCGGCCTGGCGGCGGGTGACGGCGCTGGAGCGGGCGCGCATCCTGCACCAGGTGGCGGCGCTGCTGCGCAAGCGGGCTGGCACGATCGCCGAGCACATCACGCGGGAGCAGGGCAAGCCCCTGGTCGAGGCGCGGGGCGAGGCCGGCGCCGCGCCTGAGCATGTCGAGTGGTATGCCGAGGAGGGCCGCCGCGCCTATGGCCGGGTGATCCCGTCCCGCATCCCCGGCGCGCGGCAGATGGTGCTGAAGGAGCCGGTCGGGCCGGTCGCCGCCTTCAGCCCCTGGAACTTCCCGGTGGCGCAGCTGGTGCGCAAGATCGCGGGCGCCCTGGCCGGCGGCTGCTCGATCATCGCCAAGCCGCCGGAGGAGGCGCCCTCGGCCTGCATCGAGCTGGCCCGCGCCTTCCAGGATGCAGGGCTGCCCGACGGCGTGCTGAACATCGTGTTCGGCGTGCCGGCCGAGGTCTCGGACCACCTGATCCGGTCGCCGGTCATCCGCAAGGTGTCCTTCACCGGGTCGGTCCCCGTCGGGCGCCGGCTGGGGGCGCTGGCGGCCGAGCATGTCAAGCGCGCCACCCTGGAGCTGGGCGGCCACGCCCCCTTCATCGTCGCCGAGGACGCCGACATCGACGCCGTGGCGCGGCTGGGCGTCGGCCTCAAATTCCGCAATGCCGGCCAGGTCTGCGCCGCGCCGACGCGCTACTATGTCCAATCCTCCGTCTTCGACCGGTTCCACGAGGCCTTCGTCGCCGGCGCCCGCGCGCTGGCGGTGGGCGACGGCGCCCGCGACGGCACGCAGATGGGCCCCCTGGCCAACAGCCGCCGGGTCGAGGCGATCGACGGCTTCGTCCGGGACGCGGTGGCCAAGGGGGCCATCCTGTCCTGCGGCGGCCGGCGCCTGGGCAATGAGGGCTTCTTCTTCGAGCCCACCGTCCTGGCGGATGTGCCGGACACAGCGCGGCTGATGACCGAGGAGCCCTTCGGCCCGGTGGCGGCGTTGGTCCGCGTCTCCAGCATCGACGAGGCGATCGGCCGCGCCAACGCCCTGCCCTACGGCCTGGCCGCCTTCGGCTTTACACGCTCCGCCGCCACCGCCGCCCGGCTGGCCGAGGAGCTGGAGGCCGGGATGGTGTCGATCAACCATTTCGGCCTGGCCGCGGCCGAGACGCCGTTCGGCGGCATCAAGGACAGCGGCTATGGCAGCGAAGGCGGCAGCGAGGGGCTGGAGGCGTACCAGTCGGTGAAGTTCGTCAGCCAGGCCGCCGCCTGATCGGGGCGACCGCTGATGGACAGCTTCGACCATGTCGTGATCGGCGGCGGCTCGGCCGGCTGCGTCGTGGCCAGCCGCCTGGTCGCGGCCGGCCGCAGCGTCCTGCTGCTCGAGGCCGGGCCGCCCGACAACACCCCCTTCATCCACATCCCGGCCACCTTCGTCCGCGTCATCGGCACGCGCCGCAGCTGGATGTACCGGACCGAGCCGGAGCCGGCGGCGGGAGGGCGGGTGCTGACCATCCCGCAGGGCCGCACCCTGGGCGGCGGGTCGTCGCTGAACGCGATGATCTACATCCGCGGCCAGGCGCAGGACTATGACGGCTGGCGCGACCTGGGCTGCCCGGGCTGGGGCTATGACGACGTGCTGCCGGTGTTCCGCCGCAGCGAGGGCAACGAGCGGTTCAGCGACGGCTTCCACGGCAGCGGCGGCCCGCTGAAGGTGTCGGACCTGCGCCACCGGCACCCGCTGAGCCTAGCCTTCCTGCGCGCGGCGCAGGAGGCCGGCCTGCCCTACAATGACGACTTCAACGGCGCCCGCCAGGACGGCATCGGCTTCTACCAGACCACGACCTTCGGCGGCCGGCGCGGATCGACCGCCGCCACCTTCCTCAAGGCCGTCCGCGGCAGCGACCGGCTGACCGTGCGCACCGGCTGCGACGTCACCGGGCTGATCCTGGAGAACGGCGCCGCGGCCGGCGTCCGCTACCGCGCCCCGGACGGATCGGGGCACGAGGCCCGGGTGCGCGAGGAGGTGGTGCTGTCGGCCGGTGCCGTGGCCAGCCCCAAGCTGCTGCTGCTGTCGGGCATCGGCCCCGGCGGGGAGCTCGCCCGGCACGGCATTCCGGTGCGGCGCGACCTGCCGGGGGTGGGCGAGAACTTCCAGGACCACATTGCAGCGTCGGTCTACGGCGTCACCGACCGGCCGATCTCCCTGCTCGGCCACGACCGGGGTCTCAAGGCGGCACGGCACGGGCTGCAGTATCTGCTGACGCGAACCGGCCTCCTGACCTCCAACGTGGTCGAGAGCGGCGGCTTCATCGACACGGCCGGGGCCGGGCGGCCCGACATCCAGCTGCACGTCACCCCGGCCCTGGTCGGCGATGCCGACCGCAAGTCGATGGGCCGGCACGGCCTGTCGATCAACCCTTGCATCCTGCGACCCGCGGCGCGCGGCCGGGTCTCGCTGCGCAGCGCCGACCCGGCCGCCCCGCCGGTCCTGGCCGCCAACACGCTGGGCACGGCCGAGGACCTAGCCACGCTGGTCCGCGGGCTGAAGCTGGCGCGCCGGATCCTGCGCGCGCCGTCCTTCCGGGCGCTCGGCATCACCGAGCTGGCGCCGGCCGCGGCGGAGGAAGCCTGCGACGAGGCGCTGGAAGCCTATGCGAGATCCGCCGCCAAGACGGTCTACCACCCCGCCGGCACCTGCCGAATGGGCCGGGACGGGATGGCAGTGGTCGACCCGGCGCTGCGGGTCATCGGCGTGCCACGGCTGCGGGTCGCCGACGCCTCGATCATGCCGACCCTGGTCAGCGGCAACACCAACGCGCCCTGCGTCATGATCGGGGAGCGCTGCGCCGACTTCCTGCTGGGCGCGGCCGATCCCCTGGCCTTGTGAGAAAAACTCAGCGCAGCCTCAGGTTTAAGCGTTTGACGCCCACAGTAACGGCGCGTTAGCTGACCCCGGAATAGTGATCGTCGATCAAGAGACGAACAGTATTCCGTGAGTCCGGCGATAGACCGGCAGCAATCCGGAGACAGGGAGGAATCATGGCCCGTTGGCAGGCAAGCATCGCGGCGTTCGGACTCTCGATCATCACGGCCCTGTCCCTCACCGCAACAGCACATGCGGAGTCGGACCCCGCCCTGATCGAGGCCGCGAAGAAGGAAGGCACCGTCACCTGGGCCAGCGGCCTGATCGTCAACCAGGCCGTCCGGCCGGTCGCGGCCGCGTTCGAGAAGAAATACGGCATCCAGGTGCAGATCGCGACGGCCGACAACCTGCTGCTGCGCATGACCAACGAGGCGCGCGCCGGCAAGCCGACGATCGACATCTTCGACAATGCGGGCGACACCATCGCCGCCATGCGGGCGGCCGACCTGATCGTGCCCTATGCCTCGCCCGAGGCGGAGCGGTACCGGCCCGAGCACAAGGACCCGGAGCATTACTGGGCCTCCTGCTGCGTCTTCTACTACTCGACGGTGATCAACACCGACCTGGTGCCGCCGGAGGAGGAGCCGAAGACCTACCAGGACCTGCTCGACCCCAAATGGAAGGGCAAGCTGGCCTGGTCGAGCAACGAGAACTTCGCCGGCCCGCCGAGCTTCATCGGCACCATCCTGCTGTCCAAGGGCGAGACGGACGGAATGGCCTATCTGGAGCAGCTGGCGAAGCAGGATGTCGTGCGCGTTCCCGGCAATGCCCGCGCGGTGCTGGACCAGGTGATCGTCGGCCAGTACCCGATCGCGGTCGTGGCGCTGATCCACCACGTCGCCATCAGCGGCGCGCAGGGCGCCCCGGTCAAATGGCTGAAGCTGGGCCCACTCGTCGGCACGGCGGAGACCGTGGGCCTGGTCAAGGGCGCCCCGCATCCCAACGCCGCCAAGCTGCTGTTCGACTTCCTGCTGTCGGAGGAAGGACAGCTGGTGCTGCAGCAGGCGAACTACCTGCCGGCCGACCCCAACGTGCCGGCCAAGGTGCCGGAGCTGAAGCCGGATGCGGGCGGGTTCACCGCGGTCGCGATCCTGCCGCAGATGAACGACGAATACCTGCCGAAGTGGCTCGACCTCTACAAGCGCCTCTTCGTCCGCGGCTGACGGCCGGGACCCGGACCGGCCGGTCCCGCGGCGGACCGGCCACCCCAGACAGACAGGGAGCGACAGGTGGATAACGGCGTTTCGGCCGCGAGCGAGCCCCTATCCGTGCGCGGGGATGCGGGCCGCTGGTTCCCCCGCATCAGCCCGGCCGCGATCCTGGCGGGGGCCATGATCCTGGTGATCGGGGCGCTGATGATCCCGCCCTTGTTCATCCTGATCCTGAACAGCGTGCACGAGATCAACCCCGACGGGTCGCGCGGGGCGTTCACCCTGGCCAACTACGCCCGCATCCTGTCGCAGCCCGACCTGTACCGCAGCGCGTGGAACACGGTGCTGTTCGCCGGCATGTCGACCGCGATCGTGCTGGTCGCGGGCGGCATCCTGGCCTGGCTGGTCGAGCGCACCAACGCGCCGTTCAAGGCACTGGCCTATCTGACCACCATCGCCGCGCTGGGCACGCCCTTCGTCCTGACCACGGCCGCCTGGCTGTTCGTGCTGGGCCGCGCCGGCCCGTTCAACGATCTGTACCGGGCGCTGACCGGCAGCCGCGACGTCCTGTTCAACGTCAACTCGATCTGGGGCATGGCGCTGATCGAGGCGGTGGTCTGGATGCCGCTGGTCTTCCTGATGTTCTCGGCCGCCTTCCGCTCCGCCAACGCGGAGATGGAGGAGGCGGCGCGGATGAGCGGCGCGTCGGTGCTGGGCACGTTCTGGCGGGTGTCGCTGCGCCTGGCCTGGCCGGCGCTGGCCGCCGCCGCCGTCTTCGTCTTCATCAACACGCTGTCGGCCTTCGACGTGCCGGTGCTGGTCGGTGTCCCCAGCAACATCAACGTGCTGAGCAGCGACATCTATTTCAGCATCCGCGAGGTGCCGCCGAAGCTGGAGCATGCCAGCGCCTTCTCGGTGCTGCTGATCGGCGTCATCTCCGCCCTGATGCTGTGGTACGGCCGGTTGGCGCGCAGCGCCGACCGGTTCGCCAGCGTCACCGGCAAGGGCTACCGGCCGCGCCCGATCGATCTCGGCAAACTCAGATGGGCGGGCGGCGCCGTGATCCTCGGCACCTTCCTCTTCATCCTGGTCCTGCCCCTGTCGGCGCTGATCTGGGTCGCGGCCACGCCGTTCATGGCGCCGATGCGGCTGTCGAACCTGAAGCTGCTGACCATGAAGAACTTCACGGCCGTGTTCGATGAGCCGTCCTATGTCCAGTACGGAACCAACACGCTCACCATCGCCGCCGTCGCCGCCACGGTGGCGGTGCTGCTGGCCGTGGTCGTCGGCTGGCTGGCCGCCCGCCGCCGGCCGGGGGGCCCGCTGCTGGACCAGCTCAGCACCATCCCGATGCTGTTCCCCGGCATTGTCATGGGCGTCGCCATCATGCAGATCAGCCTGCAGCTGCCGTTCCCGGTCTACGGCACGATCTGGGTGATCGCCTACGCCTTCGTCATCCGCGCCGTGCCCTTCGGCCTGCGCTACACCTATACCGGCGTGCTGCA
>NZ_JBCNNF010000168.1:0-14190 GCF_039594555.1 Inquilinus sp.
CAACAACGACTATTACGAGCAGCTGGTGATCTCGAGCGAGCAGATCGCGGGCCTTGGCAGGCTCGGGCCACTGTCGATCGAAGGCGGCGTGCTCACGGTCTCCGACTCCCCAGGGATCGGCTTCGAATTCGACTGGGAGCGGATCGAGGCCACCGCCGTGGCGCGGGCATGACGGCGCTCGACCTGCCTTCGACGCCGGCCCCGGCGCCGTCCCGCCGCCTCGGCCGGTTCGGCCGCCTGTCGGAGAGCCCGCGCTGGGCCTACTACCTGCTGCTGCCCAGCTTGGTGCTGATCCTGGCGGTCGTGCTGTACCCGACGCTGTGGGGCATGGTGCTCAGCGTCCGCGAGATGCGGCTCAACCGGGTCGACCTCGGCACCGGCTTCGTCGGCCTCAAGCATTATCTGGCGCTGGTCGGGGACCCGGTCTTCTGGCTGTCGCTGCAGAACACCGTCGTCTGGGTCGCCGGGGCGGCGGCCGGCGAGCTGCTGCTCGGGCTGCTGACGGCGCTCGTGCTCAACACCAGCCTGCCGGGCTTCCGCGTGCTCGGGATCCTGGTGCTGCTGCCGTGGTTCCTGCCGAATGTCGTCGCCGGCCATATGTGGGCGCTGATGCTGGATCCGCGCCTCGGCGTGCTCAACGACATCCTGGTGCGCATCGGACTCCTCGGCAGCTACAAGGCGTGGTTCGCGGATCCGGACACGGCGATGGCCGCCGCGATGGTGGTGGAGGTCTGGCACGGCTTTCCGTTCTTCGCGCTGCTGCTGCTGGCGGCCCTGAAGGGGATCCCCGGCGACCTCTATGAGGCGGCGGCGACCGACGGCGCCGGGCTGTGGCGCCAGTTCATGCATATCACCCTGCCGCAGCTGCGGGTGGTGATCGTGGCGACCGTGGTGCTGCGCGTCATCAGCTTGGTGAACTCGCCCGACATCCTGCTGATCCTGACCGGCGGCGGGCCCGGCCGCTCGACCCAGGTGCTGTCGCTCTATGCCTTCCTGAAGGCGAACAAGGAATTCAACTTCGGCTATGCCAGCGCGCTGTCGGTGGTCATGTTCCTGCTGCTGATGGTGTTCAGCTATGCCTATGTGAAGCTCTCCAACGCGATGAGGGACTGATGCTTCGCAGCCGTTCCGCCCGGCGCCGGCTCCATGTCCTGCTCTGCTACGCCGCCGCCCTGTCGATCGTGATCTTCGCGATGTTTCCGGTGCTGTGGGCGCTGCTGACCTCGCTCAAGCCGGAAGCGGACATCGTCACCGCGACGATCCGGTACATCCCGGACCGGGTGACGTTCGAGAACTACGTCGCGATCTGGACGCGGTCCAACTTCCCGACCCTGATCGCCAACAGCGCCGTGGTGACGCTGACCACCGTGGTGATCTGCGTCGTGATCGGAACGCTCGCCTCCTACGCCGTCGCCCGCTACCGCTTCCGCGGCCGGCGCGAGCTGATGCTGTTCTACCTGGTGGTGCGGATGTTCCCGGCGGTGATGATCATCGTGCCGCTGTTCATCCTGATGCGCAGCGTCGGCCTGCTCGACAGCCGCCTTGGCCTGGCGCTGGCCTACACGACGTTCCTGCTGCCGGTCTTCATCTGGATGATGAAGGGATTCTTCGACGCGGTGCCGTCCGAGCTGGAGGACGCGGCCCGGATCGACGGCGCCTCGCGCATCGGCGCGATGCTACGCATCGTCCTGCCGCTTGTGATGGGCGGGCTGGTGGCCACCGCGGTGTTCGTCGCGATCGGGGCCTGGAACGAGTTCCTGTTCGCGCTGATGCTGACCACCAGCACCGGGTCGCGCACCTGGCCGGTCGGGCTGCAGCTCATGGTCGGGGAATTCCAGCTGCCCTGGGGGGCGCTCTCGGCCGGGGGCATCATCAGCATCGTGCCGGTGATCGTGCTGTTCGCGATCGTGCAGCGGGCCATGGTTCGCGGCCTGACGGCAGGGGCCGTGAAGGGCTGAGCGCACAAGCCGAGATTGGCAACGCCGTCACGCCCGCAGGCGCAGGCGCATGACGATGTCCTGGTCATGGTTGCCGAAGCCCCGGCCGAAGATGTTCAGGCCGCCCGGATGCTCGGCGTTCTCATCGATGCCGATCCTGAGGCGGATCGCGTGATGGTCGTTCAGGCGCAGCTGGTCGAGGGTCACGGCGGAGGCGCGCTTGCCGTCGACGAACGCCCCTTCGTCGGTGACGCGCCAGGTGACGAGCTTGCCGTATTGCGAGCCGGCGAGCTTCCACCATCGCGGCGTATAGCGGCCGCGGATATCGCCGTAGTCGCCCGGCGACGTCCAGGTCGCGACGGCGACATGGTTGATCCACAGCGTGATGTCCGATGGCCAGTCGCTGTTGGTGCCGGGCACTTCCGACGACAGTTCCATGGTGACCTCGAGCTGCTCGATCGCCTTCCCGACCACCTTGGCGTTGTTGGGGAACTTGTATTCGATGAAGCCGCGGCCGAACCAGATCAGCGACGCCTTCATCCGGTTCGGATCGAGAAAGTGGTCGGGGACGTCGAGGAGGCCGAGCACGCCGTCGGTCGAGCACAGCCCGCAGGGCGCGCTGACCTCGCAGGTGGTGTAGAGGCCGATCGGCATCGCGACCTCGATGATCCGGTCGTCCTGCAGGGCGTCCGGATCGTCGAGCCGGACCGTGATCTCGTCGTAGAGCGCCGAGCAGACCTTCTGCTGCCCCTTGCTGGCCTTCACCGTCTCGGTGCGGATCAGCTCCGCCCGCTCCAGCTTCTGCACGTTGATCGCGACCGTGGATTGCGGCAGGTCCAGCTCGCTGCTGATCTGGTTGACGTTCAGGGGGCCGCGCTGCCGCAGCAGCCTGAGCATGGCCAGCCTGACAGGGGAGGAGAGCGCCTCCAGCGCCTCGCCGCCTTCGCTGGCCGTCAATGTCAGCAGCCGTCGCTGTGGGACATCCATCGCACGATCAATCCTTCAGAGAGCCGCGACACCATAGGATCTCCGAATCCATATTAACAGAGTTGATATATATCAAAATCATTGACGATCCCGCCCGATTGGAGGTTCACTCCCTGCCGAACCGGCCCCAGAACCGGTCAGAAAGGGAGAGCCTATGCGCGTCATCAGGTTGCTCATGCTCGCCTTGGCGAGCCTCATCGCCAGCACGGCCGCGTCATCCGCCCAGGGCACGATCTCCGACCTGCCGCGCCGGGAGACGCTGATCCTCGAAAATCCCGAAGGGACCATCAAGAATCCCGGCTGGTTCAACATCTGGGCCATCAATGCCGGCGGGCAGTATACCGGCCTGCACCAGCTGGCCCTCGACACGCTCTGGTACATCGATCCCGAGCGCGGCCTGGACGGGTCCTGGCAGAATTCGCTGGCGGCCGAGAAGCCGATCTACAACGCCGACTTCACCGAGATGACGGTGAAGCTGCGGCCGGGGATCTACTGGAGCGATGGCGTCCAGTTCACCGCCGACGACCTCGTCTACACCGTCGAGACCCAGATCAAGACCCCGGGAATGCGGTGGAGCGCCCTGCTCGCGCTCAATGTCGACAGCGTGCAGAAGGTCGACGACTGGACGGTGGTGTTCAAGCTGAAGAAGCCGAACTCCCGCTTCCATGCACTGTTCACGGTGCGCTTCAACGCCATCTGGATGATGCCGAAGCACGTCTTCGAGAAGGCGCCGGACCCGCTGCGGTTCGACTTCAACAAGCCGGTCTCGCTGGGAGCCTATACGCTCTACAGCTACGACCCCGACGGCAAATGGTTCGTCTGGCAACGCCGGGATGATTGGCAGCGCACCACGCTCGGCCACTATGGCGAGCCCGGGCCGAAATACGTCGCCTATGTCGACCCCGGCCCGCCGGACAAGCGCGTCATCGCCCAGCTCAACCACGACCTCGACGTGATCCACGACGTCGCGCCGGAGGGCATGTTCACCCTGGCCAAGCAGTCGAAGACCCTGAAGACTTGGTTCAAGGGCTTCCCCTACGGCCATCCCGACCCGACCCTGCCGGCCGTGGTCTTCAACCTGCAGAACCCGACCTTCCAGAATCGCGACCTGCGCTGGGCGCTGGCCCTGCTGATCGACATCCGCGCCGTCGCCATGGCGTCGTATCGCGGCGCCGCGACGATCTCGGCCATCGCCGTGCCGCCCACCGGCACGCATCCGGACGACTACCACAAGCCGCTGCAGGACTGGCTGGCCGGCTTCGAGTTGGACACCGGCAAGGAGACGATCAAGCCCTACGATCCGACTATGGGGCAGCAGATCGCGACGATGCTGCGGCCGTCCATGGGGGACCAGATCCCGACCGATCCCGCCGTGATCGCCCGCTCCTTCGGCTATGGCTGGTGGAAGCCCAATCCGACGGCCGCCGCCGAGCTGCTGCAGCGCGCCGGCTACACCAAGCGGGGCGACGCCTGGGTCGCGCAGGACGGCAAGCCGCTCTCGATCAAGATCATGGTCGAAGGCGACTCCCGCCCGGTGATGACCCGCGCCGGCACCATGATCGCCCAGCAATGGCGCCAGTTCGGCATCGACGCTAAGATCGACGTCGCCCAGGGCACCAACATGCTGGACCGGCGCGGCGCCGGCGATTTCGACGCCTTCATCGGCTGGAGCGTCGAGACCTATGGCGGCCATCCGGACCTGGCCTTCTTCCTCGACAGCTGGCACTCCCAGTTCGTCGCGCCGGCCGGCAAGACCCAGTCGCCGCGCAACTGGCAGCGCCTGTCGAGCCCGGAACTCGACAAGCTGATCGAGCAGATCCGGACGGTGTCCTTCGAGGATCCGAAGACGGTCGAGCTGGGGCGCGACTACGCCAAGTTCATGGTCCGCGAGATGCCGATCATTCCGCTGATGGCCTACAACGTGTTCACGGCCATGGACGAGACCTACTGGACCGGCTACCCGACGGCCGACGACCCGTACACCGATCCGGTGCCGAACTGGGGCAATTCGCGCCTGATGATGGTGCGGCTGAAGCCGACCCAGCCCTGATCCCTGCGAAAGCCCCGCGGGGTCCGGGCAACCGGGCCCTGCGGGCGATCCCGATGGCCGGAGCCATGAAGCCCTTCCTCGCCTATCTCGCCAAGCGGCTGCTGCAATTCGCGGTCGTGGTCTTCATCGGCGTGAACATCACCTATGTGATCACGCATTCGACGCCGATCGACCCGGTCGAGCAGAGCGTGACCGCCGCGACCTCCTTCGGCGTCACCAGCCCCGAGGCGATCGAGATGATGCGGGCGTCGCTGCGCCAGCTCTACGGCCTCGAGGGCTCGACGGTCGAGCAGTATCTCTCGTTCTGGCGCCGGATCCTCGTCGGCGATTTCGGCCCCTCGCTGTCGGCGTTTCCGACCCCGGTCTCCACCCTGATCTGGCGGGCCATGCCCTGGACGGTCGGGCTGCTCCTCGTCTCCACCCTCATGACCTGGGTCATCGGCAACCTCCTCGGCGGGCTCGCCGGCTACTACCGGCGGAACCGGCTGCTGAAGCTGGCCGGGATCGTGTCGATGGGGGTCCATCCGATCCCGTACTACATCGTCGCCTTCGTCCTCCTGATCGTGTTCGGCTTCGTCTGGCCGGTGCTGCCGATCAGCGGCGGCGCCAGCATGAACGCCAATCGCGGAGACACATTCGCCTTCGCCCTGGACGTGCTGGTGCATTCCGTCCTGCCCAGCCTGTCGCTGATGGCGGTCGGCATCGGCGGCTGGTTCATGGGCATGCGGGCCCTGGTGTCGAACATCGTGACGGAGGATTACGTCACCTATGCCGAGCTGGGCGGCGTCGGCCGGCGCCGGATCCTCGGCTCCTACGTCATGCGCAACGCGCTGGGGCCGCAGATCACCGGCCTCGCGCTCAATCTCGGCGCGATCTTCAACGGCGCCATCATCACCGAGCAGGTGTTCGGCTATCCCGGCCTCGGCTCGCTGCTGATCAGCGCGGTGCATGCGGGCGACTACAGCCTGGTGCTCGGCATCACCTCGGTCTCGATCATCGCGGTCTCGGTCGCGGTCCTGGTGATCGATCTCCTGTTCCCGCTGATTGATCCGCGCGTGGAGGTCCGCTGATGCAGGTCCTCGCCATCCTCCGCGACCTCCTCCGCTACAACATCGAATTCGCCGCGGGCCTGGTCCTGGTTGGGCTGGTGGTGGTGATGGCGCTGCTGTCCTTCGTGTCGCCGTATCCGCCGCTCGACGTCTATGTGGTGGCACCGGACGTCCCGCCGTCATGGGACTACCTCTTCGGCACCACCTCGCGCGGGCAGGACGTGTTCTGGCAGCTTACCCTCGCGATCCGCAACACGCTCACCTTCGGCATCGTGGTCGCGGTGCTCAGCCGCCTGATCGCGCTGCTGGTGGGGCTGATCGCCGGCTACAAGGGCGGATGGATCGACCGGGTGCTGATGTCGATCAACGACACCTTCGTCGTCGTGCCGCTCTTCCCGATCCTGGTCCTGTTCTACTTCATCATGCGAGACGCGATGAGCTGGACCATGCTCGCGCTGGTCACCGCGGCGCTCGGCTGGGCCTATGACGCCCGGCTGATCCGGGCCATGGCGATGAGCCTGCGGACCCGCGAATTCACCCACCAGGCCTATTTCTCGGGCGCCAGCACCGGGCGGATCCTGGTGCAGGAGCACCTGCCCTTCGTCCTGCCGATCGTGTTCTCGACGACGATGAACAACATCAACTGGTCGATCGGCATCGAGGTGACGCTGTCGGTGCTGGGCTTCACCGACATCAACACGCCGACCATCGGCGGCATGATCTACTGGGCCAACCAGCACACGGCGCTGGTCGCCGGCGTGTGGTGGTGGATCGCCTTCCCGGTGGCGCTGGTGGTCATGCTCTTCGTCGGGCTGTTCCTGCTCGCGATCTCGATGAACGAATACATCGATCCGCGCAGCCGGCTGGCGCGCATGGGGGGCGGGGCATGAATTCCGCGCCCCTGCTCCAGGTCTCGGGCCTCAAGGCCTGGTACCAGATGCGCTTCTTCGGCGTGACCCGCGAGGTGAGGGCCGTCGACGACGTCACCCTTGTCATCCGCCGCAACGAGATCTACGGCCTGGCCGGCGAATCCAGCTCCGGCAAGACCACGCTGATCAAGACGATCGCGCGGGCGATCCGCCCGCCGCTGAACGTCGTCGGCGGCTCCGTCACCTTCGACTTCAAGGACGGCCGCCGCGACGTCTACGCGATGACCCCGGCCCAGGTCGACGCCATCCGCTGGAGCCGCCTGTCCTATGTCAGCCAGGGCTCGATGAACGTGCTCAACCCGGTCCGCCGGATCCGGAACACCTTCGTCGACTTCGCCGCGCGCCATATCGGCGGCACCCGGCAGGATTTCTTCGCCGCGGTCGCCGCCCATCTGCGGCGGCTGTCGCTCGACCCCAAGGTGCTCGACGCCTATCCGCACGAGATGTCGGGCGGGATGCGCCAGCGCCTGACCATCGCGCTGGCCACCATCTGCCGGCCCGAATTCATCATCGCCGACGAGCCGACGACGGCGCTGGACGTCATCGTGCAGAAGGGCGTGCTGGCCATGCTGCGCGAGATCCAGCAGGAGATGGGCTCGTCCATCCTGTTCGTCACCCATGACATGGCGGTGCACGCCAACCTGACCGACCGGCTGGGCATCATGTATGCCGGCCGGCTGGTGGAGGAGGGGCCGACCGGCGAGATCTTCCGGCGCCCGTTCCATCCCTATACGGCGAACCTCATCTCGAGCCTGCCGCGGATCGGGGACGATGTCAGGCGGGCCGGCCTGCCGGGGGCCCCGCCGAACCTCGCGGACCCGCCGGCCGGCTGCCGCTTCCATCCGCGCTGCCCGCTGGCGGTGCCGCGCTGCCGCGAGGTGGCGCCGCCGCTGGAGGAGCTGGAGCCGGGGCATCGCGTCGCCTGCCATGTCGCCAGCGCCCGTGCCGCCGGGGTGCCCCTGTCATGACCGCGCTGCTCGAGGTCAGGCAGGTCGGCAAGACCTTCAGGGCCGGCGGCCTGTTCGGGCGCCACGTCGTGCGGGCCGTCGACGGGGTCGATTTCGCCCTGGCCAGCGAGCGGCCGGAGGTGTTCACCATCATCGGCGAATCCGGCTCGGGCAAGTCGACGCTGGCGCGGATGATCCTGAACGGCATGTCGCCCGACGGCGGGTCGATCCGGTTCCGCGGCCGCGATCTCGCGACCATCCGCAGCCGCCGCGACCGGCTGGCCTTCATGGCCGAGGTGCAGCCGGTGTTCCAGAACCCCTTCGAGGCGTTCAACCCGCTGAAGCGGGTCGATCGGTATCTGTACATGGCGGCACGCCGCTTCTGCGGCGCTCGGACCCGCGCGGAGGTGGATGCCCGGGCCGATGCGGCGCTGCGCAAGGTCGGGCTGTCGCTCGCCGAGGTGCGCGGCCGCTTCCCGCATGAGATGTCCGGCGGCCAGCTGCAGCGCGTCGCCATCGCCCGCGCGCTGGTGCCCGAGCCGGCCCTGGTGGTGGCGGATGAGCCGGTGTCGATGATCGATGCCTCGCTGCGCATGACCATCGTCAACATGTTCCGGACGCTGCGCGACGAGTTCGGCGTCTCGATCATCTACATCACCCACGACCTCGCCACCGCCTACACCATCAGCGACCGGCTGATCATCATGGAGAAGGGCAGGGTGGTGGAGAGCGGGCCGGCCCGCGCCGTGCTCGACGCCCCGAGCCACCCCTATTCCATCCGGCTGCTGCAGGCGGTCCTGCCCATCGGCGACGCCTGGCGCGACGAGCGTCCCGCCGAACCCAGGCCCCGGCCGGCGGCCTGACCGTTTTCCACCTTCGCTTCCGGAGTCCTCCATGCAGACCGTCAGGGTTTCCATCGACCGCAGCTTCGCCATCGGCGACACCGACCCCCGTCTGTTCGGGGCCTTCGTTGAGCATCTCGGACGCTGCGTCTATGGCGGGATGTACGAGCCGGGCCACCCGACCGCCGATGCCAAGGGCTTCCGCCGCGACGTGCTCGACCTGGTGCGGGAGCTGGCGCCGACCATCATGCGGTATCCGGGCGGCAACTTCGTGTCCGGCTACAATTGGGAAGACGGCGTCGGGCCGGTCGACAAGCGCCCCCGGCGGCTCGACCTCGCCTGGATGTCGAAGGAGACCAACGCCTTCGGCACCAACGAGTTCATCGACTGGTGCCGGGCGGCGGGGATCGAGCCGATGCTCGCGGTCAATCTCGGCACCCGCGACGGCGATGCCGCGCGGCGGCTGGTGGAATACTGCAACTTCCCCGGCGACACCGAGCTCTCGGACCTCCGCCGCGCCCATGGCTGGCCGGAGCCGCACGGCGTCAAGTTCTGGTGCCTCGGCAACGAGATGGACGGTCCCTGGCAGATGGAGACCAAGACCGCCGAGGAGTACGGCCGCAAGGCCACCGAGGCTGCCAAGATGATGAAATGGGTCGACCCGACGATCGAGCTCGCCGCCTGCGGGTCGTCCGGCCGCACCATGCCGACCTTCGGCGCCTGGGAGGACACGGTGCTGGAGCACACCTTCGACCATGTCGAGTACATCTCGCTCCACACCTATCTCAACGACTATGCCGGGGACACGGCGGCCTTCCTCGCCAGCCCCGACCTGATGGATTCCTTCATCGACGAGGTCGTCGCCATCGTCGACGCGGTGGCCGCGCGCCGGCGGTCGTCCAAGCGCATCATGCTCAGCTTCGACGAATGGAACGTCTGGTACCGTACGCGCCGCCGCAGCGAAGGCCGGACCAAGCTGGGCTGGCCGGTGGCGCCGGACATCCTGGAGGAGGTCTACAACATGAAGGATGCGCTGGCCTTCGGCGGGGCCTGCATCTCGCTGCTCAACCACGCCGACCGCGTCCGCTGTGCCTGCCTGGCGCAGCTGGTGAACGCCATCGCGCCGATCATGACGGAGACCGGCGGCCCGGCCTGGCGGCAGACGATCTTCCATCCCTTCGCCCAGTTCAGCAATCTCGGCCGCGGCCGGGTGCTGCGGGCGCAGGTGGACTCCCCGACCTACGCCGCGACCTATCACGACCCCCGCGGCACGGCCGACCTGGCCTTCCCGCTGCCGGCCGTGCCCTACGTCAAGGCCGCCGCCGTGCATGACCAGGCGGGCCGGACGGTGACGCTGTTCCTGCTCAACCGCCATCTCGACCAGCCGGCTCCGATCGAGATCGATGCGCACGGCTTCGGCGCCCTCGGCCTCGGCGAGGCGCTGGAGTTGCGCGACGACGATCTCTCGGCGACCAACACGAAGGAGGTGCCGGACCGGGTCCGGCCCCGCGCCCTGACCGGTGTGCGGGTCGAGGGCGGACGGATCTCGGCGACGCTCGGGCCGGCGTCCTGGAACGTGATCCGGCTGTCGGCCTGATCCGAGGGATCGCATGGGCAGGCGACGCCGGCGTCGCCTGCCCTCCGCGTCCGTTCAGCGACCTGGCGAGCTTCGTCTTCGCTGACGGCAAATCAGCACAAATTACGGGTGTTGAAATATTTGTTTGTAGAAGAAGCATGGGCACCATGCGAATGTATAAAATGAAATATATTGATTGCTTCGATCGCGCCGACGATAACCGGTCGCTAGCGCTCGGGATTGCCGTTCCGCTTGCACTTTATTGACGAAGGTCCGGCTCGATCTGATCGATGCTGGCCGGTTTGCGGTGGTGTTGCTGTGTTCGGGAAGTCTGCGGCAGTCGTTTCGAGACGAAGTCTCTGAGCGGTCGCGATGTCGATGCTATTGACGGCCGATCCTCAGGCCAGGGCCGCCGGCGATGACAGGGCCGTCCGGCGGCACGCCGACCGGACCCCGCCGGCGGATCATCTGTTCCGGCTGATCCCCGAGGACGCGGGGCGGCGGCTGCAGACCGCGCGCGGCGCCGTCGTGCATGCGCAGCGCCCGCCGGGGCCGCAGGGCTACCGCCTCCCGCACCATCTCGCCATCGTCCTGCTGTCGCCGGCGCGCCTGCAGGCGTCGCTCGGCACCCGGGCGCCGCAGGAGGTCGATGCCGCCCGCGGCACGCTGATCCTCCATCCGGTGGGGGCCGACGGCCACATCACCTGGCTGTCCCGGCGGGAGAAGCTGCTCGTCGCCTGGCCGCCGGAGACCCTGGGCGAACTGGCGGCGCGGGACCACGGCGCCGGCCCGCCCGGGCTGCTGCCGCCGCCGCTCGGCACCGTCGACCAGCGGGCGCTGCGGATCGCCCAGTTCCTGCGGGACGAGCTTGCCAACAGGGACCGGCCGAACGGCCTCTATGTCGACTCCCTCATCACCCTGCTGGGCATCCATCTGCTGCGCCAGTATTCGGGCGCGGCGCGGGTGCCGACGACGGCGCGGGGCGGGCTTTCGGCCGGCAATGCCCGCCGGCTGCGGGACCATCTCGAGGCGCGCTTCGCCGAAGACGTGTCGGTCGGCGAGCTGGCGGCGGTCGCGGGCATGTCCCCGCGCCATTTCCTGCAGGCCTTCACCCGGACCTTCGGGGAGCCGCCGCACCGCTACCTCATCGGCATGCGCCTCGCCCATGCCGAAAGGCTGCTCAGGACCGGCGACCTGCCGATTGCCGAAATCGCCTATCGCAGCGGCTTCTCGAGCCAGAGCCACCTGACGACCAGCATGAAAAAGCACCGGCAGGCCACGCCCCTGCAGATCCGGCGCGAGCGATAACGGCCGTATCCGAAACGCGCCGGCGCGTTGAAGCATAGAACCATTCCAAACCTTAATCCATTGTCATCAAGACAGAATGAAGTCTGATCTTTTCAGCAAAACTGCATAAAATAGTAGGGTTCCGGAAAATTTCGCGCGCCTTGTGGCAATCGATTGCGGTTTCCTGCAAAAACCGGACAATTCTGGAATACCGGGTTACGCCAACTATGAAATCCCTGTGCCTAGGACAGATGTCAGGCCGTGGCCGGCCGGATGTCCGAGGGGTGGGACGGCGGCACGCGGCTTCGATGGCCGGTGCCTCTTATGGGTCGATTGTATAGGAATTGGACCTATGAAGCGCTATGGGCCTGCGCTGCGGATCGACGGGGCCCGACACATCCGGCGGGCCCCGGGCCTGCCGGCGGACGCGGATCTCCGCGTGGCCCCGGTCGGATGATGAATTACTTCGCGGATTCCTGGCTGCCCCCCGGCAGGGGCGCCCCGATGCAGCCCCGCGGCGGCGCGCTGGCGGCCGCTCCCGCCGCTGCCCGGCAGGGCGCGGCCCCGCGGCAGGCCGCCTCGCCCCTGGCGCAGGTCATGCCCGGCGGCATCGGGCCGCGGCTCGCCACCGGCCATGGCGGCGCGATCTGCGCCATCCACCCCCCGGGGCTGCAGCAGGGCGGGTCCGAGCACCACGTCGCCGAGGTCCTGCTCAGCCCGGTCTCCAAGGTCCACGCCGTCGAGGCGGGCGGCGAGGGGGCGGCGTTCGACGCGCCGTCGGGCACCCTGCTGATCCGCCCGGCCCGCGCCGAGGACAGCCTGGCCTGGCCGCTGGCGCGGGAAAGCGTCATCGTCGTCCTGACCGACGCGGCCCTGCGGGAGCTGGCGGCGCATGAATTCGACACCGCCGGCGTCGAGCTGCGCCCCCCGCCGCCGGGCACGGTCGATGCCTGGGCGCTGCGCATCGGCCAGCTGCTGAAGGCCGAGCTGACGCAGCGCGAGGTGCCGAACGAGCTCTATGTCGATTCGCTGATCACCCTGTTCGGCGTCCACATCCTGCGCCACTACTCCAGCGCGCGGATGCCGCCGCCGGTGGTGCGGGGCGGGCTGCCCGCCGCCGCGGCGCGGCGGGTGCAGGACTTCATCGCCGCCAACCTGGCGCGCGGCCTGCCGGTGCCGGAGCTGGCGGGCATCGCCGGCCTGTCGACGCGGCACTTCATCCAGGCCTTCACCCGCACCTTCGGCACCTCGCCGCACCGCTATGTGCTCGACCAGCGGCTGGACGTCGCCGAGAAGCTGCTGGCCGAAGGCGACCTGACCATCGTCGACGTCGCCTATCAGTGCGGCTTCTCGAGCCAGAGCCACCTGACGACGACGATGAAGAAGTACCGGCAGAAGACACCGATGCAGGTGCGGCGGGAACGTTAACACCCGCCGTCCCGCCGGTCGGATCGCCTGGAGGCTTGGCGTGCCGTCAATGCCTTCAAAACGCGGAAAATACCAACGAAGTCGGCGTGAACGCTTTTTTTATGCAGTCATCGCGCATTCCTGAAGGAACCGGACATTCCTGGAATACCGCGGTGTCGGGACTGTGAGTTTCTGACGGGCAGATTGCCTTATTCGGTTTTATTGCCGGCGGAGCCGAAACCGGCCGCGGCGCTCAGAGGGGGTCATATAAGTGAGCAACGCCTGGAATCCCAACGCGTCCACCACTCGTCGGCCCTCCGCCCGTTTCGCGGGGAACTGGGTTCCGGGCGCGGGTGACAGCCGTTCTCTTCGCCGCCGCCTGATGGCGGCCCTGCGCAACGCGCATCGCATCCTCGGCATGAAGCGCAAGCGGCTGGGCCTGGGCGCGCTGGGCGCCGGCGGGTCGGTCGCCGCGCGGCTGGTCGCGCTGTGGGTGATGGCGCCGCAGGCGGCCTTCGCGCAGTTCGCCCCGGCCGGCAGTGCCGGCCAGGCGACGGGCGCCGGCTCGGTCGCGATCGGCGGCGGCGGTCCGGCCACGGCGAAGGCGATCGCCGTCAGCGATATCGCGATCGGCAATCAGTCCGTTGCGTCGGGCGGAAGCTCCATCTCCATCGGGGCGGCGAGCAACGCCTCGGCCGCGAATGCCATCGCCTTCGGCTCGAGCACGGTTGCCAGCGGTGAGCAGGCCACCGCCATCGGCTGGAACGCTTCGGCCCTGGGGGTCCAGTCATACGCCGGCGGCTCGTCGGCCACGGCCAGCGGCCAGGCTGCAGTCGCGATCGGGCGCCTCGCCACGGCGACGGCAGCCAATTCGGTCGCGCTGGGGCTCGCGTCGAACGCCGCCGGAGCCACCGGTGCGGTCGCAGTCGGCGCCAATGCCAACGCCCTCGGCATCAACAGCATGGCGCTCGGTGTCTTCTCCAATGCGTCCGCCCAGGGCGCCACGGCCGTCGGTCCCGGCGCCGGCGCCGCGGGGGCAAACTCCGCCGCGATCGGCCCGGGCTCACATGCGAACGGAGACGCGTCCTCGGCGCTGGGCTTCCAGTCCAACGCATCGGGCCTCAATGCGACGGCGGTCGGCGCCGGGTCGGTCGCGGCCGGCACGTCCATGCGGCCATC
>NZ_JBCNNF010000169.1:0-14181 GCF_039594555.1 Inquilinus sp.
GCCCTCGGTCAGGGGCGCGAACCAGCGCTCCAGCGGCAGCAGCCCGTCCGGCAGCGGCCGGCCGCGCGGCGCGTGCAGCCGGGTCGCGGCGGCGCACAGGATGCGGCAGGCCTCGTCGTCCTGCCCGTGCCGCGACATGGCGACCAGCGAGAGCGGGCCGGTGGCGCGCTCCAGCAGCAGCGTGTCGCCGTGCTGGGCCAGCACCATCGCCGCCCCCTCCCCGGTCCAGTGCTGCATCAGCAGGCAGCCCAGCTTCTCGTCCTCGTTCACCGGCTGCTTGATCATCGCCGGCAGGTCGCCGGCCCGCACCGCCAGCAGCCGGCTGCCATGGGTGACGATCGGCGCGCCGTCCGGCACCAGGTCCCAGCGCGCCAGATCTTCCTCGAACATCCTCAAATCCTCGGTCGTCGGTGTCATGGGGATGGCGGAGCCAATCTCAACTTTTACTGTCATTGCCGGGCTTGACCCGGCAATCCAGGGGCCACTGAGAGCGGCTCTTGAAAGCCCCTGGATCCTCGGGTCAAGCCCGAGGATGACAATAAACATGCTTCTGCTGCCATTTTTCGGACAGCAGTGGGCTGGGGCCGGCTCACGCCGGCCCCTCGATCTCGTCGAGATCGATGCCATGGGTGTCGAACCACCATTCCGGCGGCTTGTCCGGATGGCGAGGCTGCAGCCGGGCGTAGCGGTCGCGCAGCCGCCGCTGCCGCGCCACCTCCGCCCGGAAGAAGGGATGGTCGAGCGAGCCGCCCAGCGCCCACAGCCGGCGCAGCAGCTTGCGCAGCACATAGCCCTGCTGCTTGCCGCCGGGGCGATAGCCGTCGGCGATGATCCGCCCGATCGCGTCGGCCAGGCTGTCCACCGGCGTCATCGGCGGCGTGCCGTTGACCAGCGCGTCCAGCCGGTCGAGGCCGAATCCGGCATCGATGCAGGTGCCGAGCGGGTTGACGATGTTCCCGATCTCGACCCCGTCCCGGTAGAACTCGGTGCAATAGCCGGTGATGCTGCCGTCGCTCCAGGTGCAGTCCGGGTCCGCCTGGATGGGCACCCGGCCGCGGTACAGCGGCGCCCATTCCGCCATCCGGTCGGGATGGATGGTGACGTGATGCGGCGGCGCCCCGATCTCCGCCAGGAAATCGAGCCAAAAATCGATCGCCTGCCCGACATCCATCTGCCGGAACGAGAACAGGCCGAGCATGTCGAAGCGGAGCAGATGCGTGCCGTCGCCGATCTCGTCGAGATCGCCCAGGCGCAGGCAGGACTGGAGATTGGCGAAGGTGGCTGTGTAGGCCGAGTCGGTGAACAGCGGCTTGAACTGCTGCATGCCCGCCGTACAGAACAGCGTCGTGCTGTCGAAGGGCCGAACCGAAGGGTTCGCGTCGAAACCGATCCCCCTGTTCTCGCAGAACAGGCGGAACCGGTGAGTCAGGCGTCCCGCGGGGACATAGGCAACCTCCTGTTGAATCCGGACCGCCGGAAGGACGGCCCATTCGCTATCTAACCACGGGCCGAGCGCTTCTCAAGCCCCCTGGCGGCGGCCTCGCCTCGTCGCCATCTCCGGCGGAACGAAAGGGAGGACACATGGGCTCCTCGATCCGCTTCACCGGCACCGGGCCGGGCGCGCGCACCCAGGATGGCTGCTCCGTCGAGCTGTATCGGCGCCTGCCGGCCGATGGCGAGGCGGAGACCGTCGCCGCCGTGGTTCCGGCCGGCGGCACGGTCCTGGAGCTCGGCTCGGGGCCGGGCCGGGTCACCCATGCCCTGATCGCCCTGGGTTACGCTGTGACTGCGGTCGACAACTCGGCGGAGATGCTGGCCCATATCCGGGGCGCGGAGACGATGCTGGCCGATATCGAGGATCTCGACCTCGGCCGGACCTTCGACGCGGTGCTGCTGGCCAGCACGCTGATCAACTTCCCCGAGGCGCGCACGCGCGCCGCGCTGCTGGCTGCCTGCCGGCGGCATGTCGCGCCCGGCGGCGCGGTGCTGATCGAACGCCGCAACCCCGCGACCTTCTTCGCCCTGCAGCCCGGGCCGGCGGGAGAGGAGGCCGGCATTCGCCACATCATCGACTCGGTGCGGCATGAAGGCCGCCTGTCCCACATCACCCTGCGGTCCGAGGCCGCCGACGCAGCCTGGACCCAAAGCTACACCTGCGAGCTGATCGACGACGCGCAGCTGGCGGAGGCGCTGGCCGACGCCGGGCTTCGGCTGGATCGCTGGCTGGACCCGCCGCGGCGCTGGTCACTTGCCGTCCTGGCCTGACGCGGTTCAGGCCGGCTGCGCCGCCGCCTGCCGCGCCTCGTAGCCGCGGCGCCACAGCATGAAGACATGGACGCTGACCAGCGTCACCAGCGCCAGCAGGCTGAAGAACAGCGCCAGCGGCAGCCACTGGCCGGCGTATCTCTGCGCGATCACCGCCCCCAGCAGCGGCGCGCCGCCGGCCGAGACGGTGACGCCGAGCTGGTAGCCCATCGAGATGCAGGAATAGCGCAGCCGGGCCGGGAAGGCGGTCGCCAGGAACCCCGCCATCACCGCATAGACGCCGGACAAGGTGACGATGGCCAGCGAGATGCCGAGCACGATCGCCAGCGGCTGGCCAGTGCCGACCAGCAGGAACATCGGATAGGGCGACAGGATCGCCAGGAACGCCGCGAGCTTGAGGAACCGCACCTCGCCGATGCGCTCGGCCAGCATGGCGGAGACCGGCTGCGACAGGAACTGGATCACCGTGACCCAGAGCAGGCAGTCGAGGATCATCTGCTCCGGGATACCGACATATTTGGTCGTGTACGAGATCATGAACACGTTGGTGAAGAAGAAGCCGCCGGTGCCCAGCACCGACACGCCGGCCGCGAGCAGGATCGGGTACCAGGCGGTGCGCAGCGCCTCGACCACCGGCATCCGGGCCCGCTCCCCCTGCTTCACCACCGCCTCGAAGGCCGGGGTCTCCTTGACGCTGGCGCGGATGGCGAAGCCGACGCCCAGCAGCACCACACCGGCCAGGAACGGCACGCGCCAGCCCCAGGCCATGAAATCGGCCGGGTCCAGCAGCTTCATGGCCCGGAACATCAAGAGGGCCAGCAGCAGCCCGGCCGGGCTGCCGAGTTGGGCGAAGGAGGCGAAGAAGGTGACCCGCTTCGGCGGCGCATGCTCGCCCGCCATCAGCACCGCGCCGCCCCATTCGCCCGAGGTGGCGAGGCCCTGCAGGATGCGCAGCACGATCAGCAGGACCGGCGCCCAGAGGCCGATCTGGGCATAGGTCGGCAGGCAGCCGATGGCGATGGTGGCGAAGCCCATCAGCAGCATGGTGAAGACCAACAGCTTCTTGCGGCCCAGCCGGTCGCCGAGATGGCCGAAGACGATGCCGCCGATCGGCCGGGCGATGAAGCCGACCGCGAAGGTGCCGAAGGCCGCCAGCGTGCTGACGAAGGGATCGTCGCTGGGGAAGAACAGCGGCCCCAGCGCCAGCGGCACGGCCAGGCCGTAGACGTAGAAATCATAGAACTCGACCGCGGTGCCGATGAAGGCGGCGGCCGCGGCGCGCACCGGCTGGCGGGCCGGACCAGGGTTGGGGGAAGTACCGCTCAATCGGGCCTCGTCGCGGCTGAGGTGGGGAGAAGGGCTAGAGCAGCGATCCCTGCTCGGGCTTCGGGTCAGGCGCGCGGGCGGGCCGGTGCGGCTTGCTGCCGCCGATCACGGCCGGGGCCTCGCCGTCCTGGAAGCGGATCGACACGGCCCGGCCGGGCGTCGCCTCCTGCGCCGATCCCAGCGCATGGCCGGTGGCCGGGTCCAGCACCAGGGCGTAGCCGCGGCGCAGCACGTCGACATAGGAGTAGCTCTCCAGCAGCCGGCCCGCCGCCGCCAGCCGCGCGGTGCGGTCGGCCAAGGCGCGCTGCACCGGCTCGGGCCGGAAGCGGCCGGACAGGGTGTGGAAGCGCTCGGCCGGGCGGTGGGTCAGGCGGCTGCCGCAGGCAACGAGGCGATCGCCGAGCTGAGCCAGGTGCCGCGCCGTTTCCGCCACCTGGCGGCGCGGATGCGGCAGCCGAGCGCCGAGCTCGGCCAGCCGCGCCCGCCGGCGCTCGACGATGCCCAGCGCGGCGCGGTCCAGCCGCTCGCCGCGGTCGTCCAGCCGCTGCATCGCCGTCTCGATCAGCCGGGCCGGGTCGCCCAGGCCGCGGCGCAGCGCGTCCAGCCGGGTGCGATGCTCGCCGAACAGGCGGGCGGTGCCGGATTCGAGGCGGCGGGCGCAGTCCAGCACGCGGCCCAGCAGCTCGGCCCGCACCGGCACCGCCATCTCTGCCGCCGCGGTCGGGGTCGGGGCGCGGCGGTCGGAGGCGAAGTCGATCAGCGTCGTGTCGGTCTCGTGCCCGACGGCGGAGATCAGCGGGATGGCGCTGGCCGCGGCCGCGCGCACCACGATCTCCTCGTTGAACGGCATCAGATCTTCCAGGCTGCCGCCGCCGCGGGCGACGATCAGCAGGTCCGGCCGCGGCACCGGCCCGCCGGGAGCGATCGCGTTGAAGCCCTCGATCGCCGCCGCCACCTGGCCGGCCGCGCTCTCCCCCTGCACCGCCACCGGCCAGACCAGGACATGGCGCGGGAAGCGGTCGGACAGGCGGTGCAGGATGTCGCGGATCACGGCGCCGGTCGGCGAGGTGACAACGCCGATCACCCGCGGCAGGAAGGGCAGTGCCCGCTTGCGTCCGGCCTCGAACAGCCCTTCGGCGGCGAGGCGGCGGCGGCGCTCCTCCAGCATCTTGAGGATGGCGCCCTCGCCCGCCAGCTCCATCTGCTCGATCACCATCTGGTACTGCGAGCGCGAGCCGTAGATGGTCAGCCGGCCGGTGCAGACGACCTCCATCCCCTGCTCCGGCCGCACCATCAGCCGCGGCACCTGGCCCTTCCAGATCACCGATTCGAGGGTGCAGGCGTCGTCCTTGAGCGTCAGGTAGACATGGCCGGAGCGCGGCACCGTGACCTTGCCGATCTCGGCGCGCACGCGCACCAGGCCGAACTCGCCCTCGATCGTGCGCTTCAGCGCGCCGGTCAGCTCGGCGATGGTGAATTCCGGCAGGTTGGAGCCGGGGCGGCCGGCGGGGGCCGGGGGGGTGTCGTTTTGCTCGGTCATGCTGCGGCCACCATGCTAAACCCCTGCCGTTCGAGCAAGTGAGACGGGTCCTGCGATGCGCATCCTTCTGGTCGGCGGCGGCGGCCGCGAACATGCCCTGGCCTGGGCGATCGCCGCCTCCCCCCTGTGCACCACGCTGTTCTGCGCGCCGGGCAATGCCGGCATCGCCCAGGAGGCGACCTGCGTGCCGGTCGCGGCCGAGGATGTCGACGGGCTGGTGACGTTCGCGCAGGAGAACGCGATCGACTTCGTCGTGGTCGGGCCCGAGGCGCCGCTGGTGGCGGGGCTGGTGGACCGGCTGACCGCGGCCGGGATCAAGGCCTTCGGCCCGACAGCCGCGGCCGCGGCGCTGGAGGGGTCGAAGGGCTTCACCAAGGACCTCTGCGCCAAATACGACATCCCGACCGCGCGCTACCGCCGCTTCACCGACGCGACCGAGGCCAAGGCCTATATCGCCGCCGAGGGCGCGCCGATCGTGGTCAAGGCCGACGGGCTGGCCGCCGGCAAGGGCGTGGTGGTGGCGCAGACGGTGGAGGAGGCCCAAGCCGCGGTCGATGTCATGCTGACCGAGGGCGGCTTCGGCGCCGCCGGCGCCTCGATCGTGGTGGAGGAATGCCTGGTCGGGCCGGAGCTGAGCTTCTTCGCCCTGTGCGACGGCGAGACCGCGCTGCCGCTGGCCACCGCCCGCGACCACAAGCGGGCCTATGACAACGACGAGGGCCCGAACACCGGCGGCATGGGCGCGGTGTCGCCACACCCGCTGGCGACGCCGGAACTCGAGGCCCGGATCATGGCCGAGATCGTGCAGCCGACGCTGCGCGCCATGGAGGCGGAGGGCATGCCTTTCCGCGGCATCCTGTTCGCCGGGCTGATGCTGACCGAGCGCGGGCCGCAGCTGATCGAGCACAATGTCCGCTTCGGCGACCCGGAATGCGAGACGCTGCTGCCGCGGCTGAACTCCGACCTGCTCACCGCCCTGATCGCGGCGGCTGACGGCACGCTGCGCCATTTGACCCTGCGCTGGCGGCCGGAGGCGGCGGTGAGCGTGGTGATGGCGGCGAACGGCTATCCCGGCAGCTACCGGAAGGGCAGCCCGATCCGCGCGCTGGACGAGGCCGGGCAGGTGCCAGGCACCATCGTGTTCCACGCCGGCACCAAGGCCGAGGCCGACGGCACCATCACCGCCCAGGGCGGCCGGGTGCTGGCGGTGACCGCCCTGGGCGCCGATATCGCCGAGGCCCGGTCCCGCGCCTATCAGGCCGTCGGCCGCATCGACTGGCCGGAGGGCTTCTGCCGCCGGGATATCGCGGTGTGACGAGAATGGCCAACGATCTCGCAACCGAAGCCCTGCGCGCGACGGAGCTTCTTGCGGGCAAGACAGTGAAGCTGGTCCGCCGTCACCGCGAAGGAGAGATCCTGATCGAATTCACCGATCAGACCCGCCTCTTCGTCGACAGCAAGACCGCTCTCGAGATTTCGCTCACCGGAACGGACGAACTCGAGTGAGCAGGACATCTGCTTGATTCCCGTTGGGTTCGCCAAGGCGGACCCAACCTACTAGACTGCCCGGATGAGCAAGGCTTTCACCAAAGAGACCGACACCGAGGAGGAGCTGGACGATGCGCCGGCGCCCTTGCCCGCGGGATCGAAGAACTACATCACGCCCGAGGGCTTCCAGCGGCTGCAGGACGAGCTGAAGCAACTCTGGCGCGTAGAGCGGCCGAAGGTGGTCGAGGTGGTGTCCTGGGCCGCCGGCAATGGCGACCGGTCGGAGAATGGCGATTACATCTACGGCAAGAAGCGGCTGCGCGAGATCGACCGCCGGGTGCGGTTCCTGACCAAGCGGCTGGAGATCGCCGAAGTGGTGGACCCGGCGCGCCAGACCAACCGTGACCGGGTGTATTTCGGCGCCACCGTGACCTATGTGGACGGCCAGGACCGCGAGCGCACCGTGCGCATCGTCGGCATCGACGAGACCCGGCCGGAGGAAGGCGAGATCAGCTGGATCTCCCCCCTCGCCCGCGCCCTGATGCGGGCGCAGGAAGGCGACGTGGTCGAGGTCCGCGCCCCGGGCGGAGTCGAGACCGCCGAGGTGATCGAGATCCGCTACGATAAGGGCTGAACCATCAGGCCGCGCTGGCGGTGACCCACAGCGCGGCCAAGGCCTCGATCCCGGCCTGGTCCTCGGCGTCGAAGCGGTCGGGCAGCGGGCTGTCGAGGTCGATCACCCCCAGCACCTTCCCGTCACGCACCAGCGGCACCACCAACTCGGACCGCGAGGCGGCGTCGCAGGCGATGTGGCCGGGGAAGGCGTGCACATCCGGCACAAGCACCACTTCCCGCCGCGCCGCCGCCGTGCCGCAGACGCCGCGGCCGAGCGGGATGCGGATGCAGGCCGGCTTGCCCTGGAACGGCCCGAGCACCAGCTCGTCCCCGCCGCGCAGCAGGTAGAAGCCGGCCCAGTTCAGGTCCGGCAGGCCGTGATAGATCAGGGCCGAGAGGTTCGCGGCGTTGGCGATCGCGTCGGTCTCGCCGTGGAACAGCCCCTCCGCCTGGGAGAGCAGGTCGCGATAGGCCTCGGCCTTCGGCAGAGCGGGATCGGGGCGCGCGGTCTGGAACATCGGATCTTCCTGTCGGTCGACTGCAAGATAGGCATGGGACCGCCCGGCGGAAAGCCTCAGAGGCCGTCGACCATCGCGCGGGCGGCGCGGATCTGCTCCTCGTCGCGCTTGTAGAAGGTCCACTGCCGGATCCGCTTCGGCACCACCAGGCCGGATTGGACCAGGACGCGCATATGCTCGCTCAGCGTCGGCTGGCTGATGCCGAGCTTGTCGGCGATGAACACGCCGCAGACCCCGTCCTCGACCAGGTCGCCATCGGCCTGGGGCGGGAAATGCGCGCGCGGGTCCTTCAGCCAGTCCAGGATCTGCAGGCGGCGCTCATTGGCCAAAGCGCGGAAGAGATTGGCTGGGTACATTTCGGCACTTTGCCAAAGGGCAAACTCCTGTCAAGACTCGGGGCCTCTCAACCCCGCCCGGGAGGCCGTGATGCGCCGCTTCGCCTTCGAGACCGTGGACGTGTTCACCGACCGCCGCTTCGGCGGCAACCAGCTGGCGGTGTTCCCGGATGCGCGCGGCCTGTCCGACGGCGAGATGCAGTCGCTGGCGACCGAGTTCAACCTGAGCGAGACGACCTTCGTGCTGCCGCCGGAGGACCCGGCGCACACGGCGCGGGTGCGGATCTTCAACCGCAGCTACGAGATGCCCTTCGCCGGCCACCCGAATGTCGGCACCGGCTGCGTCCTGGCCCGGCACGGGCTGGACCGCGACGGCGTGCTGCTGTTCGAGGAGCTGTCCGGCCTGGTCGAGGTGCGGGTCGAGCGCGACGCGGCCGGGGCCGTGACCGGCGCCGTGATCGCCGCGCCGCAGCCGCTGACGACGCTGCTGGAGCTGCCGGCCGAGGCGATCGCCGCCTGTGCCGGCATCTCCCCGTCAGACGTGATCACCAAGGCACATCAGCCGGTTCTGGCCTCTGTCGGCATCCCCTTCGTGCTGGCCGAGGTGACGGGCGAGGCGCTGACCCGCGCCACCCCGGACATCGCCGCCTTCCGCCGCACCCAGGCCGAATTCCCGAAGGTGGAGCGCCGGCTGTCGCTGCATCTCTACGCCCGCGACCCGGCGGCGCCGGACATCGCCGCGCCCAATGGGGTTAAGGGGGGCGGCGCCAGGATCCGCGCCCGGATGTTCGCGCCCTTGTCCGGCACCTATGAGGACCCGGCGACCGGCAGCGCCAACGCCACGCTGGGCGCCCTGCTGCTGTCGCTGTCCGGTGCCGAGTCCGGGCAGGCCGAGATCGTCCAGGGCGTGGAGATGGGCCGCCCGAGCCTGCTGCGCGTCGCCGCCCGCCGCGCCGCGGACGGCATCCGCTCCACCGTCGGCGGCGGCTGCGTGCCGGTGCTGAAGGGCGAGGCGGAGGTTTAGGCGCCGGTCAGGCCACGAAGTCGCCACGGACCGGCGAGGTCGGGTCGTCAAGCTCGTCGAGGAACTTCGCCCGGATCTTCGCCAAAGCACCGGGATGCCGTCCTGGCGCGTGAAGATCGAGCGCCCGCGCCACGTGCCGGGCGGTGTCGGCCAGGATGGTGCCCCAGGCGTCTTCCTCTTCCCAACCGCTACCCTCATAGATCCCGAACTTGAGGGCGCAATGCAGCCCTTGCTCGGCAATCCAGACGCGCAGCATCTCGGTCGATTTGGGATCCCGCTTGGCGGCATCCGGAATTCTCAGCTCCTTCATCAATCCCTCCTCATGATGAAACATGCCGTCCCTAAGCGCCGAGCTTCGCGAGGAGGCGGGTCCAGCCCTTCTTGCGGGCGCGGGCGATCAACTCGCCCTTGGTCTGGTCGCCCAGCCCCTCCCCGGTCAGCAGCAGCGCCACGTCCTCGGACTCCGTCGCCAGAACCGCCTTCGGCATCCAGGGCCCCGAGACATCGGGATCGATCCCCGCCCGTAGAAGGAGTCGGGCAATTTCCGCCGAGGCAGCGGTGTGGAGCGCCGTGTAAGGCCCCATCTGGGACTCCTGGATCACCGGATCGACACCCAGGGCGATCAGCCTGCGCACCAAGGCCGCATCCCCGAGCTTGGCGGCGATCACGAGCGCCACGCTTCTATCCTGCCGGGTCCCTCGTTCGGCGGCAGCCCGGCTGAAGAGCAATGAGATCCTGTCGAGACCCGGCCTCGACACGGCCAGATCCGACAAGGCTACAAGAGGGGCCAGCAGCTCGAAGGTCGGATCGCCACGGCGCGAAGTGCGCCCGTTCAAGGGAACTCCGGCCAGGATCAGCTCGCTGGCATAGCCATAGCTCTCGATCTCCAGCGCATCGGCCAGAAAGGTCGCGGCCCTGCCCGACGAGAAGTCGAAGCCGGTCCGCCGCAGCATCGGGATCGTCTCGGGCGTCCCCTTGACCCATTTCGCCGTTGCCGCGGCCCGGTCGACCGCGTCCTCGAGCTCCGTGACCACTGCCGGCATGCCGGCCATCTTGCCGACATAGTCCGTGATCTTCTTGGTCCTGCCGTCGATGGCCAGCGAGACGCTGTAGAAGGGGCTGTCGGTGACCTCCGCGATATATTCGTCCTTCAGCGCGAAGAAATCCGCCCGCTCGAACATCGCGACCAGGGCGGCGACCTCCGCCGGGGCGATCCGGTCCTGGAACCGGCCGCTGACGGCCACCGAGCTGACGCCGTCATAGGTCACCGACCCGTCGCCGGCGATGGCGACCGCATAGGCCGGGCACCAGCCGAAGCAGGCACTGCGCGTCAGCCGGACCTCGACCTTGCTCGCCTCCGACACCTCGGGAAACCGCGCCTGGCACCCCGCGAGGATGCCGCACACCAGGATGGCCACGGCCATCCGACCCCACAATCCGAGCATGACAATGCGTCTCTGAAATCACCCCTCCCCCAGGGGTCGCCCGATCTTGTCAGATCGCCGGGCCGGCGGCCACCCCGCGCCCCTACCGCCGCGCCCTAAAGAAGGCGCGCAGCAGCTCGCCCGCCTCCTCCGCGCCCGGGGCCTGCGTCACCTGGGGGCGGTGGTGGCAGGTCTTCTGCTCGAAGAAGCGCGGGCCGTGCAGCACCGCGCCGCCCTTCGGGTCGGTGGCGGCGAAGACCAGCCGGCGGATGCGGGCGAAGGAGATGGCGCCGGCGCACAAAGCGCAGGGCTCGAGCGTGACGTAGAGGTCGCAATCCGGCAGCCGCGGCCGGCCGCGCAGCCGCCCGGCCTCACGGATCGCCAGCACCTCGGCATGGGCGGTTGGGTCCGCCAGCTCCTCCACCCGGTTGCCGGCCTTCGCCAGCACCTGGCCGGTCGCGGCCTCGACCAGCACCGCGCCGACCGGCACCTCGCCGCGCGCGGCGGCGGCGGCAGCCTCGTCCAGGGCCAGGCGGATATACGGGTCGGCCGGGTCGGGATTGTCGGGAGGAAGGCCAGCCGTCACGGAGCCGATCCAAACTTGTCCCCCCTCCCCTTGCGGGAGGGGGGTAGGGGGAGGGGTATGGCGCCGACCGAAACCGGCTTCGGCGGGCCGAGCCGGGACGATCGCGACGGGGCGGTGGAGGACGGAGCCTGGGGCAAGCGACCCCCTCCCCCTACCCCCCTCCCGCGGGGGGAGGGGGGACTCGAAAAGATTGCGGGTCGGGTTCTGCTTACGCCGATCAAGATCAATCCCATCGTTTCGCGCTAACCCTGGCCGGGCGCTTCGCGCTAGACAAGGGCGATGAGCAAGAGTGACCCCAAGACCACCGTCGGGAAGACGGCGGGCGACCCGGCCGCGACAGGCGCCGCGATGCCCGCCGGGAAACCGAAAGCCACCTTCAAGGATGGCGGCGAGAAGGACGGCGAGCGCGTCGCCAAGGTGTTGGCCCGGGCCGGGATGTGCTCGCGCCGCGAGGCCGAGCGCTGGATCGCCGAGGGCCGCGTGGCGCTGGACGGCAAGGTGCTGGAGACGCCGGCCGTGGTGGTACCGCCCGGATCCGTCCTGACCGTCGACGGCGTGCTGGTGCCGGAGGCCGAGCGCACCCGGCTGTGGCGCTACCACAAGCCGGCCGGGCTGGTCACCACCCGATCGGACCCGCAGGGCCGCCAGACCGTGTTCGACAACCTGCCGGCCGACCTGCCGCGCGTGGTCTCGATCGGGCGGCTGGACCTGAACAGCGAGGGGCTGCTGCTGCTGACCAACGACGGCGAGCTGACGCGACGGCTGGAGCTGCCGTCGACCGGCTGGCCGCGCCGTTATCGCGTGCGGGTGCACGGCACGCCGGACCCGGCGAAGCTGGCCGGGCTGGCCAAGGGCATCACCGTCTCCGGCGTCCATTACGGCCCGATCGAGGCGGCGCTGGACAAGGTGCAGGGCGCCAATGCCTGGCTGACCGTCACCCTGCGCGAGGGCAAGAACCGCGAGGTGCGCAAGGTGATGGAGGCGATCGGCCTGAATGTGAACCGGCTGATCCGCGTGTCCTACGGCCCGTTCCAGCTGGGCATCCTGGAGAAGGGCGAGGCCGAGGAGATCAAGGCCTCGGTGCTGCGCGACCAGCTGGGCCGCTGGCTGCAGGCCCATGAGGAGGAGCGGCCGACCCGCAAGCCCGCGGCCAAGCCGACGACGGCCAAGCCTGCCGGCCCGAAGCCCGCATCGGGACCTGCCGCCCGCCATGCCCCTGCGCCTCGTCGCCGGCCGGCATAGGGGCCGGGCGCTCGCCGCCCCGCCGGACCGCGCCACCCGGCCGACCGGCGAGCGGGTGCGCGAGGCCGTGTTCAACATCCTGGCCCATGCCGGCTACGGCCCGGACGGGGACGACGCCGTCACCGGCGCCGTGGTGCTGGATGCCTTCGCCGGCACCGGGGCGCTGGCCTTCGAGGCGCTGTCGCGCGGCGCCGCCGAAGCCTGGCTGTTCGACAGCTCGGCCGCGGCGCTGGGCTTCGCCCGCAGGAACGCCGAGACGCTGGGCGAGACGGCGCGCGCCCATCTGCTGCGCGCCGATGCGCTGAAGCCGCCGCCGGCGCGGGCGCAGGCGACGCTGCTGTTCCTGGACCCGCCCTACCGCCAGGGGCTGATCGGCCCGGCGATCAAGGCACTAGCCATTGCCGGCTGGCTGGCGCCCGGCTGCCTGGTGGTGGCCGAGACCGCGGCCGACGAGCCGGCGGTGCCCGGCCTGGCCCTGCTGGACGAGCGACGCTACGGCATCGCCCGCATCGGCTTCGGCCGGGTGGCGGAGTAGGCCATGAGCCAGAGGGCCGCCACCGCGCTGATCCGCCATTTCGAACAGGGCAGCGGCACCCTGCGCGACGAGGCGGTGGGCACGGCCTGCGTGTTCGGCTGCCACGCCCGCGACCATATCCGCAACGTCCGCTTCCCCGAGCCCGGGCTGATCCTGGTCGCCAGCGGCGGCAAGGAGTTCCATCTCGACGGCCGCGTGATCGCCGCCCGGGCCGGCGACGCCATCGCCCTGTCGCCGGTCGAGGCGGTCGACGTGGTCAACATCCCGCCGGAGGGCGGGCTGTACCGGTCCGTGCTGATCAGCTTCGCACCGTCGCTGCTGCGCGCCTTCCGGTTATCCTTCCCGCATCTGACCGAGGGCGGAAGGCCGCCGCGGCCCTTCGCCCTGCTCCGCTCCGACCGGCTGGCCGAGGCGGCGGACCATGCGCTGTCGGCCTTCGCCGCCGGGCCGAAGCTGTCGGTCGAGGCCACCCGGCACCGGATGACCGAGCTGCTGATCCTGCTGGCCGAGCACGGCATCGCCTGGCGGCCGGAGGCGGAGGAGCGGGTGTGCGAGCGGCTGCGGCTGCTGATCGCGGCGCAGCCGGCCGCGCCCTGGTCGGCCGCCGAAGCGGCCAAACGGCTGGGCCTGAGCGAGCCGACGCTGCGCCGCCGCCTGCGCGCCGAGGGCACCGGCTTCACCCGGGTGCTGAGCGACACCCGGCTGGACCATGCGCTGACGCTGCTGTACGGCGGCGCCGGCCCGATCGCCCAGGTGGCGCAGGCCTGCGGCTACCGCTCGCCCTCGCGCTTCGCCGGGCTGTTCCGGGCGCGATTCGGGCTGATCCCCTCCGCCACCCGCCCGGTGCCCGGGAATGATCGGATCGGGACAGCCTCCGATCGGAACGGGACGATGCCGGAAACGGCGTCGCCCTAGCGTCTCCTCACCGATCTCGAGGAGACCTTCCATGCGCACCGTATCCGCCACCGCCGGCCTGGCGCTGGCCGTCCTGCTGTCGAGCAGCCCCGGCCATGCCGCCCAGTTCCGCCTGACCAGCCCCGATCTGAAGCCGGGCGGCACGATCGCCGACCGTTTCGTCTTCAACGGTTTCGGCTGCACCGGCGGCAACGTGTCCCCGGCCCTGGCCTGGTCCGGAGCGCCGGCCGGGACGAAGAGCTTCGTCGTCACTGCTTATGATCCGGACGCACCGTCCGGCAGCGGCTGGTGGCATTGGGTGGTGGCCGACATCCCGGCCGGCGTCACGGCGCTGCCGCAGGGCGCGGGCGCAGCGTCGGGACAGGGGC
>NZ_JBCNNF010000017.1:0-34922 GCF_039594555.1 Inquilinus sp.
CAGCACGGTCAGCAGCACCAGCCGCACGATTCCGGTGCTGAAGAACATGCGCACGCCTTCGAGATCCAGGATGCCGAGCGTGATCAGGTCGCCGGTATGCGCGCGGTCGTGGAAGCTGAAGCCCAGACGCTGCAGCTTGTCGTAGCAGGCGAGACGCAGCTCGTAGCCGATATGGTGCCCGACCGCTTCCCCGAAATAGTTCTGCAGCATGGTGAAGAGGCCGCGGAGGACGCTGATGGCGAACAACACAACTGCGGTCGTCATCAGCGCCGTCTGTGCCTCCGTCGCCGAGTCGGCTGCCGCCGTCAGCACGCCGCGCGCCTGGTCGACGGCCTGGCCGAGGAGACGGGGAATGAACAGCTGCAGCGTCGCGGCGATGAAGGTCGATCCGATGGCGATGCCGACCTGCCAGGGATGGCGCAACGTCATGCGGCTGATGCGAAGGAGTGTCCCGACTCCGCGGCCCCAATGGGCTGCCGCAATATGGAGGCGTGAATCGTCGCGCCTTCGCGCGCTCGCGATCGAGTCGGTAGACACGGGGTATTCCAATGCTTCCGGGCGCACTGCCCGTGGAAAGCCGTGGCTCGGTCGGGCAGTCGTTCTTTAAGCCATAACGCGCCTTTTTGGCGGCGAGTTCAAGCCCGGTGGCGCATATCTGCAGGAGGTCGTCCAGTTCGGCCAATGCTCGCGGATTCCGCCTACCGGACCGTGTCCCGCCGGCACGCCGGAGCGGCAGCGGATCGCCCCGGGCGGCAATCACCGCACCTCAAGCGATCTTGGGGCCTTGAAGGGCTGCATCCACGGCGGTGCCGAACCGCTCCACGATCTCATCGATCTCATCGGCGGTCGAGATGAAGGGCGGCGCGATCAGCACGTGGTCGCCGCGCCGCCCGTCGATCGTCCCGCCCATCGGATAGACCATCAGGCCGTGGTCCATCGCCGCCTGCTTGACCCGCACATGGAGCTTCATCGCCGGATCGAACGGCTCCTTGGTGCCGCGGTCGGCGACCAGCTCGATCGCCTGGAACAGGCCGCGGCCGCGGACATCGCCGACATGGTGGTGGTTGCCGAAGCGCTCGTTCAGGCGCCGCGCCAGATGCGTGCCCATCTGCCGGACATTCGCCAGCAGGTTGTCGCGGCGGATCACCTCTTGCACGGCCAGGCCGGCTGCGGCCGCCATCGGATGGCCCATATAGGTGTGGCCGTGCTGGAAGAAGCCCGAGCCGCCGGCGAAGGCCTCGAAGATCCGGTCCGACAGCAGCACTGCGCCGATCGGCTGGTAGCCGCCGCCGAGCCCTTTGGCGATCACCATCAGGTCCGGGGCGACGCCGTCCTGCTCGCAGGCATGCAGCGTGCCGGTACGGCCCATGCCGCACATCACCTCGTCGAGGATCAGCAGCACGCCGTGGCGGTCGCAGATGGCGCGGATCCGCTTCAGGTAATCCGCCACCGGCGGCACGGCACCGGCGGTGGCGCCGACCACCGTCTCTGCGACGAAGGCGATGACCTCGTCACCGCCGAGTTCCAGGATCTTGTCCTCCAGCGCCTGCGCGGCCCGCGCCGCGTAGTCGGCGTCGGACTCCCCGGGCTGCTGGAAGCGATAGGCGAAGCACGGGTCGATGTGGTGAGTCTCGATCAGCAGCGGCTTGAACTGGCTGCGCCGCCATTCATTGCCGCCGGCGGCGAGGGCGCCGAGCGTGTTGCCGTGATAGCTCTGCCGGCGCGCGATCACGTGGCGGCGCTGCGGCTGGCCCGCCTCGACGAAATATTGCCGCGCCATCTTCAGCGCCGCCTCGACGGCCTCGGACCCGCCGCTGACGAAATAGACATGGCCGATGCCCGGCGGCGCGTCGGCGACCAGCCGGTCGGCCAGTTGCTCCGCCACCTCGGTGGTGAAGAAGCCCGTATGGGCGTAGGCGAGCTTGTCGAGCTGGGCGTGCAGCGCGGCGATCACGTCCGGATGGCCGTGGCCGAGGCAGGAGACGGCCGCGCCGCCGGACGCGTCGATATAGCGGCGGCCTTCGCCGTCGAACAGCTCGATGCCCTTGCCGCCGATGGCGACGGGGAGCTTGCCCTTGATGGATCGGTGGAGGATGCGGGTCATGGCATCGGCCGTGCCTAGATGTGGGTGGAAAGGGCCTTGAACTGGCGTTCCATCGCCCGCACGGCGGCGAGGGCCTCGTCGCCGGCGGTGGCTGCGAGGATGGCCGCCAGCGCCTCGGCGACCGCGAAGGCCGGCGCCATGGTGTGGAAGAAGGACGGGCTTTCGGTCGGCACGATGATGGTGGCGCGCGCCCGGGCCACCAGCGGCGACACCACGCTGTCGGTGATCGCGACGATGTCGAGCCCGCGCGCCAGCGCATAATCCGTCAGTTCGACCGCGGCGCGGGTGTACGGCTTCACGCTGACGGTGAGCAGGGCATCGCCCGGCCCGGCCTCCCGCAAGGCGTCCGGCCCGGTTCCGCCCGGCCCGTCGAGCAGGCGGACCGCACCGCCGGCAAGCCCGTACACATAGGCGAAATGGCAGGCCACCGTGTAGCTGGAGCGGTAGCCGAGCGCATGGACGCGCCCGGCCGCGGCGAGCACCGCGGCGGCCCTGGCCATATCCTCGATCACCGCCGGCCGGCACAGCGCCGCCAGGTGACGCTCCAGCGTCTCCATCAGGTCGAAGGCCAGGGCGCCGTCGCCGCCCTGCCGGCGGCGTTCGACCAGGGCGCCCGCCTTGTCGGAGAACTCCGTCTCCCCCCGCCGCAGGCTCTCGGCGTGGAACGCGCGGAGATCCTCATAGCCGTCGAGCCCCATGCGCTGCGCCAGCCGCGTCATCGACGCCGGTGTCACGCCGGCCCGGCGTGCTTGCTCCCGCATCGTCAGCAGCGCCACGTCGCGCGGATTGTCGAGCACCCATTGCGCCGCGGCGCGCAGCTGGCGCGGCATCGCCTGATAGGCCTCCAGGAGGCGCGAACGGAAGGCGGGTTCGGACATGGAGCGGAATTTACGCCCGCCGCCTCATGGCCGCAATGAACATTACAAAATCTTGGAAATGAGTGTAATGTTTCACCTAACAGGCCAAAACGCAGGGAGAGCTCGATGAACCGTCATCCGCATCTTCATCTCGGCACCGCGCTGACGCTGGCAACGCTGGCCTTCGTCGCATCGCCGGCGATGGCCGAGGACCCGATCGCCATCGGCTGGGTCGGGCCGCTGTCCCCGCCCGGCAACTACTCCGGCGGCCAGGAGATGCAATGGGCCGTCCAGCTCGAGGTCGACCAGATCAACAAGGCCGGCGGCGTGCTGGGCCGGCAGATCGCGGTCACCTACGAGGACACCAAGGGCCAGCCGGCGGAGGGCAGCGCCGCGGCCGTGCGCCTGATCACCAAGGACAACGTCTCGGCGATCATCGGCGAGTTCCACTCCTCGGTCGCCCTCGCCGAGATCGAGGAGGCGCACAAATACGGCGTGCCCTGGGTCGGCACGGATGTCTGGGCCGACGCCATCACCGCCAAGCAGTATCCGGAGGTGTTCCGCCTCGCGCCCGCCAATTCGCTGGTCTACGTCAAGGCCGCCGACTGGACGGTCGAGCAGGGCTATAAGAACATCGCCATCGTCGCCGAGAACACCGATTTCGGGCAGGGCGGAGCCCAGGTCATCGCCGGTGAGCTGAAGGCCAAAGGCGTCCCCTACACGATGGCGACGGTCGACCTGAACCAGCAGGACTTCACCCCGGCGCTGCTGCGCCTGATGAGCCAGAGCCCGCGGCCCGACGTGATCCAGATGGTGATCGCCGGCCAGGCGCAGTACCAGCTGGTCAAGCAGGCCTGCCAGCTGGGCCTGGCGCCGACCGCGGAGACGGCCCTGATCGGCTCGTCCGGCCTGCTGCAAAAGGAGGTGTGGGAGGTCGTCGGCCCCTGCGCCAAGAACCTGCTGATCGTCAACGTCGCGCAGCCGAAATCGCAGTGGAACGACAAGGCGAAGGACTTCGTCAAGGCGTTCACCGAGCGCTACAACCGGGCACCCACCGGGGTCGCCCTGGAGGCCTACGACACGCTCGGCGTCGTCCTCGAAGCGATCAAGAAGGCCGGCTCCGCCGACCGTGCCGCCATCACCAAGGCGCTGGAAGAGATCAAGTACGAGGGCGTGAACGCCACCTATACCTTCCCGACGGACAAGGCGCCGGACTGGGCGTACCACCAGTTCAAGGATGTCCCGTTCACCATCATCCAGTACACCGAAGAGAACCAGTCGCCGGAAGACGCCGCCATCGTCTATCCGAAGAAGTGGGCCACGGCGGACAAGATCCTGCCCGGCAAGTGATGCAGAGGCCGGCGGCCCGATGCTGCCGGCCCTCCTTTCGCCGGATCCGTCCCCTAGACCTGCGGCTACGCCCGGACCATGAGCTATTTCCTCCTCCTCGCCGTCAACGGCCTGGTCATCGGCCTGATCTTCGCCCTCGTGGCGTCGGGGCTGACGCTGGTCTTCTCCGTGCTGAAGGTCGTCAATTTCGGCCACGGCTCGCTCTACATGCTCGGCGGCTACGCGTCCTACTACCTGATCTCGGCGCTGGGCCTGCCGTCGCTGGCCGGAGTGGCCGGGGCCATGATCGCCCTCTTCCTGTTCGGCGTCGTCTTCGAGCGGCTTGTCATCGCGCCGATGTACACCGACAAGGTGGAGCGCAAGGACGAGTACGCGATCATCGTCACCTTCGGGCTGACCATCCTGCTGAGCAATCTCGGCCTGGTGGTATTCGGGCCGTTCGCCAAGTCGCCGCCGTCCTTCATGGCCGGCGTGCTGATCGTCGGGCCGCTGATCCTGCCCTATGACCGGCTCATCGCGGCGATCGTCGCGGTCGTCCTGCTCGCCGGCCTCACCGTCTTCCTCAAGCGCACCGCGCTGGGCCAGGCGCTCGACGCCGTCAGCCAGAGCCGGGAGTCGGCGGCCGTGATCGGCATCGACCCGCGCCGGATGTACACCGTCGCCTTCGGCCTGGGCTCGGCGCTGGCCGGCGGCGCCGGGGCGCTGATCGCCCCGATCTTCGCGCTGTCGCCGTCGATGGGCGACCTGCCGGCGGTGCAGGCCTTCATCATCATCGTGCTCGGCGGCATGGGATCGGTCGGCGGCAGCATCGCCGGCGGCATCCTGCTCGGCCTCGTCCAGGGGCTCGGCGTCGGCTACCTGCCCGACCCGAACCGGGCGCTGGCCTATACCCAGGCCTTCGGTGCGCTGCTGCTCGTCGTCACCCTGCTCCTCCGGCCGACCGGGCTGTTCGGGCGGTCGCATCTGCGGCTGGAATAGGAGCAGGCCGATGCTGCGACCCTCCTTCACCCAGGGAAGCCAGGCCGTGCTCCTCGCGATCGCCCTGATCGTGCCGCTGCTGGCCGGCCCCTACTGGATCCATGTCGGCGCCATTGCCTGGTACTACGCGCTGCTGGCCGCGAGCTGGGCCTTGCTGGCCGGCTATGCCGGGCAGTTCTCCTTCGCCCATGTCGCCTTCGCCGCGCTCGGCGGCTACGCCTCGGCGCTCTGCGCCGGGCAGCTGGGGCTCTCGCTGCCGCTCGCGATCCTGGCCGCGATCCTGCTGGCCGCGGTGGTCGGCGCGCTGATCGGCGCCCTCGTGCTGCGGCTGTCCGGGCCCTATCTCGCCTTGTTCACGCTGGCGATCTCCGAGATCTTCCGGCTGGTGCTGGTGGCCGAGGAGGACGTCACCCGCGGCATGCAGGGCCTGCCGGTCCCCGGCCTGTTCCCGGGCCGGTCGGACATGCCCTACTACTATCTCGGCCTCGCCCTCGTCGTCCTGGCGGTCGGCGCCATGAACGCCCTCCTCGCCACGCGGGTCGGGCTGTTCCTGCGCGCCATCCGCGAGGACGAAGGCGCCGCCCGCGCCAGCGGTGTCGACACCACGCGATACAAGATCCTGGTCTTCGTCGTCACCAGCGTCATCGCCGCCATCGCCGGCATCTATTACGGCCATTTCATCGGCATCCTGACCCCAAACATCGCCATCCTGCCGGAGATGGGGCTGGTCATCGCCATGGCCGTGATCGGCGGCATCGAGAGCCTGACGGGGGCCGTGATCGGCGCCGCGGTGGTGTTCCTGCTCTCGGAATCGCTGCGCTCCTACGGCGAGTGGCGGTTCGTGCTGATGGGGCTGGCGCTGATCCTGGTGCAGCGTTTCGCGCAGAACGGCCTGTTCCCGGCGCTGGAGCAGCTGGCACGCCGCCGGCCGCAGTCGCGCCCGGTGGCATCGGCGATGGGAGAGCCCGGCGATGGCTGAGAATGGCGCGCCCTTCTTCTCCGTCGGCGATCTGTCCAAGCAGTTCGGCGGCATCCACGCCGTCGAGGGCCTGTCCTTCGGGCTCGGGCGGGGCGAGATCGTCGGGCTGATCGGGCCGAACGGCTCCGGCAAGACGACGACCATCAACATGGTGACCGGGGCACTGAAGCCGAACGGTGGCTCGATCCGCGTCGGGGACCACGACATGGCCGGCGCGCCGGCGCATCGCTTCGCCCAGCGCGGCGTCGCCCGGACCTTCCAGGTGCCGCGGCTGTTCCGCCGCATGACGGTGATGGAGAACCTGATCGTGCCGGCGCTGTCCGACCCCGGCGAGCGGCGGCCGGCGGCGGAGGAGCGGGCGCACGGCGTGCTGCAGTTCCTGAAGCTCGGTCACCTGGCGGACCAGTACGCGCGGGCGCTGTCGGGCGGCCAGCAGAAGCTGCTGGAGCTCGGCCGCGCGCTGATGCTGAAGCCGCGGCTGCTGCTGCTGGACGAGCCCTTCGCCGGCGTCCACCCGCGGCTGCTGGAGCAGATCATCGACCATATCAAGGCCCTCAACCGCGACGGCCACACCATCGTCGTGGTCGATCACAATCTGGAGGCCATCCAATCGGTCGTGACCCGGGTCATGGTCATGGCGCGCGGCCGCAAGATCGCCGATGGCGGTGTCGCCGAGGTGCTGCGCAACCCCGACGTCGTCCGCGCCTATACCGGCACGCGGGCCCAGCGATGAGCGGCACGATGGCAGACGCCCCCCTCCCTGCCCCGCGCTGGCACGATGCGCCGGCGCTGCTGGCCTGCGAGAACCTCGTCACCGGATACACGCGCGACATCGACATCCTGCGGGACATCTCGGCCAAGGCCTGGGCGGGACGCATCTCCTGCGTCGTCGGGCCGAACGGGACCGGCAAATCCACCCTGCTCAAGGCCCTGTTCGGGTTCCTGAAGCCGCGCGCCGGCCGGGTGCTGATGAATGGCGGCGAGATCACCGCCAGCCCGCCCTTCCGCATGCTCGGCCTCGGCCTGGCCTATCTGCCCCAGCGGCCGAGCCTGTTTCCGTACCTCACCGTCGAATCCAACCTCAAGCTCGGCCTCTGGCACGCCCGGCCGAAGAAGGCCGTCCTGGCCGAGCGGCTGGAGCGGGCCTATGAGCGCTTCCCGGTCGTCCGCGAGAAGCGCAGCCAGCCGGCGGGACAGCTGTCCGGCGGCCAGCAGCGGCAGGTCGAGATCGCCCGCAGCCTGATGGCCGAGCCGTCCGTCTACCTGATCGACGAGCCGACGGCCGGCGTGGACCCGCAGACCAGCGAGACCATCTACGAGATCGTGCGCGACCTCGCCCATGGCCTGGGCAAGGCCGTGCTGCTGGTCGACCAGGACATCCGCGCCGCTCTGGCCATCACGGACTATGTCTATGTGGTCAAGACCGGGGCGGTGTTCTCCGAAGGCGCGCGCGAGGATTTCGGCAGCGACACCGATGCGCTGGTCGCGCGCTGGCTCTACGCCAGCGGCGAATGACGTCCGTCAGTCTCTACGGTTCCCCGAACCCTGCAGGAGGCTCGAACAGGCCGCCGCGCGCGACCTCGAGCGCGCGGCCGATCCGCAGCGCCATGGCGTCGTCGAAGCGGCGCGCCACGATCTGCAGCGATGCGGGCAGGCCGCCGGCGAGGCCGACCGGCACGCTCAACGCCGCCATGTCCATCAGGTTCACCATGCGCGTGAAGGTGCCGAGCGGAGTCTTGGTCTCGTCGATCCCGTCCAGCGGCGGAGCGAGGATCGGCGCCGTCGGCGTCAGCAGCGCGTCGGCGCCGTCGAGATAGCGGTGCAGCTCGATCTGCGCCGCCCTCCGCGCCACGAGAAGCTCCTGATAGCGCGCGCCGTCGATCGTCCGGCCGCGAAGGATCCGCGCCCTGACTGCCGGATGGACCACGCTGGTCTCCGGCTCGACATGCTCGCGCAGATGGTGCCAGGACTCCGCCGCCATCATGTCGCCGGTCGTGGCCATGTACTCCTCGGGCCGGCGCGGCATCGGCCGCTCCTCGACCTCGGCGCCGAGGGTCGCGAGCTGCTCGACCGCCGCCCGGAACAGGCGGAGCACGTCGGTCTCGACCGGGCCGAGGTCGCGCTCCGACGGGACCCGCAGATGCAGGCCGGCGACACCGTCGCCGAGACGGCGCAGCGGGTCCGGTCCCGCGACCCCGAAGGTGGCGGGGTCGTCCGGGTCCCGGCCCTGCAGGGCGGACAGCAGCAGCGCCGCATCCTCGACCGAGCGGGTGAGCGGGCCGACGCTGTCGAAGGAGGTGGCCAGCGGCAGCAGCCCGCCCCGCCCGATCAGGCCAACGGAGGTCTTCAGCCCGACGACGCCGCACATGGCGGCGGGGTTGCGCACCGACCCGCCCGTATCGGCGCCGAGCGCGGCGGGCACGAGACCGGCCGCCACCGCCACCCCGGACCCGCTGGAGGAGCCGCCGGGGGCCCGCGGGACGGCCCGGTCGCGCGGGTTCAGCGGCGTCCCCAGCACCGGGTTCGTGCCCCAGCCGCCGAAGGCGAATTCGACGGTGTGGACCTTGCCGAGCGGGATCATCCCCGCCGCGCACAGGCGCCGCACGGCATTCGCGGTCGTGACGGCGGGCGTCGCGGGGAGGGCCTTCGATCCGGCTGCGGTCGGATGGCCTTCGATGTGGAAGAGATCCTTCACCGCGAACGGGATGCCGTCGAGCGGGCCGAGCGGAACGCCGCGGGCTCTACGGTGATCGGCGGCCTCGGCGGCCGCCAGCGCCGTATCGGCAAAGATCTCCACGAAGGCGTGCAGCGCCGGCTCATGCGCGGCGGCCCGGTCGAGCGCGCGCCGGATGATGGCGGCCGATGTCGTGCCGCCCTGCCGAAGCGCCGCGGACAGCTCGGCCGCGGTGGCGAATGGCGATGGTGTCCCTGCTGCGTCGGTCATGATGCCCCCGGTGCTCCCTTTGCGGTGACCATAGGCTGGGCGCGCCGACGAGACAAAGATCGAGGTGAAGCATGACGGCGGATCCCTTGCTCATCATGGTCGCGCCGAACGGCGCGCGGCGCACCAAGGCGGATCATGCGGCGCTGCCGATGACGGCCGCGGAGCTGGCCGACACCGCCGCGGCCTGCCTCGCCGCCGGCGCCGGAGCCATGCATATCCATGTGCGCGACGACACCGGCGCGCATGTGCTCGATGCGCGCCGCTACGCAGACGCGATCACCGCGATCCAGGACCGCACGGACGGCAGGATGCTGGTCCAGATCACCACGGAGGCGGTCGGCCGCTATTTGCCATCGGAGCAGATGGAGCTGGTGCGCACGCTGCGCCCCGCCGCCGTTTCGGTAGGGCTGCGCGAGATTCTCGACGACGGGGACGCGGCGGCATCGGCCTTCTTCTCCTGGGCGGCCGGCGAAGGCATCGCCGTCCAGCACATCCTCTACGACCGGGCCGATCTCGACCGGTTCGCCGAGCTGCATCGCCGGGGCTGCCTTGGAGACGTCGCGCAACCACGGATCCTCTTCGTCCTCGGCCGCTATGCGCCGGATCAGGAAAGCCGGCCGGAGGACCTCGATGTGTTCCTCGACGGCCTCGAACACCACCGGCTCGGCGCCGTATGGTCGGTCTGCGCCTTCGGCCGCGGCGAGACCTCGGCCCTGGCCGCGGCGGTTGCCCGGGGCGGCCATGTCCGCGTGGGGTTCGAGAACTCGCTTTGGCACGCGGACGGCCGGATGGCCCGCGATAATGCCGAACGAGTCGCTGCCATCGCCAGCATCGCCGCCATGACGGGCCGACGGCTCGCGTCAGCGGATCAAGCTCGCACAATTCTCGGAACTTCGTGATTTTGCCGGAATCCGCTCCGGTTGGGCCGATCGCGCAACGTCGAGGCTCGGATCGAGCCTGTCGCCCGGCGCTCGCGGCGGCGACAGGCAAGCGCGCGGGCCAGAGCGCGCCCATCCTCCGGTGTCCAGGCCTCCCGACGCCTGGCGAACACGGCCCGCTCCAGCCGCGCGTAGCGGGACGCGAGATCCGCGTGAGCGTGGAACAGAGACGCGAGGCTGGCACGGCCCGGCAAGCGAGAGAGCCAGAAATGCAGCAGCCGGTGGGGTCCGGCCGCATCCCCCTGCCCGGCAGACTCGACGACGGCGTCGCGGACCTCGCTCCCGGCCGCTTCACTTCTGGAACGGGAAGACGGTGCCCCAATCCCGCTTCATATCGACCACCAGCCAGCCGCGCAGCGGCGCCTGGTGGAGCGCCTGGTCGAGCTTGCCAACCGGGGATAGCCGGTCATAGGCCCATTCGCGCTCGGCGTCCGTGTGGTGAACGATCAGGGCGAAGCGCGGCCCGTCTGTCATGGTGGTCCACTGCAGCATCTGCAGGTCACCGTCGGAGTTGCCGGCGGCGAAGACCGGCCGCCGCCCGATGAAGCGATTGATGCCGACCGGCTTTCCCGGGCCATCGTCGACGAATTCGACCGCCGGCAGCTTCAGGATGACCGACCGGTCTCCATCGAGAGTGAAGGACGTCTTGCCGCTGGACCCCACGACCTGCTCGGGCGGGATGCCGTAGACCTGTTCGACCCAGGGCCGCATGAACTCGATACCGCCTCCAGAGACGATGAAGGTCTTGAAGCCATTGGCGCGGAGGTAGGCCAGGAGCTCGATCATCGGCTGGTAGACGAGCTCGTTGTACGGCCGGTCGAAGCGCGGATGACGCGCCTCCCTCATCCATTGCGACACGGTATCGCTGAACTGGTCGACCGTCATGCCGGCATGGGTCGCCGTGATGATCTCGAGCAGGCCCTGCTCTCCAAGCTTCGCTAAGGCGGCCCGGTCGTTCTCCAGCACCGCCTTGAAGGGCTGCGTGGTCCGCCATCCGGCGTGCTTGTCCGCCTGCGCCCGGACCTCGTCCATGGCGAAGGCGATCTGGAAATACATGGGCTGCTCAGCCCACAGCGTGCCGTCATTGTCGAAGGTCGCGATCCGCTCTTCAACCGGCACGAAGTCCGGCCCGCCTGGCGTGGTCACGCGCGTCACAAAGTCGACGATCGCCCGTTTCGCCGCCCCATCGTTCCATGAGGGCAGCGGATCTTTTGCGAGAGCGCTCATCGTGAACGCGAAGAACAGGATCACTGCGTTCCGCAGCGTCGACAGCAATCGGCGGCGTGGTTGTGAACTGCCTTCAAACACCAGCCGAATGCTTCGCCAAGAGACGATCGCCATTCGTGCTCTCCTGTGACGAAAACCGACCTCGTGTGGCCGCAGCAGGAGGCTTCGAGCCGAGCCTACCCCCGGCAGCCGCCCCGTAGTCGGGCGGCTGCCGGGGGTTGGATGTTATTGACCGCCACTCTGCAACTGCTGCTGGATCATCCGGTTCAAGGCGCCGCGAACCTTATCGAGATCGAGATTCTCCTGGAAGGCCTGCCGCCGCTTGATGGCGTCCAACGTCGATTCCATGATGTTGGCCGGGTTGAAGCTCGGCGGGAACGAGCGCGGCGGGAAATCCTTGAACGTCGCCACGAACTGGAACACCTCGTCCATCATCCCGTAGGCCGCGCCGACATGATTGAGGTTCCAGTCCCAATAGGTGTTGGAGGTGATGTCGGCCCGCTCGAACGGATCCTGGAACAGGTTGAAGATCTTCTGCAGCCGCAGCGTCGTGAACGGCTCGGCCCAGAGGCCCAAGGTGCCCTGCATGCGCTGCTCCGAGAACACGTATTTGTAGTCGCCCTGCCGCATGCCGACGAGCAGCCCGTCGTCGTCGGAGTAGAAGAACTTATCGCGGGCGCTCTTCACGTCATTGTTGGCCGTCGCCGTGCCGCGGACCGTGCGCAGGAACTGCGACTGGTCGTAGCCGTCGAGATGCACCTTGTACTCGATGCCGTTTGCCCTGTAGCCCTGCTTCAGCTTCTCCACGATGTCCGGCTCGCCGGCGATCGAGCAGAGCGTCGGGACCCAGTCATTGTGACTCATCAGCTCGTTGGTCACTGTGCCCGGTTGGATCACGCCCGGCCAGCGCACGAAGCAGGGCACGCGGAAGGCACCCTCCCAGTTGGTATTCTTCTCCGAGCGGAACCAGGTCATGGCGCCGTCCGGCCAGGTGTTCATATGCGGACCGTTGTCGGTCGTGTAGATGACGATGGTGTTGTTCGCGATGCCCATGTCATCCAAGGCCTTGAGGATGGAGCCGACCGTATCGTCGTGTTCCATCATGCCGTCGATATATTCGCTGTCGCCATGCGTGTAGCGACCGCGATGCGAGGCGCGGACGTGCGTGCGCAGATGCATGCGGGTCGAGTTGAACCAGCAGAAGAACGGCTTGCCCGCCGCCTGCTGCCGGGTCATGAAGTCGATGGCTGCGGCCGAGGTCTCGTCGTCGATTGTCTCCATGCGCTTCTTGGTCAGCGCGCCGGTGTCCTCGATGGTCTGCTTGCCGATCCTGCCGAAGCGCGGCTGTTCCGTCGGGTCGTCGACGTCGGTCGCCTTGCATCGCAGCACGCCGCGCGGTCCGAACCTGGCAAGGTACGTGGGATCCTTCGGATAATCCGGCAGCTCCGGCTCTTCCTCGGCATTGAGGTGGTAGAGGTTGCCGAAGAACTCGTCGAAGCCATTCACCGTCGGCAGCGTCTCGTTGCGGTCGCCGACATGGTTCTTACCGAACTGCCCGGTGGCATAGCCAAGATTCTTGAGCAGGCCGCCGATCGAGGGATCCAGCTGACTCATGCCCATCGGCGCGCCGGGGTAGCCCACCTTGGTCAAACCTGTGCGAAGGCCGTGCTGGCCTGTGAGGAACGCCGCGCGGCCCGCGGTGCAGGATTGCTCGCCATAGTAGTGCTGGAACTTGAGGCCCTCGCGGGCGATGCGGTCGATGTTCGGCGTCTCGTAGCCCATCAGGCCGCTCGAATAGGCGCTGATGTTGGCAATGCCGATATCGTCGCCGAAGATCACGAGAATGTTCGGCTTGCCGCCCGCAGCCGGCTGGGCGACGGGTGCCGCGGTCTGTGCCGCCGCCGGGGACGCGGGCGACCCGATCCCCATCGCCGCGGCCGCCGCCGCGAACGCCGTTCCTGACAGCAGCCGGCGCCGGCTGACGGTGGACTCGGACTCGGCCTCCGGGGCTGCGTCCTGCGGTGAGTCGATATCCTGCATCAGAATGCCTCCTCTTTACGCTTGCGATGAAACGGGGGCGCCGCCGCCGCGCACCACGCAGCGGAAGCCGATATGGCTCATCGAGGTGTCGACCGGCTGGGCGTGCCGCGCCGCCGGCCGATAGCGCCGGCAGTAGTTCGGCGCGCAGAGATGGGACCCGCCCTTGACCACGCGCCGCGGGATCCGGATCTGCGGCTGGGCCGGATCCAGGCTGTCCTGCTCCGCCGCGCCGCGCGGGTTCTGCGCGACACAGCAGGCCTTGCCGGCGGCCGGCGGGTGCCGGCTGGACCAGAAGTCGGCGGTCCACTCCCAGACATTGCCGATCATGTCGTGGAGGCCGTAGCCATTGGCCGGAAAGGCCCGCACCGGCGAGGTCCGGGGATAGCCGTCGAGGTTCAGGTTCTCGTGCGGGAACCGGCCCTGCCAGGTGTTGGCCATATGCCGGCCGCCGGGCGTGAATTCGTCGCCCCAGGCGAATTCGGCGCCGTCCAACCCGCCGCGGGCCGCGAACTCCCACTCCGCCTCCGTCGGCACCGCCTTGCCCGCCCAGGCGGCGTAGGCAAGGACGTCCTGATAGGCGACCTGGACCACGGGATGGTCGTCCAGCCCGTCGATGCCGCTGCCGGGGCCGTAGGGGTGGCGCCAGTCGGCGCCGAAGCGGAAGTCCCACCATTGCGGCGGGCCGCGCAGGTCGACCGGCCGGGCGGGCGGCGCGAAGACTACGGATCCCGCCTTCAGCATGTGCGGCTGGGCGCCGGGATAGTCCTTCGGATCGGGCGGGATCTCCGCCCAGGTCACATAGCCCGTCGCCTCGACGAAGGCGCGGAACTGGGCGTTGGTGATGGGCGTCTCATCGATCCAGAACCCATCGACGCGGACGCGATGGACCGGAGCTTCTTCGGGATAGTGCCGGTCCGAACCCATGGCGAACTCGCCGTCCGGGATCCAGACCATGCCCGGACGAGTCTGGGGATTGGCGGCCTGTTCGGCGGATACGGTACCGGGACAGCAGCATTCGGACATCGTTTCCGCCTCAATCCGCATGCGACGCGTCGATGCTGAGCGGCAGCGAGAGCGTGAGCAGCGCTGAGGTCCCCTCCAGTCGGTTTTCCGCCGCGAATTCCCGATAGACCTTCAGCCGCGCGGTCACCGGCGTGGTGCCGAGGGTGAAGTTGTAGGCGACGGACCCGCCGAGGGCGGTGACCTGCCCCTCGAAATCCCCCAGCGTCGCCCCCGACCCGCCGTCCCCGGTGACCTGCTGGTAGTGGTAGCCGACGAGGCCGAGCGAGAATTCGCCGAAGCTCTTGGTCGCGGCCCATTCGAGGTGGAACTCGGTGCCGGTCCAGTAATCTGTCTCGGGGTTCTCGCCGTTGAAGGTGAAGCCGGCCGCGGCGGACAGGTCGATGCCGGTCTCCGGGTCCAGCCAGGTGAAGGTCCCGGTGAGATCGCCGGCCCAACGGTGGAAGGCGACGTTGCTGAGCGCATCCTTGCGGTAGTCGCCGACCGGAATGTTCAGCATCGCCACCGCCTGCCAGTGGAACTTGCCGGCGTTCCAACCCAGGAAGCCGGACAGCAGCGGGTCGCCGATGGCGCTGGTCTCGTCGCTGATGAAGCCCCTGTTTCGGCCGAAGACCGGGGAATCGATGGTCGTCCCCGCCGCGGCGTAGGTGCGGCCGAGCGGCCAGGTGAAGGTCATGCCGAATTGGCCGCCCAGCACCTGCGCCGGCGTCACCCAGATTACCGAGGGGGCGTCGAGCTGGGCCTCGCCGTCGACATTGGCGGCCAGGGTTCCGCCCAGGAGCAGACGGCGCCCGCCGCCGACGCTGGCGTCATAGAGATAGATGTCGTTCTCGACATAGACGCCCGGGGGCGGGGTGACGCCGGCGAGCGGGCCACGGAAGCCGAGCAGGTAGATGCCGGTGGCATTCTCCGCGGCAGCCGCCGCGCCGGCCGCCAGGCCGATCATCGCGCCGGAGATCAGGGCCACGCCCAGGCGGGCCGTCATGCGTCGGAGCATCGGAGACATCCTCCGGTCGTCGATGGCTTGAACGAGGGCATCGGCCTCACCGCCCAATCGGGAATTGCAGGTTGAGGCCGGCGAAGATCTGGAAGCTGGGCTGGCCGTCGCCCTGATGCGCGACCGTCAGCTGCGGCTCGACGAACAGGTTCAGCGTGGCGCCGCTGTCGGTGACCCAGACCTTGCCGCCGCCCAGCCCGACCGGGATGTAGTAGTCGTCGTTGTCGAAGTTGAAGTTCCAGGTCGCGGTCGACCGCAGATAGAAGCCCTCCGGCAGGTTGTAGGTGACGATCGGCTGGAAGGTGAGGAGGCTGACCTCGGCCCTGTCGTCGTCACCGGCGAAGGATTGCTGGTAGGTCGCCAGGGCGCCCAGCAGCGCATCGGGCATCGGCATGACGATCACCGCCGCCGCGCCGGCCTGCCACTTTCCGGCCCCGGTCTCCTTCCGGCCGGCCGTCGGTGCGACCAGCATCGGGCCGCCGCCGAAAGCCATGTGCCCGGCCGGGAACAGCAGCAGGTCCATCAGCGTCAGGTCGCCGAGTCCGCTGGAACTACCATCCGGCAGGGCCGGCGCCCAGGCCACCGGCAGGGTCGCCCGCAGCAGCTGCCCCTGGCCGAAGAGCTTCAGCGGAACCAGCCCCCGCAACAGGAACTGGTCGGCCGTCTGGCCCGGCAGCCCAAACAGATCGGTCGTGTAGTAGTTCTGAAGATTGACCGTGATCTTCGGCGTCAGCGGGTTGTTCGCCTCGGTCACTGCGCTACGGGCGGCCTCCTGCCCCAGGACGCTGCCGGGCATGGCGGCCGCGAGAACGGCTGCCGCCACGGGTTCGGCCAGACGTGTGGTCCTCACCAGCTGTCTCTCCTGCTCGCGAGCCGGAGGTGGGATATCCTGCGCCCCACCTCCGCCGGTATCGGGATGTCGCCTGCCGGACGGGCGCGTTACTTCAGCGTCACCACGACGGCGTCGCCGCCGAGGCTAAGCATCAGGCCGGTGCGCTTGGCCTTGAGATGCATGACCACGCCCTTGTCATTCTTGAGCCAGAGGTCGCCGCCGCTCTCCTCGCCGATGGCGAAGCCATAGCGGCCCTGGGCATAGGCGCCCTCGAAATCGTCGACCTTCTTGAGGTCGTAGACCTCGCCCGTGGCGTCGATCGTGGAGACGCCGATGCCGCCGATGCCGAGGCCGGAAACGGTGAACGGATAGCTCCGCCCCTGGAACCGGAGGGTGCCGTCGCCGGTGTTGCCGCTGCCGATGAAGGCGGCCTGGACCTGGTGCATCTGCACGGTTCCGGACGGCGTGCGGTTCTGCACCGATCCGGAGTCGCCGCCACTGCTGCTGCCACCGCCCTGGTTCGAGCACGCCGCCAACGCCAGGACCGCCGCCGCCAGGATGATCCGCCCGCCCCTGTCCTTGAAGGAATTGAGATTCATTCCGTTTCTCCTTGTCTTATCGGCGTCTTAAAAATCCGCTCAGCGGCGCCGGTGCAGGCCAATGCCGCCGAAGCGCCCACTTCCAAAGGACCGGTTGACCCGCATCTGTCCCAGGCCGCGGGCCCCGCGCTGGGCGTCCAGATCGGAAAAGCCGCGGTTGTCGCGTTGCACCGGCTGCCAGCCGCCGGAGCCGTGCTGCTGCCAGCCGCCATCGGTGTACCGGTACACATTGCCGTCATGGCCGGCATAGACATCGCCGTTGCGCCAGGCGACGCCGGACTGGGTGCGCGGATTGACGATCGCGCCCTGGCGCTGGACCGAACGGTCCCCGGTCCGGACGTTGCCGGTCACCGTCCGCTCCGCCGCGCCGATCCGGCCGGTCTGCGCGTTGGCCCCGGCGACCTGGCGGCCGGCCTGGTAGTCGCCGGTGGCCACATTGCCTGTGATGCCGGCGCGGCCCGCCCCGGCGATGCCGGTCGACGGATTGGCGAAGGAGCCCTGCCGCCCCGCCGCGAAGCCGCCGGTATTCCAGTTGAAGGCGCCGGCCCGCCCGGCCTGGCCATGGGCGCCGGTGAAGGGGTCGAAGCCAGCGACATGGCTGCCCCCCCAGCCCGTGCCGGTCCAGCCGTTCCAGCCGCTGGCATGGGTGACGGCGCCGCGCCCCCAGCGGCCGTAGACGTTCACCTGGTTGACGTCGACCCGGTTCCAGTTGACGTAGCCGCCCTCGTACCCCCAGTAGGGTCCCCAATAGGGCGAGGCGGCGCCCCAGATCGCCGCGGCGGCGAACCCGAAGGCGAAGCCTTCGACCGTGCCGAGGGCGAAGCCGGCGCCGTAGCCATAGGTCGCCGGATACCCGTACCAGGCGTCGCCGGAGACATAGGCGGGATAGGTATAGCCGGTGCCGTAAACCACCGTTCCCGCGGGATCGACGACCACGCCGAGATAGCCCGGCGTATAACCGACCACGACCGTCCGCGGTGTCGCGGAATAGATCCGGACATAAGTGACGTAGTGCAGCGGGGAGGAGGCCGGGATGGTGTAGATCACCGCCGGCACCGCATCCGCGACGCGCCACGGGCCGGCCGGCGCCGCCGCGACGAACCACACACCCTTCGACACGGCGTAGTAGTGCTCCGCATCCACCTCGATCACCGGCACCGGCGTGTTGACGGCGTAGGACAGCGGCGTGCCGTCGATCGGCCGGAACTCCGGCGCGCCGCCGGCATAGGAGACCCGGAGGCTGGCGGCGCGGCGGGAGACCGTGGCGGTCTGCGGGATCGAGGCGGCGATCGCCGCCTCCTTCGCCTGCGGCGTTCCGGCCACCGAGACCAGGACATCGGCCTTCGGGTCGTCGGGCGAGATCTTCGCGAAATCGGCCGGCAGCGAGTCCGACGGCACGAACCGCCACGGGCCGTCCACGCCCGGCGCCTGGAACCAGCGGCCCGACACCAGGAGATAGGTCGCGTTGCTGGTGGGATCGACGAAGACGGCATGGTCGGCATTGGCCATGGTCAGGAGCCCGACGCCGGCGACCGGCACCAGCTGCGGCGGACCGCCGGTGAGCACCAGCTCCGTCGGCCCGGTCGCGACCAGCAGCGCCGGGGGCGTCGCCGGTGCCTTGCCGTCCTCCGGCAGCAGCGGATCGGGCGCCGCCACCTTGCCCGCAGCCGTGGCGGCCGACCGCAGCGCCGCCGGGGGCGCCTGGATCACCGCCCAGGGGCCTTCCAGCGACGGCGACTGGTACCAGGATCCCGCCGCCTGGATGTGGAAGCCGGCACTGTCCTGCAGGATCAGCGCGCGGCTGTTCACCACCCGCTGGAAGCCGGATGCCCCCGATACCGGGCGCAGCACCGGATCGCCGTCGATCGGGACCAGCACAGTCGGGGCGGCGGCGAAGACGATCCGCGGCGGATCGTTCTTCACCGGCACGCCCTGCTGCTTCTCGATCTCCTGCTGGGCGGCGTAGCTGGTCTGGAGGTGGTCGAGCGCGACGGTCATGCCGCCCGCGGGCAGCTGCGCCTCCAGCGTTCGCTTCGCCGCCGGCGCCTCGTCGGGCGCGGTCGGCACCTCGACCTTGTCGATGGCGATGCCGTGCAGCCGGACGAGGCCTGCCGTCTTATCGATATCGGTGTCGGCGCTGAACTCGGCGACGCCGTAGGTCGGGCTGTCGCCGGTGCCGATCGCGATCGCGGCCCGGCCGGACAGGTGGTCACCCGTCCAGCTCTCGATCTGGGGTTGATAGACCTCGAGACGCTTGCTGCCGGAACCGAAATCGCGCGGCCAGGACAGCTCCGTAACCTGCTCTTCCCCTGCCTGTTCCTGGGCAACAGCGACTGCTGACGCTGCGATGCAGCACGCGGCCGCTATCGTAAAAACGGTTCCAAGCCAAACTCTTTGCATGGCGCCCCTCTAAAGCCGATGGGACGAGGGTCACTCATTGATCAGGAATCGAAAAATTCATCTTGCGATTCGCATTATTCTGTACAGAAAATCTGCAGACACTCAATGTGTTTTGAGTCCAATAACCCGGACATATATTCATATTTTTGTATGCATCCATTATATGACTAACTACCTATCTGTAATAGTGGCACATTAATTTTGGTTAAAATTTTAGTTTTCGAACTTATTGAGATTATAACTTATTGATTCTGTTCACTCTTGTAACAAATTCGGAGGATCCGGAAATTGTATGAAGAATAAGATGGTTATCATCTATATGCGCCTCATTCTACACGAAGAGGCTACTTTGAGCCCGTGGTGAGGCAGAAGGCATCCGGCAGCTCAGGCGCGGCGCGCCTGATGGAGTGCCATGAATGCGGTCTGCGGCATGCCGTGCCGGCGCTGGCCGACGGCACCGCCGCGCGCTGCATCCGCTGCGGCGCGACCTTGCACCGCTTCCGCGCCAGTTCGCTGGACCATGCCTTCGCCTTTGCCTGCACCGGGCTGGTGCTGTTCCTGATGGCGAACTTCCTGCCTTTCATCTCGATGGAGATCTCGGGCCGAACGCAGACCGCCAGCCTGGTCACCGGCGTCTTCGCGCTTTACCGGCAGGGGCTGTGGGAGCTGGCCGGGGTGGTGGCGCTGACCATGTTCGTGGCGCCGCTGCTGCGGCTGGGCACCCTGTTCCTGGTGCTGGGCGGCCTGCGTCTCAGGCACCCGCCGCGCTGGCTGCCACAGCTTTACCGTTGGGCTGACCTGCTCGGCCCCTGGGCGATGATCGAGGTCTACATGCTCGGCGTCTTCGTCGCCTATGTGAAGCTGATCGACCTCGCCACCATCGTCGTCGGTCCCGGCCTCTACTCCGTCGGCGGGCTGATGCTGGCGATCATCGCCGCGGGCACCTCGCTCGACACCGAGACGGTGTGGCGGGAATTCGAGCGCCGCGGCCTGGTGCCGTCCCTGCCGCCGGCCGATCCGCGCCGGCCCACCGCCCTGTGTCATGGCTGCGGCCTGGTCTCGAAGCTGCCGCCCGGCGGCCATGGGGAATGCCCGCGCTGCGGCGCCGCGCTGCACCGCCGCCGGCCGGAGAGCCTGACCCGCACCTGGGCGCTGGTGGTCACCGCGATCATCCTCTACATCCCGGCCAACCTGCTCCCGGTCATGACGGTGATCTCGCTGGGCAGCGGGGCGCCGGACACGATCATGAGCGGGGTGATCGAGCTGGCCGATTCCGGCATGTGGCCGCTGGCGGCGCTGGTGTTCTTCGCCTCGATCACCGTGCCGGTGCTAAAACTGATCGGCCTAATCTATCTGCTGGTCACGACCCAGCGCGGCAAGACGGGACACCTGCGCAACCGCACCGTGATCTACCGCATCGTCGAGGCGGTCGGCCGCTGGTCGATGATCGACATCTTCATGATCTCGATTCTGGTGGCGCTGGTCCAGCTCGGCCAGCTGGCGACGATCGAGCCGGGGGTCGGGGCCGTGTGCTTTGCCGGGGTGGTGATCATCACCATGATCGCGGCGATGACCTTCGACCCGCGCCTGATTTGGGACGCGGCGGGAGAGAACCATGGCTGAAGCCCCGCACGACACCACCGCGCCGGTGCCGCCTGCGCCGCGCCTCGACCGCAAGCGCCGCCTGTCGCCGATCTGGCTGGTGCCGATCGTGGCGGCGCTGGTCGGCGTCTACCTCGCCTGGATCACCCTGTCCGAGAAGGGGCCGACCATCACCATCACCTTCCAGACCGCGGACGGGCTGGAAGCCGGAAAGACCCTGATCAAGCATAAGGAGGTGGTGTTCGGCACGGTCAAGAGCCTCGCCTTGTCCGAGGATCTGGGCCATGTCGAGGTCACCGCCGAGATGACCAGGGAGGCAGCGCCGCATCTGCGCCAGGGCACCCGGTTCTGGGTGGTGCGGCCGCGCCTCTCCGCCAGCGGCGGGCTGACCGGCTTTTCCACCATCGTCTCCGGCGCCTATATCGAGCTCGACCCCGGACAGGGCGCCAGCGAGCGGAGCTACACCGGGCTGGAGGATCCGCCGGTGGTGCGGGCGGACATGCCCGGCACCGAATACGTGCTGACCGCCGACCGGATCGGCTCGATCGGCGCCGGGTCGCCGATCTATTTCCGCGACGTCCAGGTCGGCCAGGTGATGGGCTTCGACTCCTCGAACCTTGAGGCCGGAGTGAAGATTCATGCCTTCATCCGCGCCCCCTATGATCGCCAGGTCTATGCCGGCACCCGGTTCTGGAACGCCGCGGGAATCTCGCTGACCACCGGGCCGCAGGGCTTCCGGCTGCAGATCGAATCGCTGCAGGCGGTGCTGGCCGGAGGCATCGCCTTCGACACCCCGGCCACGGCCCGGACCGGAGAACCGGCGAAGGGCGGCACCAGCTTCGCGCTCTACAAGGACCAGGCCAGCGTGCAGGAGTCGGAGTACACGATCCGCCTGCCCTATCTCGTCTACTTCGACGGGTCGGTCGGCGGCCTGGCGCCGGGAGCCTCGGTCGAATGGCACGGCCTCAAGATCGGCCAGGTCACCGATGTCCGGCTGCAATACGACGCCGCCGCGGGCCGGGCCCGGATCCCGGTGACGATCGAGATCGAGCCGCAGCGGATCGAGCTGGTCGGCACCGACCAGAGCTTCGGCAGCGGCGCCAATGTCGCGGCCCTGGTCCGGCGCGGGCTGCGGGCACAGCTGAAGACCGGCAACCTGATCACCGGCCAGATGGTGGTCACCTTCGACATCGATCCGGATGCGCCGCCGGCGGAGCTGGGCACGGGCGACCGCTATCCGGTGATCCCGAGCGTGCCGGGGCAGCTCGACAGCGCCATGCGCTCGGTCAACGGCATCCTCGACAAGGTCTCGGCCCTGCCGCTGGACCGGCTGATCGAGCAGGCCAACGCGACGCTGAAATCCTTCGAGACGCTGGCCGCGGCCCCGGAGATCACCGAATCCCTGCGCTCGCTCTCCGGCGCCCTGGCCTCGACCCAGCAGCTTCTCGCCCAGGCGAACACCGATCTCGGCCCCGTGGTTCAGAAGCTGCCGCCGCTTCTCACCACCGCCCAGCAGGCCGTGCAGCGGCTGAGCGGCACGCTCGGCTCGATCAACCAGGGCTACGGCGCGGAGTCGACCTTCAAGCGCGACCTCACCCGGCTGATGAGCCAGGTCGACGACACGCTGCGCTCGGTCCGCGTCCTGACCGACTATCTCGAGCAGCACCCCGAGGCGCTGATCCGAGGCAAGACCGAAGGGTTCAACTGATGATGCTGTCGCGCCGCGCCGTCCTCGCCGTCCTGCTGGCCGGGACGGCCGCCTGCTCCTCGCCGCCGCCCAAGGTCTATACCCTGACGGCGGCGCCGGGTGCGGCAACCGGCGGCCGGCCGGTGACGGCCTCGGTGGCCATGGTCGACATCCCGAAATATCTCGACCGGCCGCAGATCGTCCGCCGCTCGGGCGCGGTCGAGCTTGGCGTCGACGAGTTCGAGCGCTGGGGCGAGCCGCTGGCGAACATGGTGCAGCGGGTGCTGGCCGACGACCTGGCCGCGCGCCTGCCGGCGGGCTCGATCGTCACCACCAGCCGGACGCTGTCCGGCGATGAGGCCGTCACCATCGAGCTCGCGCTCGGCCGCTTCGATCCAGATCCCGACGGCACCGTCGTGCTGGAGGCGCAATGGCGCGTGCTGCGCAAGGCCGGCGGCCGGCCGAAGACCGAGACCGCCCGAATCACCCGCCACCCCGCCGACGACAGCACCGGCGCCGAGATCCGGGCCATGAGCGATGCCCTGGGCGAACTCGCCGACCGCATCGCCCGCCGGATGACGTGAGCGTGGGTGGGGCTGATGAGGCATGCGGCCAATCCATGGAACACGGGATCGTGGCCCGCATCCTCAAGGCGCTGCATCTGCCGCTGTAGCTGCGGCTCCAGTATCATCGCCCGACCCAGAGTACATCATTCAGAGCGACAGTAAGTGGACTTCAGGATATACTATTAAATTCTGGAACGGCCCGAAATAACATGATCTAATATGGAAATTTGGAGACCCCGATCCATAAAAATGATTATATTATTCAAATATGCCGATAAGACAGCTTGCGGCTTTGTGGGCACCGCTGGATCTCCGCGATGGCCTCGCAGTCCGGCGGCCATCCGGTTGTGGAAAGGCTTATCCTTCAACTGAGGGAGCATTGGTCATGGCAGAAAAGATCGCCGGAGAACGACTGGGCATGCTGGCGCTTCTGGTCAGCGGCGACGTGGAGGCGCGGACCGCTGTCGGCCGGGCCTGCCGGGCGCTGGTGGAGGAGCTCGAATCCCGCGGCGTCGTCATGCTGGTTTCCGCCACGGCCGAGGATGCAGGCGCCATCGCCGCCTCCGACCCCGCCCTCCAATGCGTGCTGGTGGACTGGGACCTGCCCTCCTCCGGCCCGCAGGATGGCGCGGCCGAGCTGCTGCGCCGCATCCGGGCGCGCAACGCGACGATTCCGATCTTCCTGCTGTCCAACCGCAGCGCCATATCGGCCATTCCGGTCGAATCGATGCAGCATGCGGACGACTTCATCTGGCTGCTGGAGGACACGCCCGACTTCATCGGCGGCCGCATCGTCGCCGCCATCGAGCGCTATCGCGAGACCGTGCTGCCGCCGATGTTCGGGGCGCTGGTCCGCTTCTCCCGCGTCTACGAATATTCCTGGCACACGCCGGGCCACACCGGCGGCACCGCCTTCCTGCGCTCGCCCGCCGGTCGCGCCTTCTTCGAGTTCTTCGGCGAGAGCCTGTTCCGGTCCGACCTGTCGATCTCGGTTGGGGAGCTGGGATCGCTGCTCGACCATTCCGGCCCGATCGGGGCGGGCGAGCGATACGCCGCCCGGGTCTTCGGGGCGCACCGAACCTATTATGTCACCAATGGATCCTCGACCTCCAACCGGGTGATCCTGATGGCCAGCGTGACCCGCGACCAGGTGGCGCTGTGCGACCGCAACTGCCACAAATCGGTCGAGCACGCGATGACCCTGTCGGGGGCGATCCCGACCTATCTGATGCCGGTCCGCAACCGCTACGGCCTGATCGGCCCGATCCCGCCGGCGCGACTGGCGGCGGCGGCGATCGAGGCCGGCATCGCCGGCAATCCCCTGGTCCGCGCCGGCGTCGACCCGACGCCGATCCACGCCATCATCACCAACTCGACCTATGACGGCCTCTGCTACAACGTCGCCCGGGTCGAGGAACTGCTGGGCGCCAGCGTCGACCGGCTGCACTTCGACGAGGCCTGGTACGGCTACGCCCGCTTCAACCCGATCTACCGCGACCGCTTCGGCATGCATGGCGACCCGCGCGACCACGATGCCGGGCGCCCGACGGTGTTCGCCACCCAATCGACCCACAAGCTGCTGGCGGCGCTGTCGCAGGCCTCGATGATCCATGTCCGCGACGGCCGCAGCCCGATCGACCATGCGCGGTTCAACGAGGCGTTCATGATGCACGCCTCGACCTCGCCGCAATACGCGATCATCGCGTCGAACGATGTCAGCGCGGCGATGATGGACGGCCCGGCCGGAGAGGCCCTGACCACCGAATCGATCCGCGAGGCGGTCGCCTTCCGCCAGACGGTGGGCCGGCTCCGGCACGACTTCGCCGGCAAGGGCGACTGGTTCTTCGGCGCCTGGCAGCCCGGCACCGTCAAGGATCCCGCCACCGGGGCGGACGTCCCGTTCCACGAGGCCCCGGCGGAGCGGCTGGTCACCACCCCCGACTGCTGGGTGCTGGAACCGGGCGCCGAATGGCACGGCTTCCCGGAGCTCGAGCCCGGCTACTGCATGCTCGACCCGATCAAGGTCTCGGTGGTCACGCCCGGCATGGGCGGCGACGGCACGCTCGAACCGACCGGCATCCCCGCCAGCCTGGTCACGGCCTATCTCGACCGGCAGGGCATCGTCGTCGAGAAGACCACGGACTTCACCATCCTGTTCCTGTTCTCGCTCGGCGTGACCAGGGGCAAATGGGGCACGCTGGTCAACGCGCTGCTCGACTTCAAGCGCGACTACGACGCCGACGCGCCGCTGGAGCAGGTCCTGCCCGGCCTGGTCGCGGATCATCCGGGCCGCTACGGCGGGCTGGGCCTGCACGCCCTTGCCGACGAGATGTTCGCGGCGATGCGCGAGCTGCGGACCACCGAGATGATGGCCAAGGGCTTCTCTGTCCTGCCGACGCCGGATCTGAGCCCGGTGCAGGCCTATGAGCGGCTGGTGCGCAACGCGGTCGAGAGCGTCGGACTGGATGCCGCGGCCGGACGCACCCTGGCGACCGGCATCGTGCCCTACCCGCCCGGCATCCCGCTGCTGATGCCCGGCGAGAATGCCGGCCCGGCGGACGGGCCGCTGCTCGGCTACCTGAAGGCGCTGGAGGGCTTCGACCGCCGCTTCCCGGGCTTCGGTCACGACACCCATGGCGTCGAGGTGGTCAACGGCGCCTACCGCGTGCTCTGCGTCGCCTGACGCCCGGCCTCAACGGAGAACAGCCATGGCTTCGGACAACGGCAAGATCGGCGTCTTCCCGGCGACCATGCTGGTTGCGGGCAACATGATGGGATCGGGGGTGTTCCTGCTGCCGACCAGCTTGGCCAAGGTCGGCACCATCTCGCTGCTGGGCTGGGTGGTGACGATCGTGGGCGCCCTGCTGCTGGCCTTCGTCTTCGCCAAGCTCGGCCGGCTGGCGCCGAAGGCAGGCGGCCCGTACGCCTATGCCCGTGATTATATGGGCCCCTATATGGGCTTCCAGACCAACGCCATCTACTGGTTCGCCAACTGGATCGGCAATGTCGCGCTGCCGGTCGCGGCGGTCGGCTATTTCAGCTACTTCGTGCCGGCGCTGTCGGATCCGCTGCTCCGCACCATCGTGGTGCTCGCGATCATCTGGCTGTTCACCTTCGCCAACGTGCTGGGGCCGGACATCGTCACCCGGATCCAGGCCTACACCACCTCCTTCGCGCTGGTCCCGATCCTCGGCGTCGCCGTCTTCGGCTGGTTCTTCTTCAGCGGCTCGGTGTTCCACGGCGCGTACAACGTCTCGGGCAAGGACGACTTCTCGGCTATCTCGGCCGCCGCCTCGATCACCCTCTGGGCCTTCATCGGCGTCGAATCCGCCTCGGTCACCGCCGGCGTGGTGCGCGACCCGCAGAAGAATGTCGCCATCGCCACGCTGGCCGGCGTGGCGCTGGCCGCCGTGGCCTATCTCCTCAGCTCGGCCGCGATCATGGGCATGGTGCCGAACGGAGAGCTGCAGACCTCCGACGCGCCCTTCGCCCTGGCGGCGAAGGTCGCGATCGGCGAGACCGGGGGCGCCGTCGTCAGCCTCTGCGCCGCGATTGGCGCCGCGGGCTCGCTCGGCGGCTGGATCCTGCTGACGGCGCAGAGCGCGAAGGCCGCCGCCGACGACCGGCTGTTCCCGGCGATCTTCGGCCGGGCCAACGCCAAGGACGTGCCGGTCTCGGGCTTGGTCATCGTCGCCCTGCTGATGTCGCTGATGGTGCTGGTCACCGCCTCATCCCCCAGCGCCTCGGCCCAGTTCGACGTCATCGTCGAGGTCGCGGTGACGCTGACGCTGCTGCCCTACATCTATTCCTGCGTGGCCTGCTACTTCGCGGTCGAGGAGGATGGAAAGCTGCACCACATCGGCATCTATTGGGCGATGACCAGCATCACCGTCCTCTACTGCCTGTGGGCCATCCTCGGCTCGACGCCCTCGATCGTGCAGTATTCCTTCATCTTCGTGCTGTTCATCACCCCGTTCTATCCGTTCTTCAGCGAGCGCCGCCGGCAGCTCGGCGGCCTTCCGATCGAAGCCTCGGCACCGGACACCCGCGCCGCGCCGCAGGCCTGAACCGCACCGCGGGGGCAACGAGCTGGCCTGCGGGCAAAGGACAAGACCACGATCAAACATTTAGCCCGGCCAGGGACCCGGCGCCCGCGTTACCGGACGCCCGGACCTTGAGAGATCGAACAGGCCCCAGACCCGTTGCCGGAGAAAGCGCCGGCGCCAGCGGCCGATGCAATGCTCCTCCAGCCGGAGCCGGCCGGAGATCGAACGGTTGCTCAGGCCGTCCGCGGCGAGCCGAGAGCAACATCCCCGACGGGAGGCTGGTGGGTTGGGTCCGTATTGCCAAGTCCATCTGCCCCCTGACCCATTTGAGCTGAACGATCAGGGCAGAGGGATATGCGTCCTCAGCCACTCGGTCAGAGCCTGCAGCTCCCGCAGCGCGATGGGATCCCGGCCCGCCCCCTTGAGAAACCCGTGATCCTGGCCGGCAGCCACGACGAACCGGCTGTCCCGGGCCATCGGGCCCAGTTCCCGGAACAGCCGGGCTGAATCGTCGAACACCGCATCCAGCTCCGCGGCGAGAACATAGGCGGGCTCCACGATCTCGCTGGCAAAATCCAAGGGCCAGATCCCGCCGTCTTTCGCCGCCGCGCCGAGGCGCCGGTACATGATCGACAGCGTCTCGGCATCAAGGCCGTTCTCGGGCGTGCCGTGGCGGGCGACGCTTTCCCCCGTCGTGCCGCCATATCCGCCATACAGCAAGGCCAGCCCGGCCACACGCGCACGCATGTCCGGGACGAGCGCGCGCAAGCCCCAGAGCGCGACGCTGGCGCCGGCGCTGTCGCCGGCGAGGACAAGCCGCGCCTTGTTTCCGGTCATCTCCGCGGCGGCGGCGCAGGCCGCGGCCGCGTCGTCGCGCTGGGCCGGGAACGGGTGCTCCGGCGCCAGGCGGTAGCGCGCCGACAGCACGCGGAGTCCGGTCAGCTTCGCCAGCCACGCGGTGACACAGCGATGGGTCGCCGGGCTTCCGGCCACGAAGCCGCCGCCATGGAAATAGACTATCGAGATGTCCGGCGCGGGATCCGGCGGCGTGAACAGCAGGCCGCCGCGGAAGGCGCCGGCCTCCGCAACCGCGGTCTCGTGCACATCGTCCGGCAGCGGGCCGGCCCGTTCCTCAGCATCCCGGGCGTGGTGCGCCCGCAGCTCCGCGGGACTCGATGTGGCCCATGACACGCTCATGCGACACCATCCGGATGGGGGACGTTGACCGCGGCGCCGCCGGGCGGAACACTCCGCGGTCCGACAGGGATGCAACGACCGGCACCACGGACGCAACGTGATTCAGGCATCGGCCCCGCGGGGGCGCGCGCAGCCAGGACCGCCGATCACCTTCGCGGTCCTGGTCTTCCCCGGCTTCCCGACCATGGCCTTCAGCTCGGTGATCGAGCCGCTGCGCGCCGCCAACATCCTGGCCCGGCGGGACTGCTACCGCTGGATCGCCGTCGGCCTGTCCGGCGGCAAGGTCCGGGCGTCGAACGGCTTCGCCATCGAGCCGGTGCTGGGCGCGCGCGAGGCACCGCTGGTCGACCGCATCGTGGCGTGCTCCGGTGGCGATGCCGACCACGTGGTGGCCGAGCATGCAGTGGCCTGGATCCGCCGCAACCTGCGGTCCGGGGCCTGGATCGGCGCGGTGGCCGATGCCGCCTTCTTCCTGGCCCGAGCCGGCCTCCTGGACGGTCATGCCTGCACCCTGCACTGGACCAGCCAGCCGGCCTTCGCCGAGGCTTTCCCCGAGATCGAGCTGCGCCGTGACCTCTACGTCATCGACCGCAAGCGCTTCACCTCCGCCGGCGGGGTCGGCAGCCTGGACATGATGCTGGACATCATCGGCGCCGATTGCGGGGCCGAGCTGGCGGCCGGCGTCGCCGAATGGTTCGTGCACAGCCCGCTGCGGTCCAGCGTCGACCGCAAGCTGATGCCGCTGCGGCTGCGCACCGGCATCCGGGACGAGCTGGTGCTGTCGGCGATCGCGATCATGGAGGAGGCGGTGGAGGACCGGCTGCGCATGACCGGGCTGGCCCACCGCCTCGGTGTCTCCGCCGACCGGCTGGAGCGCGCCTTCCGCGCCGCCGCCGGCACCTCCCCCGGCGCCTACTACCGCCGGCTGCGGCTGCGGCGCGCGGCGGACCTGCTGGCCCATTCCACCCTGCCGGTGCGCGACGTCGCCCTGGCCTGCGGCTTCTCCGACATGTCGAGCTTCGCCCGGGCGTTCCGCGAGCAGGAGGGCATCTCTCCCCGCGCCGCTCGCCGGCCCTAGGCATTCCCGACGTCGTCATTGCGGAATCTCACATACTCTTTGCGGATTTTCGCACGAACCGCGTCCGCCAGGCGTCGCATCCTGGGCCGAACAGGGAGACGCGCATGAGCATCGTGGTGTTCAACCCCGACAGCGTCGGGGACGTCGATTTCGCCGAACGGATGCGCCATCCGGCCACCGCGGACGCCGCCGTCGGCATGTGGCTGTCCGACACCGAGCCGTCCTTCGTCGACGTCCATGCGCTGCGCCAGGGCCGCCTGGCCCGGCTGCGCCGCTGGATGACCGAGGCCGGCTATGGCGGGGTGGTGCTGTTCGACCCGTACAACCAGCGCTACGCCACCGGGTCGCGCAACATGTTCGGCTACTTCCTGCGCAACTCCACCCGCTACTTCTTCGTGCCCGCCGCAGGACCGACCGTGCTGTTCGAGTATCCGCAGAGCTACCATGTCTCGACCGTGCTCGACACGGTCGATGAGGCGCGGCCGTCCAAGCTGGTCTGGTCGTCGGTGTCGAACCGCGACGGCGAGAGCGCCGGCGCCTTCGCCGACGAGATCGCCGAGCTGCTGCGCGCCCATGGCGGCGGATCGATGAAGATCGGCCTGGACCGCTGCAACCACCTGCACGCGCTGGCGCTGGAGAAGCGCGGCTGCACCGTCACCGACTGCCAGGGCGAGATCCTGGCCGTGCGCGCGGTGAAGACGCCGGAGGAGATCAAGTGCCTGCAGGCCTCGATGGCCGGGGCGGAGGCGGCGGTGGCCGCGGTGCGCGAGGCGATCCGGCCCGGCATCTCCGAGAACGAGCTGTTCGCCATCATGTATCACGAGGTGATCCGCCAGGGCGGCGAGTTCATCGAGACCCGGCTGCTGACCTCCGGCCAGCGCACCAATCCCTGGTTCAGCGAGGCCGGCGGCCGCAAGGTCCGGCCGGGCGAGCTGGTGGCGCTCGATACCGACACGATCGGCTGCTACGGCTACTACTCCGACTTCTCGCGCACCTTCCGCTGCGGGCCGGGCCGGCCGACCGGCTACCAGAAGATGCTGTACCGGATGGCGCATGATCAGATCCGGCACAATATCGGCATCGTCCGGCCGGGCATGGCCTTCCGCGAGGTGGCGGAGAAGGCCTGGAAAATCCCCGACCGCTTCGTCGAGCAGCGCTACACCTCGGTCATGCACGGCGTCGGCATGCATGGCGAAACGCCGTTCATCGCCCATGCCATGGACTACGCGACCTATGGCCGGGAGGGCCACCTGCTGCCCGGCATGGTGGTGAGCGTCGAGAGCTATGTCGGCGAGAAGGGCGGCCGCGAGGGCGTCAAGCTCGAGGACGAGATCCTGATCACCGAGACCGGCACGGAGGTGCTGTCGCGCTTCCCCTATGAGGACGAGTTCCTGGACGGGGAGCTGTGATGCGGACGGCCCTGACCATCGAGCCCGGCCGGGCGGCGGCGCTGTTCGTCGACCTGCAGGAGGAGCACCGCCAGGACCGCCGCTATCTGGTCGAGGGCTTCGACGCGGTGATCGGCAACGTCCAGCGGCTGCAGCGGGCGGCGCGGGCGGCCCGCATCCCGGTGCTGCACTCCGCCTATGTCGTCGACCTGGCGGCGCAGCGGGCGAGGCCGTTCCATCCGGTGATGGCCGACGGCACCTCGGCCTTCAGCGACGCCAACGACCCGATGTCGGAGATCTGCGCCGAGGTCGGCCCGGCCGATGGCGAGCCCGTGCTGGTCAAATCGGACGCCAGCGCCTTCGCCGGAGACGGGCTGGCCGGCCGGCTGGCGGCGCTGGGCACCGAATGGCTGTTCGTGGCCGGGGTGTGGACCGAGGCCTGCATCGCCCAGACCGTGAAGGATGCGGTCGATCTCGGCTTCCGCGTCGTGCTGGTGAAGGATGCCTGCGGCAGCGGCAGTACCGCGATGCACCAGACCGCCATCCTCAACCTCGCCAACCGCCTCTATGGCGGCGCCGTCGTGGATACCATCGGCGCCTGCCGGCTCATGGCGGGCGAGACGGTCGAAGCCTGGCGGGTGCAGGGATCGGTGCCGCTGCGCTTCACCTACGACAACGCGGCGAGGCTCTATCTCGACCTCTGACGGGGGGCAATCACGGGAACGCGGCCTGATGGACACGCTCAGCTTTGCCTATGACAACCTGGACGTGATCGCGGCGCGGGCGCTGGAGCATGTATCGATCGTCGCCGTCGCGGTGTCGATCGCGATTGTCACCGCCGTGCCGATCGGCATCGCCATCACCCAGTCGAAGCGGGCCGCGGACGTCGTCCTCTACCTCGCCTCGATGATGATCACCGTGCCGTCGGTGGCGCTGTTCGGGCTGATGATCCCGCTGCTGTCGCCGCTGGGCCACGGCATCGGCACCGTGCCGGCGGTGATCGCGATCATCCTCTATTCGCAGCTGCCGATCATCCGCAACACCTACACCGCCATCGTCGATGTCGACCCGGCGCTGCGCGAGGCCGGCATCGGCATGGGCATGAGCGCGGTGCAGCGGCTGCGCCAGGTCGAGATCCCGCTGGCGATCCCGGTGATCATGGCCGGCATCCGCACCGCCGCGGTGATGAATATCGGGGTGACGGCGATCGCCGCCTATATCGGCGCCGGCGGCCTCGGCACCTTCATCGCCCGCGGCATCAGCCAGTCCGACCCGCGGCAGCTGGTCACCGGCGCGGTCGCGGTGTCGCTGCTGGCGATCGCGGTCGACCTGCTGCTGGCGCTGGCGCAGCGGCGGCTGACCTCGAAGGGCTTGGCCCGGGGAGCGATGGCATGATCCGGCTGGACCGCCTGACCAAGGTGTTCGACACCCCGTCCGGCCCGGTGGTGGCGGTCGACGAAGTCAGCTTCGACCTGCCGGCCGGCGAGATCTGCGTCCTGCTGGGCCCGTCGGGTTGCGGCAAGACCACCACCATGCGGATGATCAACCGCCTGATCGAGCCGACCGGCGGCACCGTGTTCATCGACGGCCGGGACACCCGCGCGGTCGACCCGATCCGGCTGCGCCGGTCGATCGGCTACGTCATCCAGCAGATCGGGCTGTTCCCGAACAAGACCGTGGCCGAGAACATCTGCGTCGTGCCCGACCTGCTGGGCTGGGACCGCAGGACATCCCGCGCCCGCGCCGCCGAGCTGCTGGAGCTGGTGGCGATGGAGCCGGCGGTGTTCATGGACCGCTATCCGAAGGAGCTGTCGGGCGGGCAGCAGCAGCGGGTCGGCGTGATCCGGGCCCTGGCCGCCGATCCGCCGGTGCTGCTGATGGACGAGCCCTTCGGCGCCATCGACCCGATCAACCGCGGGGCGATCCAGGACGAATTCCTGCGCATGCAGACGGCGCTGCGGAAGACCGTGATCTTCGTCTCGCACGACCTGGACGAGGCGGTGAAGATGGCCGACCGGGTCGCCATCTTCCGCGCCGGGCGGCTGGAGCAGTTCGCGACGCCCGACCAGCTGCTGGCCAACCCGGCGACGCCGTTCATCGAAACCTTCCTCGGCACCGACCGCACGCTGAAGCGGCTGCGGCTGGTGCGCATCGCCGATGTGCCGCTGGGCCGGCCCGGCACGGTCCGGCCCGACGACCCGGTCGGCCGGGCGCGCGAGCTGATGCAGGCCAGCGGCTGCCCGGCCGTGCTGGTGCTGGATGCCGACGGCCGGCCCGGCGCCATGGTCTCCGGCAGCCGGGCCGGGGCGGTGCGCGGCGGCACCTGCGGCGATTGCGCCGAGCCGATCCGCGCCACCATCCCGCTGACCGCCGATCTGCGCAGCGCCGTGGCGCTGATGTTCGCGCATGACATGCCGCTTTTGCCCTGCGTCGACGCCGAGGGCCGGATCCAGGGCGCCCTGACCTATGCCGGCATCATCCGCGGCCTGTCCGCCCGGGGAGCCGCGGCATGAGCGATATCAAGGCCTGGACTGGGCGTGTGGAACCGCCGTCGCCCGGGCGTCCCCTCCCCGTCCCCGGCATTGCGGCCCTGCTGTGGCTGCTGCTGGCCGCGGCGGCGGTGCTGTGGGGGCTGGCGAGCGACATGCCGGCCGAGATCCTGTCCTATCAGGAGGACATCGTCTTCCTCGGCCTCCAGCACATCGAGCTGGTGGCCTGGGCCGGCGGGCTGGCCATCCTGACCGGCGTGCCGGCCGGTGCCCTGCTGTCGCGGCCGGCCTTCCGCCGCTCGGCCGAGCTGATCCTGCAGGTGTTCAATCTCGGCACCACGATCCCGACGCTGGCGGTGCTGGCGCTGTGCATGACGGTGCTCGGCATCGGCACGGTGCCGTCGGTGTTCGGCCTGTGGGCAGCGACGCTGCTGCCGATCGTCCGCAACACCTATGCCGGGCTGCGCAACGTGCCGACGCCGCTGATCGAGGCGGCGCGGGGCATGGGCATGACCCCCGCCCAGGTGTTCTGGCGGGTCGAGCTACCGAACGCGCTGTTCATCATCTTCGGCGGCGTCCGGACCGCCCTGTCGATCTGCGTCGGCACCGCGCCGCTGGCCTTCCTGATCGGCGCCGGCGGCCTGGGCGAGCTGATCTTCACCGGCATCGCCCTGAACGACCTGCCGATGATGCTGGCCGGTGCGATCCCGACGGCACTGCTGGCCGTGCTGACCGATTTCGCGGTCGGGCGGCTGCAGACCCATCTCGTGCCGCGCGGGATCAACCCACTGCGGTGAAGACACAACAAGCAGGGAGCAAGACGATGATCAAGACGGCGTTGAAGCGGGCGGTCCTGTCGGCGATCGCGCTGCTGGCCTGCGGCGACGCAGCCGGCGCGGCCGAGCTGACCGTGGGCGGCAAGGACTTCACCGAACAGTTCCTGCTGGCCGAGATGACGAAGCAGCTGCTGGAGCACAAGGGCTACACGGTCGAGAAAAAGGACGGCATGGGCACCAACATCGTCCGCGCCGCGCTTGAAAGCGGCGAGGTCGACCTGTACTGGGAATACACCGGCACTTCGCTGGTCACCTTCAACAAGGTCACCGACAAGCTGACGCCGGAGGAGACCTACGCCCGCGTGAAGGAGCTGGACGGCGCCAAGGGGCTGGTGTGGCTGGCGCCGTCCAAGGCGAACAACACCTACGCCCTCGCCATCCGCAAGAACAACCCGAAGACCGACGGGATGGCGACGCTGTCCGACCTGGCCGCCGCCTATAAGGACGGCAAGGACCCGGTGATGGCGACGACGGCCGAGTTCCCGAAGCGCGAGGACGGGCTGCTCGGGCTGCAGAAGGCGTACGACTTCAAGGCCGGCCGCGCCAATGTCCGGCCGATGGAGATCGGCCTGGTGTTCCCGGCCCTGGCCAACGGCGATGTCGACGTCTCGGTGGTGGCGGGGACCGACGGCCGCATCGCCCCGATGGGCCTGATCCTGCTGAAGGACGACAAGGGCTTCTTCCCCAACTACGCCCTCGTCCCGGTGGTGCGGAAGGACGTGCTGGACGCCCATCCCGACCTCAAGCCGCTGCTCGAGAGCCTCGCCA
>NZ_JBCNNF010000170.1:0-14144 GCF_039594555.1 Inquilinus sp.
GAGTTCACCAGCCCGATCTTCGACAGCATCAGGAACAGCGGCACTGACAGCGCCGTCTGCGGGATCATCACCGCGCCCAGCACCAGGGCGAAGAACAGCGTCTTGCCCCGGAACTGGTACTTGGCGAAGGCATAGCCGGCGCAGGTGGCCAGGAGAGCGGCGCCGAGGCCGGAGATCGCGGCATAGAGGAAGGTGTTCAAGAGCCAGCGGGCGAAGGCGCCGTCCTGGTAGGTGAACAGGCCCTGCAGGTTTTCCCACAGGTGGAAGTCGCCGGCGAACCACAGGCCGAAGGTGCCGAACAGGTCGGCGTTGCTCTTGGTGGCCGAGACGATGACGTAGAGCAGCGGGATGAAGGTGTAGACGAAATAGACGCCCAGCACCGCGGTCAGCAGCCAGCGCTGGCGCCGGAAGGCGGCGGAGCGGACGGTGCGCGCGGCGATCGTCACCGGCGCCCCCTGCGGTTGGTCAGCAGCATGAAGCCGTAGGACGCCACCGCCACCACCGCGCCGAGCAGGAAGGAGATCGCGGCCGAGTAGTTGTACTGCTGCGACGTGAAGGCCAAGGTGTAGGCGTAGTAGTTCGGCGTGTAGTGGCTGTTGATCAGACTCGGCGCCAGGTTGCGGATCAGGTACGGCTCGGTGAACAGCTGCAGCGTGCCGATGATCGAGAAGATCACGGTGACGATGATGGTGGGCACGATCAGCGGCAGCTTGATCCGCAGCGAATGCTGCAAGGCCGTGGCGCCGTCGATCGCCGACGCCTCCTCCAGGTCCCGCGGGATCGACTGCAGGGCGGCATAGTAGATGATCATGTTGTAGCCCATGTACTCCCACACCGCGATGTTGGCGAGCGAGGGCAGCAGGCCGCCATTGGACAGGAAGTCGATCTTGCCGAAGCCCATGGCCTCGGACATCTGGCTGAACGGGCCGAAAGCCGGGCCGTAGAGATAGCCCCACAGCAGCGCCGCGATCACGCCGGGCACGGCATAGGGGATGAAGAAGGCGACGCGGAAGAAGCTGCGGGCCAGGGCCATGCCGCTGTCCAGGATCAATGCGAACACCAGCGCCAGCCCCAGCATCACCGGGATCTGCATGAAGCCGAACTGGAACAGCAGGCCGACGCCGTCCCAGAAGTTCTTGTCGTGGATGGCGCGGACGTAGTTGTCGAGCCCGACGAAGCGGGCGCCGCCGACCAGCGTCTCGCGGAACAGGCTCATCTGGAAGGCGTAGAGCAGCGGCGCGACCAGGAATCCCGCGAACAGCAGCAGGAACGGCGCCAGGAAGACATAGGGCGCCAGCTTGCGGCCGATCAGGATCCGGGCGTGGGCCTGGGCACCGGCGGGCGCCGCCGTCACGGCGCGCCCGCCGGCCCCGAGCTCAGAGGACGGTGAAGCCCTGATCGTTGGCATAGGCCACGACGGTGTCCTGCACCCGGTCGAAGGCCTGGGCCAGGGTGCCGTTGCCGGCAATGGCGGAGGCCATCTCGTCCTGCAGCTGCTGGTTCACATAGTCCTGGAACGGCGCGAACTCGAAGCTCGGGTCGACCTGGTTCTCCGAGACCGCGAAGATCTCGTTGACCTTCTGGCCGCCGTAGAAGTCGTAGCCGTGGCCCATCAGCTCCTTGTCGTTGATTAGGTCCTTCAGCACCGGGAACAGGAACTGCTTGGTGTTCCACAGCTTCGAGGCTTCCGGATCGGCGCCCATGAACTGGCAGAACAGCGCCGCCTCCTTCGGGTGCTGCGACGCGGTGAAGGCCGCGAAGGTCGATCCGCCCCAGTTCGAGGTGATCTTCCCGCCCTTCTGCCATTGCGGCATCGGCGCCGCCCGCCATTGGCCGAAGCTCTTCTTCATCGACTGCTGCATCAGCACCGGCGCCCAGGCCGCGGTGACCCAGGAGGCATAGGTGCCGGCGTCGAGCCCGGCGAACCATTCGGTGGTCCACATCGGCTTGACGTCGACCGCCTTGGCGTCGATCAGCTTCTGCCAATAGGCCGCCCATTTCTTGGCGATGTCGTCGTTGATCGCGATCTTCAGGCTGGTGCCGTCGAGGTGGAAGGGCCGCCAGCCGGCCTGCCACAGCACGGCGCAGACCCAGCCGGCGTCGGAGGCGCCGAAATCGCACATGAAGGTGCCGGGCGCCTTCTCCTTCAGCTTGATCGCCTGCTCGGCGTATTCGTCCCAGGTCTCGGGCACCGACAGGCCATTCTTGTCGAACACGTCGGCGCGGTACAAGAGGCCCATCGGCCCGCTGTCCCAGGGCACGGCGTAGATCTTGCCGCCGTCGGTCACCGACTTCCAGGTCCAGTCGATGAATTTCGGCCCGACCTCGCCGACGCCCTGCGGCGCCAGGTCGGCCAGCACGCCCAGCTGCTTGAAGCTGGCGATCGAGTTGAACTCCATCTGCGCCACGTCCGGCAGGCCGCTGCCGGCCTTGATCGCGTTGCGCAGCTTGACGTAATGCGGCGGGCCCTGGCCGACATTCTCCAGCTTGACCGAGATGCCGGGGTATTTCTTCTGGAACAGGTCGACCTGGGTCTGGGTGTCGGGCGTCCAAGCCCAGAACAGCAGTTCGACCTTGTCCTGCGCCCGCGCCATGGCCGGCAGCCCGGCCACGGCGGGCGCCACCAGCGCGCCGGCCGTGCCCTGCAGGAAGCGGCGCCGGCCGATCGTCGGCGCCGCGTCCAGCGACGGTCCCATGGCGAAACCCGGTTTGGTCCCGGTCGTCTCCGACATTTCGTTTCCTCCCTGGGGTGTTCGTCTCTGATCTCGCAAGGCGAGTCGGCGATTCCTTGCAACAATCAGAACATGGGAAGCCGCTCCGCTGTCAATGCGGCTCGGGACGGGGCGGCGGTTTGTCCAGAATGGCGGACATGGCCAACCCGATCCGGCTGGCCGGGCAGGGGGCGCCGTGCCTAACCTGTCCGCCGATGTCCCCGAAGCCGGACGGCCGCGATGCTCCCGATCTCCTTCCAGCTCTACTCCGCCCGGTTCTTCCCGCCGCTGGAGGCCCAGCTCGACTGGCTGGCGCAATGCGGCTACGATGCGGTGGAGCCCTGGCTGCCGGCCTATGAGGCCGATGTGCAGACGTTCCGTCGGCAGATCGACGCGGCTGGTTTGACGTGCTCCGGCTTCCACATGCCGCTGGCCGGACTGGTGAACGAGCCGCAGCGCTTCTTCGACTATGCCCATGCCATGGGCGCCGACACGCTGATCCCGCCCTACCTGACGCCGGCGGAGCGCAGCATCACCGCCGATGGCTGGCGCCGCGTCGGCGAACAGCTGGCGGAGGGGGCGGCGAAGGCGAAGGCCGAGGGCCTCAAGGTCGCCTGGCACAATCACGATTTCGAGTACCGGCGGCTGGAGGACGGCAACCGGCCGATCGACCTGCTGCTGGAAGCGGCGGGGCCGGGCGTCGATTTCGAGATCGATATCGGCTGGGTCACCCGTGGCTGGGCCGACCCGGCGCAGGAGCTGGCGCGCTACGCCGACCGCATCACCGCGATCCAGCTGAAGGACACGGCCCGCGCCGGCACCGCCGCCGACGAGGGCTGGACCGCCACCGGCGACGGCATCATCGACTGGCCGTCGCTGGCCCCACTGTTCGGCCGGACCCGTGCCGCGGTGCTGGTGGTCGAGCACGACAACCCGTCCGACTGGAAGACCTTCGCGGCCCGGTCGATCGCCTATATCCGGAAGCTGGTGGCGGAGTAGGGGGGCGATCGAGCCGGCTCGACGATCAAACCTCGTCGGGAGGCTGGGATACGCCGGGCACTCCGCTAATAGCGTTGTCAGCGGATGATGATTTCCGCGTTGCGATTGGTTGGGGCCGGAACGTTGTCGTCAGTCGGGACGAGTTGATCGTCTTCGCCCGCCGCCTTCACAGTGATGATGCGCCGGTTGACGCCTTCAGACTCCATCAGTCGCCGGACGGCCAGCGCACGACGCCGGGAAAGCTCCTGGTTTTGATCCTTGGGGCCTACTCTATCGGCATGGCCTGTGATCACCACCAGGGCTGCGTGATATTTGACCGCGTCGGTTGCGGCGTCCGTGACGACCTTTACGGATTCCTTGTCCAGTTTGGCGCTGCCGGGCTGGAATCCGACAATGTAGGACCTGGCATTGTCGCCATGAACATAGTCAATGATCCCTTCGGGCCCCGGCTGGGCACATCCGGCAAGCGCGAGCGCCATACCGATCGCCATCGGCAATCGCATGATGGTCCCCCCTTCGTCCAAGCCTCCAATGATACGGCTTCGGGCGCCGAACGAACAGCGAGCCTGGATTCAGCCGGATAGCAGGCCCTAGAAGAACCTATTCCCCGGCCGCGGCAATCCCAGATGGTCGCGCAGCGTCGTGCCCTCGTACTCGGTGCGGAAGATGCCGCGGCGCTGCAGCTCCGGCACCACCCGGTCGACGAAATCGTCGAGGCCGCCGGGCAGGTACGGGAACATGACGTTGAACCCGTCCGAGCCTTCGCCGTCCAGCCAGGCCTGCATCTCGTCGGCGATCGTCTGCGGCGTGCCGACGAAGGCCAGGCCGGCATAGCCGCCCAGGCGCTGGGCCAGCTGGCGCACGGTCAGCCCCTCGCGCTCCGCCAGCTCCAGCACCCGCTCGCGGCCGGTCTTGCTGGCATTGGTCTCCGGGATCGGCGGCAGCTTCGCGTCCGGGTCGAAGCCGGAGGCGTCGGTGCCCAGCGCGATCGACAGCGAGGCGATGGCGCTCTCGTAATGCACCAGGCTGTCCAGCTTCGCGCGCTTGGCCTTGGCCTCCTCCACCGTGTCGCCGACCACGACGAAGGCGCCGGGCAGGATCTTCAGATGGTTCCGGTCGCGGCCGGCCTTCTCCGCCCGCGCCTTCACATCGGCATAGAAGCGCTGGCCGACGGCGAGGGTGGAGCCGGAGGCGAACACCACCTCCGCCGTCTCCGCCGCCAGCTGCCGCCCGGCGTCGGAGGCGCCGGCCTGCACGATCACCGGCCAGCCCTGCGGCGGCCGGGCGATGTTCAGCGGCCCGCGCACCGACAGGTGCGGCCCCTTGTGGTTGAGCACATGCAGCTTCGCCGGGTCGAAATAGAGGCCGCTCTCGACATCGCGGATGAAGGCCTCGTCGGCCCAGCTGTCCCACAGCCCGGTGACGACGTCGTAGAACTCGCGGGCGCGGCCGTAGCGCTCGTCATGCTCCATATGCTCCTCGAGCCCGAAATTCAGCGCCGCGTCCGGGTTCGAGGTGGTGACGATGTTCCAGCCGGCGCGGCCGCCGCTGAGATGGTCCAGCGAGGCGAAGCGCCGGGCGATATGGTAGGGCGCGTCGAAGGTGGTCGAGGCGGTGGCGACCAGCCCGATCCGCTCGGTGGCGCCGGCCAGGGCCGACAGCAGGGTGAAGGGCTCGAACGACGTCACCGTGTGGCTGCGCTTCAGCGCCTCAACCGGCATGTTCAGCACGGCCAGGTGGTCGGCCATGAAGAAGGCGTCGAACTTGCCGCGCTCCAGCGTCTGGGCGGCGCGCTTGAGCAGGGGGAAGTTGAAGTTGGCGTCCGGCGTGGCGCCGGGATAGCGCCAGGCGCCGGTGTGGATGCTGGCCGGGCGCATGAAGGCGCCGAGATGCAGCTGGCGGTCGCGACTCAAAGGTCACCTCTCGCCCGATGGGGGCGGGTTGCGGGCATGGTCTCGGCGGCGTGACGCCATTCTCGCCGGGATCGGCCGGGCTGCGCAACGGGGTGCGTCGACCTGGGGCGAAGCTAGGGCGGCGGATGCCCGGGACGGATGCGGCTGTCCGGCCGACCGCCGACCCGGCTAGCGCCCGGCGGCCCGGCCGTGCCGGCGGTTCAGGGCATCCAGGGCCCGCCGCTGCACCTCGGCCGAGGCCAGGGCGGCGAGGGTTAGCAGGCAGCGCCGCTGCTCCTCGTCCAGGATCCGCGGCACATGGTCGATGACGCAGAGCGACCCCAGGGCGAAGCCGTCGGCGTCGACCACCGGGGCTCCGGCATAGAAACGGAAGGCGGGCCCGCCGGCGACCGCCGGATTCGCCCTGAACTCCGGGTCCAGGGCCAGGTTCTCGACGGTGAACACCCCCTTCTGCAGGATGGTGCGGTTGCAGAAGGCCCAGCTGCGCGGCGTCTCGGCCATGTCCAGCCCCTGCCGCGACTTGAAGACCTGGCGGGTCGGGGTCAGCAGCGTCAGCAGGGCGACCGGCGCGTTCAGGCAGCGGCCGGCCAGCCAGGTCAGCCGGTCGAAGGCCTCCTCCGACGGGGATTGCGCCAGCCCGGACCGGTCGAGCGCCGCCAGGCGCTGGTTCTCGTTCGCCGCCAACGGCCATGGCGGGGCGGGATCGCCGGTGCCGGGGGGCGGCGGGGCGTGGTCGCGCAGCAGGCCCCGCACCGCGTCCGGCAGCTGCTGCAGCGATGCCAGGCCGTCGCTGCCCACCGCCAGGAGGCGGATACCGGCCAAAGCGGGGTTGGCCGCCAGGCTGCGCAGCAGGGCCGCCCGCCCCGGATCGCCATCCTCGAGATCGACCACCACCGCGGCCGGCCGGCGGGCGCCGATGGCGACGGCGGCAGCGTGGACGTCGTCATGGCCGTCGGCCAGGCATTCCCCGACGCTGCGCAGGGCCTCCTCGTACCCGGCCAGCCGGCCGGGCGCCGCCACCACGACCACCAGGGCGGAGGAGGCGGCCGGATCGGAGCCGGCGACCAGGGCCTCGACATCCGCGCGGTACACCCGGCGGTGGCCGCCCGGGGTCTTCCACGAGGTCAGCGACCCGCCCTCGATCAGCAGCTGGGCCGTGCGGACGGAGATGCCCAGCAACTTCGCCGCCTGCGCGGTGGTCAGGATGTCGTTCGCCATGCTTGTCCCAGCCACTCCATCGGCCGCGCTTGTCCAGTCGCCGGCTCTCCCGGCCCCGGGCTGCCTTCACAACTGGACGTGCCAGATCAGGTTCGCCAGCCCGGATCGTATTGCGATCGTAACCATCTTAGCCTCCGAGAATCGATAGATTCAATTTAATTGATAGATTTAATAGAAAGTCGCCGCGTCCTGTCGGACCGGGCCGGCCTCATCGATACGGAAGGACGCTCAGTGGAAGACACCGCGCTTTTCAAACCCGGCGCCGAGGCGGCCGAGCACGCCGCCGCGGTCGCCGCCAACCAGCACCGGCTGACCACGGCCCTGAAGCCCGGCTACGATTTCATCGTCTGCGGCTCGGGCTCCTCCGGCTCCGTCGTGGCCCGCCGCCTGGCGGAGGACGGGCGGGCCTCCGTGCTGCTGTTGGAGGCCGGCGGCACCGACGAGGTCGACAGCGTGCGGCAGGCCGGGCAATGGCCCGCCAATCTCGGCACCGAGCGGGACTGGGGCTTCGAGGCCGAGGCCAATCCCGCCCTCAACGGGCGCCGGCTGCCGCTCTCCATGGGCCGGGTGCTGGGCGGCGGCTCCAGCATCAACGTCATGGTCTGGGCCCGCGGCCACCGAAACGACTGGGAGCATTTCGCCGAAGCCGCGGGCGATCCGGGCTGGGGCTACGAGGCGGTGCTGGACATCTACCGCCGGATCGAGGACTGGCAGGGGACGCCGGACCCGCTGCGGCGGGGCAAGGGCGGCCTGGTCCATGTCGAGCCGGCGCGCGACCCCCATCCGGTTGCCTTGGCGATGCTGGAAGGCGCCCGGTCGGCGGGCATCCCGACCTATGACGACCAGAACGGCACGCTGATGGAAAGCGATGGCGGCGCGGCCATCGCCAATGTCCGGATCCGCGACGGCCGCCGCCTGTCGGTGTTCCGGACCTATGCCTATCCGCTGATGGACCGGCCCAACCTCACGGTGCTCACCGGCGCGCTGGTCACCCGCATCCTGTTCGACGGCCGGCGAGCGGCCGCGGTCGAGATCCTGCACGAGGGGCAGATCCGGCGCATCACTGCGGGCCGCGAGATCGTCCTGTCCCTCGGCGCGATCAACACGCCGAAGGTGCTGATGCAGTCGGGCGTTGGCGATGCGGACGACCTGGTCCCGGCCGGCATCGAGGTGGTGCAGCACCTGCCGGGTGTCGGCCGGAATTTCCAGGACCACCTGTTCGTGCCCTGCGTCTGGGAAGCCCGCGAGCCGATCGTGCCCCGGAACAATGCGGCGGAGGCGACCTTCTTCTGGAAGAGCGACCCGGCGCTCGACACGCCGGACCTGCAGCCCTTCCAGCTCGAGGCCCCCTTCACCACGGCGGAGACCGCCCATTACGAGCCGCCGGCCGGGTCCTGGTCGATGCTGGCCGGCATCGTCCGGCCCCGCAGCCAGGGGCGGCTGCGCCTGACCGGGCCGAACCCGGCCGATCCTCTGGCGATCGAGGCGAACACCCTGTCCGACCCGGCCGACATGAAGGCGCTGGTCCGCTCGATCGAGCTGTGCCGCGACATCGGCAACTCAGCCGCCCTGCGGCCCTTCGTCCGGCGCGAGGTGATGCCCGGCGGCCTGGGTGGCAGCGATCTCAAGGCCTTCGTGCGCGACGGGGCGGCGACCTACTGGCACCAGACCGGCACCGCCCGGATGGGACGGGACGGCCTGTCCGTCGTCGACGGCCGGCTGCGCGTCCATGGCGTGGAGGGGCTGCGCGTCGCCGACGGGTCGATCATGCCGCGGGTGACCACCGGCAACACCATGGCGCCCTGTGTGGTGATCGGCGAGAAGGCGGCGGCGTTCATCCTGCAGGATGCGGGCGGCCTTCCGGCCACCGGCTAGGGCTCCACGAGCCGCATCAAAGAGCATTGTTCCAGCCAGCGGCCGGGCCTTGTGCCCGGCCGCATCCGTTTCGATTTTTCGAAGTCACTTGCATATTGATAGTAACAAGCATATATGACGATCGTCATTCAATAAAGGCGCAGGCATCGCCATGCAGCGCAAGAGCCTCGGCAACCCCCAGTGCCCCGTCGGCCGCAGCCTGAACCGCGTCGGCGAGTGGTGGAGCATCGAGATCCTGCGGGAGGCCTATTACGGCGCGACCCGCTTCGACGAGTTCCAGAAGGCCCTGGGCATCGCACCGAGCATGCTGACCCGGCGGCTGAACAGCCTGGTCGAGGCCGGGCTGCTGGAGCGGCGGCGCTACAGCGAGAAGCCGCCGCGCGACGAATACGTCCTGACCGAGAGCGGCCGCGACTTCCGGGCCGTGGTCTGGTCGCTGATCGTATGGGGCAACCGCCATTTCGCGCCGGAAGGCGCCAGCATCCAGCTGGTCGACCGCGAGACCGGCGCCGTCGCCGACCCGGTGCTGTTCGACCGCAACAGCGGCCGGATCATGACCCCGCGCGAGTTCCGGCCCGGCGCGGGCCCCGCCGCCGATGAGCGCACCCAGCGCCGGCTGGCCCGCGCCACTTTCATATCCCCGGAGGCCACGCCGTGAACGCCATCGTCCTCGACCGCGACCGCGACACCTCGACCCCGGTCCAGACGCCCGTGGCGCGGAAGCCGCGGCTGACGAAGAAGCGCCTGGCCCTGACCGGCGCGGCCCTGGCCATCCTCCTGGGCGGCGGCTGGTACGGCTATGACTGGTGGACGGTCGGCCGCTTCTTCGAGAGCACCGACGATGCTTATGTCGGCGGCAACATCACCGTGATCGCGCCCAAGGTCGCCGGCTTCATCGCCACCCTGGCGGTGACCGACAACCAGCCGGTGCATGCCGGCGACCTGTTGGTGAAGCTGGACGACCGCGACTACCGCGCGGCGCTGGCCAAGGCCGAGGCCGCGGTGGCGCAGCAGAATGCCACCCTGGCCAATCTCGACGCGTCCTACCGGCTGCAGCAGGCGGTGATCGCCCAGGCCCAGGCCGGCATCGCCGCCGCCGACGCCGAGGTCGTGCGCACACGTGACGACCAGGCGCGCTACCAGCAGCTCTCGGCCCGATCCTGGGCCTCGGTCCAGACCTTCCAGAAGGCGGATGCCGACTACAAGCAGGCGGTGGCGGACGGCCAGAAGGCCGAGGCCGCGCTGCAGGCGGCGCAGCGCCAGCTCGACGTCATCGACACCCAGAAGCAGCAGGCCCGCGCGGCGCTGGCGGCGGCCGAGGCCGACCGTGACACGGCGCAACTGAACCTCGGCGACACTGAGATCCGGGCGCCGATCGACGGCACCATCGGCAACCGCGCCGCGCAGGAAGGGGCCTATGCCACCGTCGGGTCGCAGCTGCTGTCGGTCGTGCCGGCCACCGGCCTGTGGGTCGACGCCAACTTCAAGGAGACGCAGCTGGCGCAGATGCGCGCCGGCCAGGCGGCGACGGTGACGGCCGACGTGCTGCCGGGCGAGGTGTTCCACGGCCATGTCGCCAGCCTGGCGCCGGCCACCGGCGCCCAGTTCAGCGTGCTGCCGCCGGAGAACGCGACCGGCAACTTCACCAAGATCGTGCAGCGCGTGCCGGTGCGCATCCTGCTCGACGGCGACGCCTCGACCTTGGGCCGGCTGCGGCCGGGCCTGTCGGTGACGGCCGATGTCGACCAGCGGGAAGGCGCCTCGAAATGAGCGCCGCCGCGGCCCCCACCGGCGTCGCCGGGCTGACCGAGGGGCAGAAGATCTTCGCCTTCGCCGTGATGTGCGTCGGCTTCTTCATCGCGCTGCTCGACATCCAGATCGTCTCGGCCTCGCTGCGCGACATCGGCGGCGGCCTGTCGGCCGGCGTCGACGAGACCGCCTGGGTGCAGACCAGCTACCTGATCGCCGAGATCATTGTCATCCCGCTCTCCGGCTGGCTGTCGCGGGTGATGTCGACGCGCTGGCTGTTCAGCGTCTCGGCCGCCGGCTTCACCTTGACCAGCCTGCTCTGCGGCTGGTCCTGGGACATCAACAGCATGATCGCCTTCCGGGCGCTGCAGGGCTTCCTCGGCGGCTCGATGATCCCGACCGTGTTCACCGCCGCCTTCGCCTTCTTCCAGGGGCCGAAGGTGGTGGTCGCCGCCGCCACCATTGGCGCGCTGTCGTCGCTGGCCCCGACGCTGGGGCCGACCATCGGCGGCTGGATCACCGACAACTACTCCTGGCACTGGCTGTTCTTCGTCAACCTGATCCCGGGCGTGTTCATCACCATCGTCGTGCCGATCCTGGTCAAGATCGACAAGCCGGACTGGTCGCTGCTGCGCGGCGCCGACTATCCCGGCATGGTGCTGATGGCGCTGTTCCTCGGCTGCCTCGAATACACGCTGGAGGAGGGGCCGCGCTGGGACTGGTTCGGCGACGACACCATCCGCGCCACCGCCTGGATCGCGGGCATCAGTGGCGTGCTCTTCGTCTGGCGCAGCCTGACCTTCGAGCGGCCGGTGGTCGATCTGCGGGCGCTGAAGAGCCGCAACTTCGCGCTCGGCTGCTTCTTCTCCTTCGTCACCGGCATCGGCCTGTTCTCCACCATCTACCTGACGCCGCAATTCCTCGGCCGGGTGCGCGACTTCAGCGCCTACGACATCGGCCTGACGGTGTTCTCCACCGGCGTGTTCCAGATCATGGCGATCCCGGTCTACGCCTGGTGCGCCAGGCGCTTCGACCTGCGCTGGCTGATGATGTTCGGCCTGGCCTGCTTCGCCTTCTCGCTGTGGAACTTCACCCCGATCACCCATGACTGGGGCTGGCGCGAATTCCTGCTGCCGCAGGCCTTCCGCGGCTTCTCCCAGCAATTCGCGGTGGCGCCGGCGGTGACGCTGACCCTGGGCGGGCTGGCGCCGGACCGGCTGAAATTCGCCTCCGGCCTGTTCAACCTGATGCGCAATCTGGGCGGCGCCATCGGCATCGCCGGCTGCGCCACCATCCTGAACGACCGCACCAACCTGCACTTTCTGCGGCTGGCGGAGCATCTGACCCCGTCCAACCCGGCGATGACCGAGCTGGTGCAGAAGGTCACCGCGGCGCAGACCATGGCGCTCGGCGGCGACGCCCAGCGCGGCCATGCGGCGGCGCTGCAGCAGCTCTGGGCCCTGACCATGCGCGAGGCGCAGACCCTGACCTATGCCGATGCCTTCCTGGTGCTGTGCGCCTGCCTGACCGTGGCGGCGCTGATGGTGCCGCTGATGCGCAAGGTGGCGCCGCGCCAAGCCCCGTCGGCGGACGCGCATTGATCCGTCCGGCGGCCGCGGCCAAGATCCGCGACCGATCAGGAAGGACGGCCGATGTGGGTTCATGTGGACAGCGCCGCGTTCGGGGACAGCGTGCTCGACCTCTATGAGCGCGGCGGCCTCTACATGATCCGGGTCGATGGCTGGGAGCTGATGAACGGCGAGTACCACGAGTCGGAGGACCGGCTTGGCGAGCTCGCCGCCCGCCTGGCCCGCCGGCCGGATCCCGCCATCCTCGTCGGCGGCCTCGGCCTCGGCTACACCCTGGCCAGCCTGGTCCGGCATCTCGGCGGGGCCGGGCGGGTCACGGTGGCCGAGCTGTCCGAGGCGGTGATCCGCTGGTTCGGGCGGCACACCCGGCCGCCGTCGCTCGCCGACCATCCGGCCGAGATCCGGCACGGCGACGTCCTGGCCGTGGCGGCCGAGGGGCCGGCCTATGACGTCATCCTGCTCGACGTCGACAACGGGCCGCAGCCGCTCTCCGCCGCCGGCAATGCGGCGCTCTACGGGACGGACGGCCTCGGCACGCTGCGCCGGGCGCTGGCGCCCGACGGGATCCTGATGGTCTGGTCGGCCTTCGAGGATCCGGACTTCGTGGACCGGGCCCGGTCGATCGGCTTCTCCTCCGCCCGGCTGCCGGTGTTCCGCCCGGGCCGGGCGGAGCCGTTCCACCTCGTCTACGTCCTGTCGGCCGTGCCGTTCCGGCAGGACGAGCTGGACCGGCACGGGCTGCAGATCTAGGCGGGGATGGCGGCCGACCCGCTGGACCGGCCAGCCCCCGGCGTGTACACGCTGGACGACCGTCTTGCCCGCCGGCCGGAGAGCCCTGTTGCCTTTTCCGAAATCGCTGACCGTCGCCGCCGCCCTCCTGCTCCTCGCCGCCTGTGCCGAGCCGCAGACGGCGGAGAGCGTTTCCGCGGCCGCGCGGGAGAATTTCGGCAAGCGGATCGCGCCCTACCAGGACCACCCGCTGGCGGAGATGGTCGCCGATCTCGGCCAGCCCGACCGCGACACCCCGACCTCGGAGGGCGGCCGCAAGCTGGTGTGGGAGCGGCACGACAGCAAGACCATCCAGGACAAGGTCCTGCCGCTGGTCTGCACCGTCACGGCGTTGACCAACAGCCAGGACGTGGTGTTCTTCGTCCTGGCCGGCGGCAACACGCTCTACTGCTCCGAAGTCTTCGGCGCCAACCCGGCCTGACCTCTGCGGCGGTCTCAGCTGGGCTGTGCCGCCCGCCGCCGGGCCAGCACCATCAGCGCCCCCAGCGCGGTGACGGCCAGCAGCGCCGCCGCCACCAACGATACGCCTTGATAGGTCGACGTGAAGGCCGCCCGCGCCGCCGTCGCCACCGTGCCGGCCTCCGGCGCCGCCAGCGCGTCGGCCGCCAGCAGCGCCTCGCCGATCGACCGCCGCGCCGCCGGCACCGCCGTCTCCAGCAGCGGCGGCAACGCCAGCAGGCGCTGGTACAGCACCGCCATCAGGCTGCCGAACAGGGCGACGCCGAGGCCGCCGCCCAGCTCATACGCCACCTCCTCGACCGCGGCGACGGCGCCGGCCTGATGCGCCGGGGCGCTGTTCATCACCGTGGTCGATGCCGCGGTCATCGCCGCGCCCACCCCGGCGCCGATGGCGATGAAGCCGGCGATCTCGGCGGCCGAGACCTCGCCCGCCGGCAGCAGGGCGATGGCGACGAAGCCGGCGGCGGACAGGGCCAGGGCTCCCGCCAGCGCGGCGCGGAAGCCGATACGGTGGATCAGCATGCCGGCCAGCGGCGAGGCCAGGAACGACGCCAGCGGCACCGGCGCCAGCCGCAGCCCGGCCTGCAGCGGCGACAGGTCCAGCACCAGTTGCAATTGCTGGCTCAGCAGCAGCTCGAAGCCGACGATGATGATCATCGCCACCATGGCGCCGGCCAGGGCGATGGCAATGGCCGGGTTGCGGAACAGCGACAGGACGATCATCGGCGTCGGGGCGCGGGCCTGGCGGCGCAGGAAGGCGGTCACCAGCGCGGCGCCGGCCAGGCCGATCGCGGCGGCCAGCCAGGGGTTCGCCCCGGCATGGGTGGTCTGCTTGACGGCAT
>NZ_JBCNNF010000171.1:0-14049 GCF_039594555.1 Inquilinus sp.
GAACAGGAAGACGCAGATCCCGAAGATCACGAGCGGCCGGTGCCGGATCAGGACGCTCCAGCCTGACTGGGCGCCTTTTCCCTCCGCCCCATGCGCCGCATCGGCGCCGCGGGCGAGGTCGTGATCAATCGCCTGCGCCGGGATCGACAGCGTCGCCACGACGGCCATCACGGCGAAGACCGGCATCAGCAGGAACACGGCACGCTGCGAGGCCCACCAGCCGACGAAGGCGGCGATCAGCGCGATGACGATATTGCCGGCATGGTCGTAGGCGGCATTGCGCCCCGTCCGCCGCGCCAGCCCGCGGCGGCCGACCAGCCCCAGGGTCAGCGCCGCGACCGCCGGGGCGAAGACATCGCCGACGATCGAGATCAGCCCGCTCGCGATCAGGACCGACCAGAAATCCGAGCGCAGGAAGATGACGATGGCGCCCACCGCCATCACCGCCAGGGCCGCCACAATGGCGCCCCGCTTCCGGTGGGTGCGGTCGATCGCGGCACCGATCGGGGTCTGCAGCAGCAGGGCCGCGATCCCGCTGATCAGGGTGACCACGCCCAAGGCCGACTGGCTCCAGCCCTGGGCGGTGACGAGATAGACGTTCAGATAGGGCCCGACGGCGCCGCGCGCATCGGCCAGGAAGAAGTTGACCGCGTCCAGGGAGCGCGGATTGAAGCCGGCCCGGGGCGCTGCTGCCGGGGCGGGACGCGCCTCGCTCACCACGGCAGCAGGAAGCTGGCCAGCGCCAGCAGCAGCGCCGGCGGCATCACCAGCAGGCCGAGGCGCAGGAACTGCAGGGCCCCGACCTCGATCCCCTCGCGGCGCAGGGCGACGAGCCAGAGGATGGTGGCGAGCGACCCGGTGACCGACAGGTTCGGGCCGAGGTCGATGGCAATCAGCGCCGCGCCGGTGATCTGCGGCGGCATCGGCGACTGGGCCAGCGTCGACTGCACGATCAGCCCGGCCGGCAGGTTGTTCATCAGGTTGGTGGTGACCGCCACGATCACGCCCGTGCCCCAGGCGGCGCCGCCGACCGAGCGGGAGGCCGCATCCTGCAGCGTCGCGGCGAGGAGATGGACCACGCCGGTACGGTCCAGCCCCTCGACCAGCACGAACAGGCCGGCAACCAGTGGCAGCACCTCCCAGGAGATGCGGCGCAGCAGGCCCCAGGGCGCATCCCGGCGATGCAGCAGCACGGCGGCGGCGGTGGCCAGGCCGCACACCGCCGTCGGCAGGCCGAGATCGAGCCCGAAGGCCGAGGCCAGCAGCAGCACCACGGCGGTGACGCCCAGGCCCCAGGCCGCCATGTGGCCGCCGGGCGGCAGCGCCGGCACCGTCACATCGGCCGCGATCGGCGCGCGCAGCGCCCCGGCCTGGGTCAAGCGCAGCACGACGAAGGTGGCGCCGATCGCCAGCACCGACGGCAGGGTGAACCAGGACAGCCAGGTCAGCAGCGGCGGCATCTGGCTGCCGAACACCACCAGGTTAGCCGGGTTGGAGATCGGCAGGACGAAGCTGGCGGCGTTGGCGATGAAGGCGCAGATGAACAGGTAGGGCAGCGGCACCGCCCCGGCCGCGCGCGCCACGGCATAGACCGCGGGCGTCAGCACCACGGCGGTGGCGTCGTTCGACAGGAAGACGGTGACGACGATACCGACGACATAGGTCAGCCCGAACAGCCGGCCGGCCGATCCCCGCGCCTTGCGCGCCGCGATCGCCGCCGCCCAGTCAAACAGGCCCTCGGTGCGTGCAAGTTCCGCCAGCAACATCATGCCGATCAGGAACAGGTAGACATCGGTGCCCTTGCCGATCGCGGTCAGGGCATCGCCCCAGGGCAGCAGGCCGAAGCCGACCAGCGCCACGGCGCCGATCACCGCCCAGATCGCTTCCGGCAGGCGCCAGGGCCGCAGGATCACCCCGCCCGTGGCCAAAGCGGCGATGCCCCAGGTGGCGGCGGCACCGTCGGTCAGCAGGCTCATGGCGGTTCTTCTCCGGGCGGCAATGCCGCTTCTCGTAGACGGGCGCGGTGCGCCGGGCAAGATCCGGAATAACCTGCCGCAGGCGACATTTCGTTCCCTGGCGCGTTGATGAGACAGGACTCGAAACGAGGGATCCCGCGCCGTGAGGATCATTCGGCATGCGGCCGCCGTCGACGACGCCGAGGACCAGTGCCTCGAGACAACCGTGCTGCGGCCGCGACGCAACATCTGGCGGATCGAACATGCCCGCCGGGCTGCGATGCTGGTCGATGCCGCCGCCTATTACGGCGCGCTGCGCTCCGCCATGCGGCAGGCGAAGCACCGCATCCTGGTGATCGGCTGGGACATCGACAGCCGCACCCCGCTGGTCGGGCCGGAGGGCGAGCCGGCGGACGGGCTGCCGAAGACGCTGGGCGACTTCCTGTGCGCCCTGGTGCGCGAGCGGCCCGAGCTGTCGGTCAAGCTGCTGCTGTGGAACTACTCGCTGTACTACGCGTTGGAGCGGGAGCCGCTGCCGCTGCTGGCCCTGCAGTGGAGCACGCCGCCGCAGATCGAGCTGTGCCTGGACGACGAGATCCCCGTCGGCTCCTCGCATCACCAGAAGATCGTGGTGATCGACGACGCCGTGGCCTTCGTCGGCGGCATCGACCTGACCATCCGCCGCTGGGACACCCCGGCCCACCGCCCCGTTGCCCCCGGGCGGGCCGATCCGGCGGGCGTCCCCTACCCACCCTTCCACGACGTGCAGATGGCGGTCGACGGCCCCGCCGCCCGGGCCTTGGCCGAGCTGGCCCGGTGGCGCTGGGAGCGGGCGAGCTGCGAGGCGCTGCCCGCCCTCAGTGGCCGGCCCGCGCCCTGGCCGGAGGGGGTCGAGCCCGATTTCCGCGATGCCGCCGTCGGCATCTCGCGGACCCTGCCGGACTATCCCGGCGAGGGCGAGGTGCGCGAGATCGAGGCGCTGTACGAGGACATGATCGATTCAGCACGGGAGGTGATCTACATCGAGAACCAGTTCGTGACCTGCACCCGCATCGCCGAGCGCCTGGCCCGTCGGATGCGGGAGGTGCCGAGGCTGCAGGCGGCGATCATCGCCCCCCGGATCCACCATAATTGGGTCGAGCATCGGGCCATGGCGCCCGGCCGCATCCGGTTCATGGAGATCCTGTGCGCCGCCGGGGTGGCCGACCGTGTCCGGCTGCTGCACCCGCAATCCGGCGCCGACGGGGTTACCGCCGACGTCATGGTCCATTCCAAGCTGGCCATCGTCGACGACCGCCTGCTGCGCATCGGCTCCGCCAATCTCTGCAACCGGTCGATGGCCGTGGACAGCGAGTGCGACCTGGTGGTCGAGGCGACGGACGAGGCCGAGCGCCGGGCGATCCGCCGCATCCGCGCCCGGCTGCTGGGCGAGCATTGCGGGGTGGCGCCGGAGGAGATCGAGCGCCGCCTCGGCGAGACGGGATCGCTGCTGGCGGCGATCGACGGCGCCGGCAATCCGGATCGCCGGCTGCAGCCGGTGGATGACGACCGTCCAATCGCCCCCCTGCAGGGCTGGAGCCTGGCGGACTTCGCCGACCCGCATCGGCCACTGCCCGCGACCGGCCTGATCGAGCGCGCCTTGGCTTCGGTCAAGGCGCGCTGGCGCGGCCTGCTGCGCCTGGCCCCGATCGCCGTCGCGGTCCTGCTGCTGGCCCTGGCCTGGAGCACCACCGACCTCGCTGGCTGGGCGCATCCGGAGCGGCTGCAGCAGTCGCTGCACGGCCTGGCCGGCACCGGCTGGGGCCCACCGCTGGTGATCGCCGCCTTCGTGCTGGGCGGCCTGGTGATGTTCCCGGTAACGGTGCTGATCGCCGCCACCGCCGCCGCCTTCGGCGCCTGGCCGGGCCTGGCCTATGCCGGGGCCGGCGCCCTGGCCAGCGCCATGGCCGGATACCTGGTCGGGCGGCTAGCCGGCGAGAGCGCGCTGCGTGCCGTCATGGGCCCGCGGCTGCATCGGATCCGCGACGGCGTCGCCCGGCGCGGCATCGTCGCGGTTGCGACGATCCGGCTGGTGCCGATCGCGCCCTTCACCCTGGTCAACCTTGTGGCCGGCGCGGCACGGATCCCGGTGCTCGACTTCGTCCTCGGCACGGCCCTCGGCCTCGCCCCCGGCCTGCTGGTGCTGTCGACGCTGGGCGACCGGCTGCTGTCGATCCTGACCGACCCGTCGCCGGCGCGGATCGGCATCCTGCTGGCGGTCGTTGCCGCCTGGATCGCCCTGTCGGTCGGGCTGCAGGCGCTGGTCAGCCGGAGGCGACGGGACGCGGCGTGACCGGCGACGCGACGCTGCGGCTGCTGACCTGGAACATCCATGCCGGCATCGGCCCGGACGGCCGCTACGACCTGGACCGGGTGATCGCCCTGGTGCAGCGGCACCAGCCCGATATCGTGGCGCTGCAGGAGGTGGATTCGCGCGGCCGCGGCGACGGCGCGGAATCACCCTTCGCCCGGCTTGCCGCGGCCCTGGGCCCGCACACCGTCGCAGCCCGCACCATCGTGGCGCCGGACGGGCATTACGGGCACCTGCTGATCAGCCGCTGGCCCCTTTCCGCCGTCCGGCTGCACGACCTGACTCATTCCCGCCGGGAGCCGCGCTGCGCCATCGAGGCCATGGTCTCGGCCCCGGGCGGCGCGTTCCACCTGGCCGCCGTCCATCTCGGCCTCGCCTTCGCCGAGCGGCGGCGCCAGGCGGCGATGCTGGCGCGGATCGCCGACAGCGCCGCGCCGACCTCGGTCATGCTCGGCGACTTCAACGACTGGACCTGGAACGGCGCCGTCCGCCGGTCGCTGGCCGAAACGCTGCCGGCGCGCACGCTGCAGCGCACCTATCCCGCCCGCTGGCCGGTGCTGACGCTGGACCGTATCTACTGCCGGCCCCGACACGCGCTGCTCCGCAGCCGGGTCGATCCCGAAGGCCGGCACGCCTCCGACCACCTGCCGCTGATCGCCGAGATCCGGGTCGACTCGCTGCCGCCGGAATCGGAACCGGCGAACCGGCCCTCGCGTTGACCAGGCAAGCCGACCGATCACGGAGCCGACCCATGCGACGACTCCTGGCTGCCCTGAGCTTCGCCGCCCTCGCCTGCCTTGCGACCGCCCCGACCGTGTCCGCGCAGAGCGCCGACGCTGCCACCGGGCCGGCGCAGGCCGATGCCGCCGGCTATGTCGAGCAGACTGCGGCGAGCAACCTGTTCGAGATCTCCGCCGCGCAGCTCGCCCTGCGGAAGGCGTCGTCCGACGAGGTTCGCAGCTTCGCCCGCATGATGATCGACGACCACACCAAGGCCGGCCAGCTGCTCATCGACGCGGCCAAAGGCCAGGATTTTGCGCCCTCCCCGCCGGCCAGCGTCGAAGCCCGGCACGATCAGCTGCTGCAGGATCTGGGCAACGCGACCGAGCAGGATTTCGACCGGCTGTACATGCAGACCCAGGTGGAGGCCCACACCACGGCACTGAAGCTGCAGCAGGACTACAGCAGCTTCGGCGGCAACCCGGCGCTGAAGGCGATCGCGACACAGCTGGTGCCGATCATCAAGCGCCATCTCGACCAGGCCCAATCCACGCTCGACCGGCTCAGCCGGGCCTGATATCGCCCGGACCTCGTCGGGCAGACCCCGCCCTGACGATCCGTTGAGATCGCCGAAAATCTCTGCGAATGAGATTGCGAGTCATTATTAATCTTGTTAAGCAGCACCCGGCATTCGAAGACGGGCGTGGCGAGGATCGCCGGTGCCTGCGATTCCGGATAGGAAGGGATGGGGTGGCATGGGTGCTGGATACGGCGCGCGCGATCGCGTGCGGATGTTGCTAACGACTACCATTCTCGTCGCGGCCGGGGGGTCGGCCTGGGCGCAGACACAGGTGCAGGATCAGACCCAGCAGCAGCCGGCCGCCGGCTCCGGCATCGTCCTGGCGCCGATCGTCGTCACCGGCCAGGGGGAAAGCGCGACAGGCCCCGTCCAGGGCTTCGTCGCCAACACCGGCCTCAGCGCCACCAAGACCGACACGCCGCTGATCGAAACGCCGCAATCGATCTCGGTGGTGCCGAAGGACCAGATCACGGCGACGGATGCCGAGACCCTGTCCGAGGCGCTTACCTATACCCCGGGCATCACCTTCCAGTCGGGCGCCTACAGCCGGCTGAACGACGACTTCCAGATCCGCGGCTTCAACGTGGCCACCGGCGGATCCGGCATGCTGCGCGACGGCCTGCGCCTGCAATCCAACGTCTATGACGGCAACCAGGAGCCCTACGGCCTCGAGCGGATCGAGGTGCTGCGCGGCCCCTCCTCCGTGCTGTACGGCCAGCTCAGCCCCGGCGGCGTGGTCAATGCCATCAGCAAGCGGCCGACCGACACGCCGTTCCACGAGCTGAACGCCGAATACGGCAGCTTCGGCCGGACCCAGTTCTCGGGCGACACCAGCGGCCCGATCGACGAGAACGGCATGCTGTCCTACCGGCTGACCGGGCTGTGGCGCGATTCCGGCAACTCGGTCGACCATGTGCCGGACGACAAGTTCTACATCGCTCCGGCCTTCACCCTGCGGCCGTCCGATGCGACCACCATCACCTTCCTGAGCGACTATCAGGAGATCTACACCCGCTTCGCCCCGCCGATGCCCTATGACGATCTCCGTCACGGCCGGATCCCGCGTGACCTGTTCATCGGCCAGCAGGGCTACGACAAGTACTACAGCGAGAGCTACACGCTCGGCTATCAGCTCGAGCACAAGTTCAACGACAGCCTGATCCTGCGCAACAGCCTGCGCTACTACCACGCCGACGTGAACTGGAACTATCTGAGCTACGGGAAGCTGACGGGCGACAGCCTGTCCCGCGGCGTGGTCAATCGCCTGGAGACGTCGAACGGCTTCACCACCGACACCTCGCTGGAGGCGAAGGTCGAGACCGGGCCGGTGCAGCACACGCTCCTGGCCGGCGTCGACACCTATGGCGTCAGCTACGACACCGACCGCTTCGGCGGCACCGTCGGCCCGCTCCAGGACATCCATGACCCGGTCTACGACGCGAACGTGACCGTCAACTACAACAACAACACGGGCTTCAAGAATTCCGGGTCGCAGGTCGGCATCTATCTCCAGGATCAGATGAAGATCTACGACAAGCTGATCCTGGTGCTGGGCGGCCGCTACGACTGGTCCGACGCCTACAACACCAGCTACCGCAACCAGGCCGTGCTCGACTTCCTGGGGATCGACCGGAAGCAGCACCGGGCGGACAGCGCCTTCACCGGTCGCGTCGGCCTCCTGTACCTGTTCGACAACGGCCTCGCGCCCTATGCCAGCTTCAGCCAGTCCTTCCAGCCCACGGCGCTGAATGCCGGCGTCAGCCGGACCGGGGAGCAGTTCGAGCCGACCAAGGCCGACCAGTATGAGGTCGGCCTGCGCTACCAGCCGGCCGGCGCGAACTACCTGCTTAGCGGCGCCATCTTCCGGATCAACCAGAACCATGTCCTGACCGCCGACCCGGACGACCCGACCAACACCTATTCGATCCAGACCGGCAAGGTCCGCTCGCAGGGTATCGAGCTGGAGGCGCGGGCCAGCCTCGGCGCGGTCAACCTCGTCGCCGCCTATTCGTACACGGATGTCCGCGACGATGATGGCGACGGCGAACGCCTGGCCCTGGTGCCGTACCACAACGTCGCCCTGTGGGCGGACTACAGGCTGGACGGTCTGGGCATCAAGGGCCTGACGCTCGGCGCGGGGCTGCAGTATCTGAGCTCGGCTAACGTTCCGGGAGCCGCGGATCCCAGGGACGACGTGCCCGGCCGCATGCTGGTCGATGCCATGGTCTCCTATGATTTCGGCGCGATCGACGAGCGGCTGACGGGCACCACCCTGCAGCTCAACGCCAAGAACCTGTTCGACAAGGAGTACTTGACCTGCGTCGACACCAGCGGCTGCCGTTACGGCGAGCCTTTCACCGTGTCGGCCACGCTGGGCTACAAGTGGTGACGCCCTGATGCCGACCCGGCGCGCGGTCCTGGGCGGGATCGGGCTGGCCTTCGCCGGCCCGTCCTGGGCGCACGCCCAGGCTCCTGGCCCCGCCGGACCGGCGCGCCGGGTCGCATGCCTCGACCTGCTGCTGACCGAGACGCTGCTGACGCTCGGCATCACCCCCGTCGCGGTCGGCAACATTCCGCTGTACCAGCGCCTGGTGGCCGAGCCGGCACTGCCGGACGGCGTGCCGGATCTCGGCCCGCTGCAGGAGCCCAATCTGGAGCTGCTGCAGTATCTGCGGCCCGACCTGATCCTGGCGCCATCCTGGGCCGAGATCGGCCAACGCGATGTCGAGCGCATCGCGCCGGTGGCCTGGCTGCCGACCTTCTCCACCCGGAAGCCGGCGGTCGATCACACGCGCCACCTGCTGATGCGGGTGGCGGCGATGACCGGGCGCGAGGCCGAGGCGCGGGCCTGGTCCGACCGCGCCGATGCCGCCCTGGCCGGAGCGCGCCAGGCGCTGGCGCCCTGGACCGACCGCCCCGTCTATGTCGTCCGCTTCAACGAGGATGGGCGCCACGCCGCGGTCTTCGGCGGCAGCGGCATGATCGGCGACGTGCTGGGTCGGGTAGGCCTGCGCAACGCCTGGACCGGGCGGACCAATGTCTGGGGCACCATCTCGATCGGCATCGAGCAGCTGGCCGGCAATGCCGAGGCCCGGCTGATCCATTTCGACCGCGGCGCCGAGACCGAGCGCGCCCTGCGCCAACTCGCCGCCAGCCCGTTCTGGACCGCTCTGCCCGCCGTGCGCCAGGGCCGGGTGATCGAGATGCCGGTGGTCTACCCGAATGGCGGGCTGGCCTCCGCCACCCGCTTCGCCGATCAGCTCGCCCGGATCCTGCCGGCGCACGGAACCGCGAATGGCTGACCTCGCCCTGTCCCGGCCGGCCACGGCGGGCCGCCCGGCCCTGCTGGCGGCGTTGCTGACCGCCGCGGCCCTGGCCCTATTCCTGCACCACCTGCAGGCCCTGCTGCCGGCCGCGGAATGGCGACAGGCGCTGATCGCCCCCAACCCCGCCGACATGCGCCAGATGCTGGCGCAGTACAGCCTGCTGCCGCGGCTGGCCATGGGGCTGCTCGGCGGCGCCGCGCTGGGCCTCGCCGGCGTGCTGTTCCAGCAGGCACTGCGCAACCCGCTGGCCGAGGCCGGGACCCTGGGCGTCTTCGCCGGGTCCCGGCTGGCGCTGGTTGCAGCCACCCTGTCGGTGCCCTCGCTGCTCGACGCCGGGCAGGAGGCCGTGTCCCTGCTCGGCAGCGCCGTGGCGATGGCCCTGATCCTGCTGCTGAGCTGGCGGCACAGGCTGGCGCCGATCGCCGTGATCCTGGCCGGGCTGGTCGTCACCTTCTATCTCGACGCCGCCAGCAAGATGCTGGTGCTGTTCAACCACGAGGCGCTGACCGACCTGTTCGTGCAGCAGGGCGGGTCGCTGAACCAGAACAGCTGGGATGGCGTGCTGGCCCTGGTGCCCCGGCTGGCCCTGGCGGGGCTGGCCGGCGCGCTGATGCTGCGGCCGCTGGCGCTGCTCGACCTGGACGAGGACGGCGCCCGCGGCCTCGGCCTCTCGCCCGCGGCCGCCCGCCTCGCCGCGATCGCGGTGGCGGTGCTGCTCAGCGCCTCGGTCGCAGCCCTGGTCGGGCCGATCGGCTTCATCGGCCTCGCCGGGCCGGCGATCGCCCGCCTCGCCGGCGCTCGACGCTTCCGCGACCGGCTGCTGTGGGGGCCCCTGGTCTCCGCCGGTCTGCTGGGGCTGACCGACCAGCTGGTGCAGTTCGTCGATGCTAGCGGGGCGGTGCCGACCGGCGCCGTCACCGCCATGCTCGGCGCGCCGCTGCTGCTGTGGCTGCTGCGCCGCCTGCGGCCAACGGCGGGCGAAGCCCGACCGGACCGCCCCGCCGCCTCCGCCGATCATCGCCGCCGCCATCCCTGGCCCTGGGTGATCGGCGCCGTGCTGCTGCTCGGCCTCGTCGTCTGGGCCGCGCTGGCGCTGGGCCGCACGCCCGACGGGTGGCAGTGGAGCCTGGGCGGCGATCTCGACCTGCTGCTGCCCTGGCGGGCGCCGCGCGTCGCCGTCGCCCTGGGCGCTGGCTTCATGCTGGCGGCGGCCGGCGTGGTGCTGCAGCGCCTGACCGGCAACGCCATGGCCAGCCCGGAACTGCTCGGCGTTTCCTCCGGCGCCGCCCTGGCGCTGATCCTGGCCGCCCTGTTCGTGCCCGGGCTGGACCGGCTGGCGCTGACCGGGGTGGCCGGCCTCGGCGCGCTGGCGGCGCTGCTGGCGGTACTCTCGCTCGGCCGGCGGTCGGCCCACGCGTCCGAGCACATGCTGCTGGCCGGCATGGCGCTGACCACGGTCGCCGGCGCCTTCCTGGTGGCGCTGCTGTTCAGCGGCGATCCGCGCACCGCGCTGCTGCTGGGCTGGCTGTCGGGGTCGACCTACGGCGTCTCTGGCCGCGACGCCGCGATCACCTGTGGCCTCGCCTTCGCCGCCGCGCTGATCCTGCCGCTGGCGGGGCGCTGGCTGACCATCCTGCCGCTCGGCGCCGCCATCGGCCGGGCGCTCGGCCTGTCGCTGGCCCGCAGCCGGGCGGCGCTGCTGCTGCTGGCCGCGATTCTGACCGCCGGGGCGACGCTGACGGTCGGCCCCTTGAGCTTCGTCGGGCTGATGGCACCGCACATCGTCCGCATGCTCGGCATCCGGCGGCCGACGCCGCAGATCCTGGCGGCCGGGCTGCTGGGCGCGGGATTGATGGTGCTGGCCGACTGGCTGGGCCGCACCATCGCCTTCCCCTGGCAGGTGCCGGCCGGGCTGGTTGCGACCTTCGTCGGCGGCACGTATTTCATCTGGCTGATGCAGCGGCGACGGCCGGCATGACATGGGCAGGCGACACGTGATGGCAGGCGCACCATGATCGACGCCCTGGCCCCGATCTTCACCGGCCCGCTGGCCGATTTCACCGACCGGCTGGTGCCGGCCGACGATCCGCGGCCAGGCATCCGCGGCACAGACCTGCTCGACCCCGCCGTGCTCGGCCCGATCCTGGACCGCTTCGCCGGGCGCTACGACCAGCCCGAGCCGCGGGCCGTGGCCTCGATGTGGTCGAAATGGCATTTCTGGATGCTGCTGACGCCGGTGGTGGCGGCCAGCCTGATGCTGGAGCACGGACTGCCCACCGGTCTCGACGAGATCGAGGTGATCGTGGCGCCGGACGGGCAGACGACCGGGTTCAAGCTGCCCCATGGCGGCGCCCCGACCGCCCCGGCCGACGGGTTCGAACGCTTCGGGCCGCTGGTCCATGGCCATATCGACCCGCTGATCCGGGCAGTGGCGGACCAGAGCGGTGCCACGGCCAAGGTGCTGTGGAGCAATGTCGGCAATCTGTTCGAGAACCTGCTGCGGCAGATCGAGGAGCTTGGCTTGGCCCGCGGACCCGGCCCGGCCCAGTGCCGCGCCCTGATGGCCAGCCGCGACTGGCCCGGCCGGCGCGCCAACCCGCTGTTCGAGCCGGTGCGCTATGTCGAGCGCGGCGGCGAGCGCAAGAGGGTGCGGCGCGTCTGCTGCATCCGCTACCTGATCCCCAGCCTGGAGCTCTGCTCGACCTGCCCGCTGGAGAAAGCGAGACCGGCATGAACCACACCGCCCCGGCGCCAGCGGCCGAGACCGAGACAGCACCGGCGATGTTCGAGTTGTCCCAGGCTGCCTTTGCCGTTGCCGGCCGCACCCTGCTGCAGCCGCTGGACCTGACGCTGGCGCCGCACCGCGTCACCGGGCTGATCGGGCACAACGGCTCCGGCAAGTCGACGCTGCTGAAGCTGCTGGCGCGGCAGCAGCCGGCGAGCGGAGGGACGATCCGCTTCGAGGGCCGGCCGCTGCGCGACTGGGCCGACCGCGCCTTCGCCCGTCGGGTCGCCTATCTGCCACAGCAGACGCCGCTGGCCTCCGGCCTGCTGGTGCGCGAGCTGGTGGCGCTGGGACGCTACCCATGGCACGGCGCCCTTGGCCGCTTCGGCGCCGCCGACCGGGAGAAGGTCGAGGAGGCGATGGCGCTGACCGACATCGCCCGCTTCGCCGGCCGGCTGGTCGAGACCCTGTCGGGCGGCGAGCGGCAGCGCGCCTGGCTGGCGATGCTGGTGGCGCAGGACGCCGCCTGCCTGCTGCTGGACGAGCCGATCTCGGCCCTCGACATCGCCCATCAGGTCGACGTCCTGGCGCTGGTGCAGCGGCTGAGCCGCAGCAAGGGGCTGGGCGTCGTCGTGGTGCTGCACGACATCAACATGGCGGCCCGGTTCTGCGACGACATCGTGGCACTGCATTCCGGCCGGCTGATCGCCCGCGGCGCGCCGGACGCCATCCTGACCCCCGAGCGGCTGCAGGCGATCACCGGCATCCCGATGGGCGTCCTGCCCCATCCGGCCGGCGGCCCGCCGATCAGCTACCCGCACTGACCGGCGGGGCCGCACCCCGCTATTGCGCCGCCACTGCCGGCACGGCATCCACCCGGCGCAGCGCGTCCCGCACGCCGGACTGGAACGTCGACGCGTGGATGATGTCGAGATGCACGGCGCCCGGCACGCGGGCCAGCGCCGCCACCGGCGCCAGCAGGCTCCAGTCGCGCAGCCGCTCCGGCCGGCCCAGCGAATCCTCCGCCTGCCAGACATGCACAGGCAGGGCGAGCGGCCGGTGTTGGTAGCGCGCGGCGCGCAGCCGCTTGTCCAGCGTCGCCCATAGCTCGAATTCGCGCGAGGTGAGGTCGGGACCGTCCGCCGGCAGGCTGTCGCCATGGGCCAGGACGTACTCGTCCAGCGCCGCCCGCTCGCCCTCGTCCATCAGCCCGAACAGCGACCGCCACTGCGCCGCCATGGCGGAGCGGCCGAGCCACTGCTCCAGCAGGCCGGCGGCACGCTGCCGCTCCTCCGACGTCGGCTGCCGATCGAGGTGGAAGTCGACATTCTCGAAGACGTCGACCAGGCCCAGGAACTCGACCGCCACGCGGCCCTTCAGGCGATGCGCCGTCTCGAAAGCCAGGTCGCCGCCGGAGGACCAGCCCAGCAGGGCGCAGCGCCCGCCGGCCGTGCGCTCGATATGGGCGGCGAACTCTTCGGCCAGCGCTGCGACGTCGTAGCCGCGCCAGCGCTGCTCCGTATAGACATGGCTGACGAAGCCGGTGACCGGGCGGTCGCCGCCCAGCGCCGTGACCATCGACGCGAACTCGGTCGAGTTCACGATCAGCCCCGGCAGGCAGTAGAGCGGCACGCCGCTGCCGCCCTGCTGCAGATGCACCACCTCCGGCCCCTTGGGCGGCGCCGGCGCGATCCGGGCCGCGAGGTCGGCCAGGCTGCGGGCATTGAGGATGTCGGCCAGGGTCAGGGTCTGCCCCCCGGCCAGCCCCTGCTTGCGGATGCGGGCCAGCAGCTTGAGGCTGAGGATCGAATCCCCGCCCAGGGCGAAGAAGTTGTCGTCACGGCCAATGGCCTCGGTGCCCAGCAGGCCGGACCACAGGGCGGCCAGCGCCCGCTCGGTCTCGCCGCGCGGCGGCTCGCCGGCCGGCTTCGCCGCCTCGGGCGCCGGCAGCGCCTTGCGGTCGAGCTTGCCGTTGGCGGTGACCGGCAGGGCGTCCAGCCGCAGCCAGGCGGTCGGCACCATGTAGTCCGGCAGGCGCGCCGCGAGCCGCGCCTTCACCGCGTCCAGATCCGTGCCGGCCGGTGCCGCGACATAGGCGGCGAGCTGTAGCCGGCCCTCCTCCGCCGGCAGCGCCACCACGGCGGCGTCGGCGATGCCGTCGAGGCCGCGCAGCGCCGTCGCCACCTCGCCCGGCTCGACCCGGTAGCCGCGGATCTTCACCTGGTCGTCGGCCCGGCCGAGGAACTCCAGGCTGCCATCCTTGAGCCGCCGCACCCGATCGCCGGTGCGGTACAGCCGGGCGCCGGGCGCGCCGAAGGGATCGGGCACGAAACGCTCGGCGGTCAGGTCCGGCCGGCCGAGATAGCCGCGCGCGATGCCGGGGCCGCCGAGAT
>NZ_JBCNNF010000172.1:0-14025 GCF_039594555.1 Inquilinus sp.
CCGTGGCCGCGCTGGTCGACCATTGCTGGGACCGCGGCCTGCGCCATTTCGACACCGCCGCCCTCTATGCCGGCGGGGTCAGCGAGCAACGCTTCGGCACTGCGCTGGCCGACCGGCCGCGGGACGAGCATGTGCTGTCGACCAAGGCCGGCCGCACCACCGAGGACGGGCAGAACCTGTTCGACTACAGCCGCGACGGCCTGCTGTTCTCGGTCGAGCGCAGCCTGAAACGGCTGAAGCGCGACCGGCTGGACATCGTCTTCATCCACGACGTCACCCCCGACCTGCATGGCGACGCCTATGACGCCCGCTTCGCCGAGGCGATGGACGGCGCCTATCCGGCGCTGGACGAGCTGCGCCGCCAGGGCGTGGTCGGCGCCGTCGGCGTCGGGGTCGGCAATTGGGAGGTGTGCCAGCGCTTCGCCGAGGCCGGGGCGTTCGACTGCATGATGCTGGCCGGCGGCTACACCCTGCTGCGGCAGGATTCGGTGCCGTTCCTCGACGATTGCGTCAGGCGCGGCATCTCGGTGCTGGTGGCGGCGCCGTTCAACACCGGCATCCTGGCCACCGGCGCGGTCGAGGGCGCGCGCTACCACTACAAGCCGGCGACGCCGGAGGTGATGGAGCAGACCCGCCGGATCGAGGCGGTGTGCCGCCGCCACGGCGTGCCCCTCCCGGCCGCGGCGCTGCAGTTCCCGCTGCGCCACCCGGCGGTGGTCAGCGTCGTCGTCGGCCACCAGTCGGCCGAGGAGGTCGACCGCAACCTGGACCTGCTGCGGCAGGACATCCCCGAGGCGCTGTGGACCGAGCTGGCGGCGGAGGCACTGCCGGCATAAGGCGGGGACTGGAGGGCCGGCCCAGGGACCTCTACCCCTAAACCTCCGCCAGCTCCTTCAGCCGGCCCAGGCTCTCCTCGCGGCCGGGGCGCAGGCCCTGGCCGATCCACCAGCGCTCGACCTCGGCCAGGGCCTTGCCGACCGCGGGGCCGCTGAGGCCGAGGGCGACCACGTCGCGGCCGCGCACCGGCAGGGCCGGCACCGATTCCTTCTCCAGCGCCGCCAGGGCCCGCTTGAAGCTCCAGCGCTTCGGCGCCGCCGCCCAGGCCAGGCGCAGCCGGTCGCGGCCGCCGGCCCGGCCGTGCCGGTACAAGAGAAGCCGCACCCCGACCTCGTCCGGCGCGTCGGCGATCGTGCTGTCCCGCAGCCCGGCCAGCCGGTCGCGCTCGTCATTCGACAGCTTCAGCCTGGCCGACACCGCCGCGGCGTCGCCGCGCAGCAGCGCCGCCAGCCGCAGCAGCGGGTCGGAGTCGGGCGCCACCCGCACCAGCCCCTGCAGCCGGTCGATGTCGCCATCCTCGCCGATCACGCGCCGGGCGATGCCGGCCCCAACCATCGCCCGCCACACCGGCACCGGGTCGGGCGCGGCCAGCAGCTTCAGCAGCTCCGCCTGCACCCGCTCGCCCGACAGGCGGTCCAGGCCGGCGGCCGCGGCGGTGCAGGCGGCCAGCGCCGGCGGGTCCAACTCGCCCTGGCCGTAATGGGCGTGAAAGCGGAAGAAGCGCAGGATGCGCAGCGCGTCCTCCGCGATGCGCTGCGCCGGGTCGCCGACGAAACGGACCCGGCCGGCCAGCGCATCCGCCACCCCGCCGAAATAGTCATGCACCGCGCCCTCGGGGTCGGCCGACAGCGCGTTCATGGTGAAATCGCGCCGCGCCGCGTCGGCCCGCCAGTCGGCGGTGAACTCGACGATGGCGTGGCGGCCGTCGGTCTCGACATCGACGCGCAGCGTCGTGACCTCGAAGCTCTTGCCGCCGGAACGGGCGGTGACCGTGCCGTGCTGCAGCCCGGTCGGAATGACGCCGAGGCCGGCATTGCGCAGCGCCACCATCACCGCCTCCGGCCGCAGCGGCGTGGCGATATCGACATCCGCCGCATCGCGGCCCAGCAGTGCGTTGCGGACGCAGCCGCCGACGAAGCGCGGGTCGAAGCCGGGGATCGACAGCGCGGCGATCACCGCGCGGGCGGCGGGGTCGGTGGCCCAGCCGGGCAGCGGCGACAGGCGATGGGATGTCGTCATTCGGCCATCCCGAGCAGCACGTCGCGGAGGTTCCTGAGGATGCCCGCGGTCACGCCCCAGACATAGCGGTCACGATAGGGGAAGGCCCAGTATTGCCGTTCCACCCCCTGCACGGTGATGCGGTGCCGCTTCGGGTTGTTCGGCGCCAGGATGAAGGCCAGCGGCACCTCGAAGATCTCGGCCACCTCGAAGGGATCCGGCGCGGTCTCCAACGGCGGCGTCAGCAGGCCGATGAAGGGCTGGATCTCGAAACCGGTGCGGCTGACATAGGTGTCGAGCCGGCCGACGATTTCCACCTTCGCCCGCGGCAGGCCGATTTCCTCCTCCGTCTCGCGCAGCGCTGCCGCCAGCGGGTCGGCGTCGCCCGGGTCGATGCCGCCGCCGGGGAAGGCGATCTGGCCGGCATGGGCGGTCAAATGCGGCGTGCGCAGGGTCAGCAGGATGGTGTCGCCCTCCGGCCGCCGGACGATCGGCACCAGCACCGCGGCGGGCCTCAGCGTCGCCAGCGGCTTCAGGTCCGGGTTCAGGTCGTGGTCGCCCCTGGACAGGCGGGGGATGTACTGCCGCAGCCGCGCCAGATCGGCCGCGACCGGGGCCGGCCCGCTCACGCCTGGTCCAGCGGGAAGAATGTCCGGTGGCTCCATACCCCCATCCGGCCGTCATGGTCGACGGCGATCTCGGCCAGCTCGTAGAACACCGGGCGCGACAGCAGCGCGTCGAGCCCCTCGGCAATCCGGATATAGGGCGACGGCTCCCCGGTGTCAGGCGCGAAGGTGACGCGGATCGGATGCTCCGGCCCGGCCTCGCGCACCTGGTCGAGATTGGTGCGGAAGGTCAGCACCTGGTCCTCGCCCTGCCCCGCCGCCTCGACCGCCACGACGACGAAGGGCGCGTCGTCGACCGTGATCCGCCCCCGCTCCGCCGGGGTGATCAGCCAATAGTCGCCGGCCGCGTCGCGCCGCAGCACGGTGGCGAACAGCTTGACCAGCGGCAGCCGCCGGATCGGGCTGCCGTGATAGTACCAGGTGCCGTCGCGGCCGATGCGGATGTCATAGGCCTCGTCCGCTACCGTCGGCCGCCGGGCGCCGGCCAGCGCCGCGTCGACGTCTCCGGCCCCGGGCTGCGCCCGTGCGCCTGCGTCAGACTGCGCCTGCTGCTTTTTCTTGGACTCGCCGTCGCTCAATTCCGCCATACTCTTGCAATAGATCCGTCAGTCCCCTCGCAGAGCGGAACGCCGATGCAGACGACCGTCCCGACCGATCTCGACACCCCGGCCACGCCCGGCGACATCGATGCGGCCGTGGAGCGGCTGGCCGCGATCCGCAGCATGATCGGCCGGGTCATCTTCGGCCAGCAAGAGGTGATCGACCAGAGCCTCGTGACGATCCTGGCCGGCGGCCATGTCCTTCTGGTCGGCCTGCCCGGCCTGGCCAAGACCAAGCTGGTCGAGACGCTGGGCACCGTGCTGGGCCTGGACGAGCGCCGGGTGCAATGCACGCCGGACCTGATGCCGGCCGACATCCTCGGCTCCGAGGTGCTGGAGGAGAGCGAGACCGGCCGCCGCAGCTTCCGCTTCATCCCCGGCCCGGTGTTCAGCCAGCTGCTGATGGCCGACGAGATCAACCGCGCCAGCCCGCGCACCCAGTCGGCGCTGCTGCAGGCGATGCAGGAGCACCGTGTGTCGATCGCCGGCCGCTATCTGCCGCTGCCGGAGCCGTTCCACGTCCTGGCCACCCAGAACCCGCTGGAGCAGGAGGGCACCTATCCGCTGCCCGAGGCGCAGCTGGACCGCTTCCTGATGCAGGTCGATGTCGGCTACCCCGATCTGGCGGCGGAGCGGCGGATGCTGCTGGCCACCACCGGCATCGCCGAGGCGCAGGTCGAAGCGGTGATCAGCCCCGACACCCTGCAGCGGACCCAGCGCCTGGTGCGCCGCCTGCCGGTCGGCGAGACGGTGCTGGAGGCGATCCTGTCCCTGGTCCGCGCCGCCCGGCCGGATTCGACCGACCTGCCGGAGGTGCAGCGCATGGTCGGCTGGGGCCCCGGCCCGCGCGCCAGCCAATCGCTGATGCTGGCCTGCCGCGCCCGGGCCCTGCTGACCGGCCGCCCCTCGCCCTCGGTCGACGACGTCGCCGCCCTCGCGCGGCCGATCCTGCAGCACCGCATGGCCCTGACCTTCGCCGCGCGGGCCGACGGTGCGACCATCGCCGACGTGATCGAGCGGCTGATCGCGCGCCTGGGCTGAGGCCGAGGTGGCGCCAGGCTCCTCATCCCCCATGACCGGCGCCGAGCGCCGCAAGGCGGCCGATGCGCTGGCGGCGACGCTGCCGCCGCTGCTGATCGCCGCCGACCGAGTCGCTTCCACTGTCGCCCAGGGCGTGCATGGCCGCCGCCGCGTCGGCGTGGGCGAGAGTTTCTGGCAGTTCCGCCGCTACCAGGCCGGCGAGCCGATCGGCCGGATCGACTGGCGCCAGTCCGGCAAGTCGGAGGGGCTGTTCCAGCGCGAGACCGAATGGGCCGCGGTGCAGACCGCCTGGCTGTGGCGCGACGCCTCGCCGTCGATGGATTACCGCTCCGCCCGGTCGCTGCCGACCAAGCGCGAGCGGGCCGAGGTGCTGCTGCTGGCTCTCGCGTCCCTGCTGAACCGGGCGGGCGAGCGGGTGGCGCTGATCGGTGGCGACGGCCCGCCGGCCACCGGCCGCGCCAGCCTGCTGCGCCTGGCCGCGGCGCTGGACCGCGGCACCTCCGACGATTCCAGCAAGGCGGTGCCGTGGGAGATGCGGGTGCCACGCCACGCCGCCATGGTGCTGCTGGGCGACTGCCTGGCCCCGCTGGACGAGTTCGGCGCCTCGGTCGCCGCCTATGCCGCGCGCGGCGTGCGCGGCCACATCCTGCAGATCCTCGACCCGGCCGAGGCGACGCTGCCCTTCGAGGGCCGCATCCGCTTCGAGGGCATCGAGGAGGTCGAATCGACGCTGATCCCCCGCGTCCGCTCGGTGCGTGATGCCTATCGAGAGCGCCTGGCCGAGCACCAGGACGGGCTGGCGGCGATCGCCCGCCGCGCCGGCTGGAGCTTCGCCGTCCACCGCACAGACAAATCGGCCGAGGCGGCGCTGCTGAGCCTGTGGGGCGTGATGTCCGGTGCCGCGATCGGCAGGGCCAGATGGTGACGCTCGGCGGCTTGGTCTTCCTGGCGCCCGCCATCCTGGCGGCGCTGATCCTGCTGCCGGTGATCTTCTGGCTGCTGCGGGTGACGCCGCCGGCGCCGCGGCGGCTGAGCTTCCCCGCGATCCGCCTGCTGCTGGGCCTGCGGGCGCAGGAGGAGACGCCGGAGCGGATGCCCTGGTGGCTGCTGCTGATGCGGCTGCTGCTGGCGGCGCTGATCATCGTCGCCCTGGCCCATCCGGTGCTGAATCCCGGCTCCGCTTTGCCGGGCAGCGGCCCGGTGCTGCTGGTGGTCGACAATGGCTGGGCGTCCGGCAAGGGCTGGCCGGAGCGGCAGGAGGCCCTGCGCGACGCCATCGACAAGGCCGAGCGCGCCGGCCGCGACCTGGTGCTGCTGGCCACCGCGCCCGAGGCGCCGGGCGAGCCGGTGGCGGCCAGCCGGCTGCTGCGGCCCAGCGAGGCGCGCGGCCTGATCGACAGCCTGGCGCCGAGCCCCTGGCCGACCGACCGGGCGGCGGCGCTGAAGGCGGCCGAAGCGCTGCGCCTGCCTGGGTCGGTCCACGTCGTCTGGGCCAGCGACGGCATCACCGCCGACGGCCAGGCGGCCGAGGTGCGCGACTTCGCCGCGCGGCTGCAACGCTTCGGCAGCCTGCAGGTGCTGGCCCCGCCGGCCTTCGGCCTGGCCCATCTGGTCGGGACGCCGCAGGTGGTCGACACCGCTTTGACCGTGCCGGTGAAGCGCGCGGTCGCCGCCGGCGACGTGCCGCTGGTGCTGCGCGCCACGGCCGAGGACGGCCGCCCGCTGGCCCGCACGGAAGTGCGCTTCCCCGCCGGGCAGCGCCAGGCCGACGCGCGATTCGAGCTGCCGTCGACCGCGCGCAACGCCATCACCGCGGTGTCGATCGAGGGCGAGACCACGGCCGGCGCCACGGTGCTGGTCGATGAGCGCTGGCGCCGCCGGCCGGTCGGCCTGGCCGCGCCGCAGGACACCGCCCGCGCCCAGCCGCTGCTGACCGAGAACTACTATCTGCAGCGGGCGCTGGAGCCCTTCGCCGAGATCCGCCGCGGCAGCGTGGCCGACCTTTTGGGCGGCACACAGCCGACCGACCGGCTGGCCGCGCTGCTGCTGCCCGACGGCACCCTGTCGACCGAGGCCGACCGCCAGGCGGCGGAACGCTGGATGGAGGGCGGCGGCGCCCTGATCCGCTTCGCCGGGCCGATCCTGGCGGCCAATCCGGACCCGCTGGTGCCGGTGCCGCTGCGCTTCGGCGACCGCACTTTGTCCGGCGCCATGTCCTGGACCGCGCCGATGCCGCTGGCGCCCTTCGACGCCTCGACGCCGTTCCAGGGCCTGACCATTCCGGACGACGTGCGGATTCAACGCCAGGTGCTGGCCGACCCGTCGCCCGACCTGGCCGACAAGACCTGGGCCCGGCTGACCGACGGCACCCCGATCGTCACCGCCGAGAAGCGCGGCCGCGGCTGGCTGGTGCTGGTGCACACCACCGCCGGGCCGGCCTGGTCGAACCTGGCCTTCTCCGGCCTGTTCGTCGACATGCTGCGCCGGCTGGTGGCGCTGGGCAGCGGCATCGGCGGCGACAGCGGCCAGGCCGCCCTGCCGCCGGTGCGGGTGCTGGACGGCCTCGGCCGGCTGGTGCCGCCGCCGCCGCTGGCCCTGCCGATCCCCGGCCTGCTTTTCGCCAGCACCGTGCCGGGACCGGAGCATCCGCCCGGCTTCTATGGCACCGAGGACAGCCGCCGCGCCCTGAACCTGGGATCCGCCGTGACCAGCCTGGAGCCGCTTCCCGACCTGCCGGCGGGCGTCTCCGTCTCAGGCTACGAGGCCCCGGCCGAGATCGACCTGCGGCCCTGGATCTTCGCCCTGGCCTTCACCCTGCTGATCGTGGACGGGCTGATCGCCCTGTTCGTGCGCGGCCTGCTGACCCCGCCGCGGCGCGCCACCACGGCGGCGCTGTTGCTGGCCGGCGCGGTCGCCGCGTCGCTGCTGGCGCCAGGCCCCGCGCGGGCCCAGGCGCAGGACGACAGCCGCATCATCGCCATGGCCAACCATGTGCGCCTGGCCTATGTCGAGACCGGGTCGCAGGACGTCGACAGCGTCAGCCAGGCCGGCCTCGAAGGCCTGGCCCAGGTGCTGCGCGACCGCACCTCGGTCAATGCGGAGGGCGCCGTCGGCATCAACGTCGAAAGCGACGAACTGGCCTTCTTCCCGCTGCTGTACTGGCCGGTGACGCCGGAGCAGCCGGCCCTGTCCGACGCCGCGATCGGCAAGCTGAACGCCTTCCTGCGCACCGGCGGCACCATCTTCTTCGACACCCGCGACCAGGCGATGGGCGGCGGCGCGGCCCTGGCCGGTCCGGGCGCCGACAAGCTGCGCGAGCTGACCCGGGGCCTGGACATCCCGCCGCTGACGCCGGTGCCGCCGGACCACATCCTGACCCGCGCCTTCTACCTGATGCAGGACTTCCCCGGCCGTTACACCGGCGGCGATCTGTGGGTGGAGACGGCGGACGCCACGGTCAATGACGGCGTCTCGACCATCATCATCGGCGCCAATGACTGGGCCGGCGCCTGGGCGGTGGGCACCGGCGGCGCGCCGATGCTGCCGGTGGTGCCGGGCGGCGAGCGCCAGCGCGAGATGGCCTACCGTTTCGGCGTCAACCTGGTGATGTACGCCCTGACCGGCAACTACAAGTCCGACCAGGTGCATGTGCCGGCGATCCTGGAACGGCTGGGGCAGTGACCATGGACGCGGCCTCCGTCGCCCTCGCCCCCCTTCTTCCCTGGACCGTCCTGGGGCCGCTGTTCGGGCTGGCGGTGCTGGCGCTGCTGCTCGGCGCCTGGCGCCGCGCGCCGGGGCTGTGGTGGCGGAGCCTGGCCTTCCTCGCCATCGCCGCCGCCCTGCTGAACCCATCGCTGGTGGAGGAGAAGCGCGACCCGATCCACGATGTCGCCGTGGTGGTGGTCGACCGCTCCCCCTCCGACCAGATCGAGGACCGGCCGGCCCGGATCGACGCGGCGGTCGCGGATCTTCACGCCAAGCTGGCCGCCTTCCCCGATCTCGACACCCGCTTCGTCACCGTTGGCGAGGGCGCCAACGCGCCGCTGGACGAGACCCATCTGTTCGAGGCGCTGGGCGCGGCGACGGCCGACGTGCCGCGGCGGCGGCTGGCCGGCGCCATCCTGGTCACCGACGGCCAGGTGCATGACGTGCCGACCGACCCGGCGGCGCGCACCGCCTTCGGCCCGGTGCACACGCTGCTGACCGGGCGGCCGGACGAGTTCGACCGCCGCATCGTCGTGGCCCAGGCGCCGAGCTTCGGCCTGGTCGGCCAGGACGTCACCGTGACCCTGCGGGTCGACGACCTGCCGAAGGCCGAGCCCGGCGCCGTCGCCACCGTCACCGCGACCAAGGACGCCGGCGCGCCGGAGGCGCTGCAGCTGCCGGTCGGGCGCGACACCCAGGTGACCTTCCGCCTGGACCATGGCGGGCCGACCGTCTTCGAATTCGCGGTCGAGGGGCTGCCGGGCGAGCTGAGCCAAGCCAACAACCGCGCCGCCATCGTCGTCAACGGCGTGCGCGACCGGCTGCGCGTGCTGCTGGTGTCGGGCGAGCCGCATCCGGGCGAGCGCACCTGGCGCAACATCCTGAAATCCGACCCCTCGGTCGACCTGGTGCATTTCACCATCCTGCGGCCGCCGGAGAAGCAGGACGGCACGCCGATCAACGAGCTGTCGCTGATCTCCTTCCCGATCCGCGAGCTGTTCGAGACCAACCTCAAGGATTTCGACCTCATCATCTTCGACCGCTACAAGCGGATGGGGGTGCTGCCGAACCTGTATCTCGGCAACATCGCCCGCTACGTGCAGGAGGGTGGCGCCTTCCTCGAGGTCTCGGGCGAGGCCTTCGCCGAGCCCTTGAGCCTGTACCGCACGCCGATCGGCAACATCCTGCCCGGCGAGCCCACCGGCGACGTGATCGAGCAGGGCTTCCGTCCGACGGTGACCGAGCTGGGCCAGCGCCACCCGGTGACGGCGACGCTGGAGGGATCGACGGGCGGCGCGGGCGGCGGGCCGAGTTGGGGCCGCTGGTTCCGCCAGATCGACGTGGTGCCGCATGGCGGCAGCGTGGTGATGACCGGGGCCGGCGGCCGGCCGCTGCTGATCCTCAACCGGGTCGGCGAAGGCCGGGTGGCGCAGATGGCGTCGGACCAGATCTGGCTGTGGAGCCGCGGCTTCGAGGGCGGCGGCCCGCAGGCCGAGCTGCTGCGCCGCCTGGCCCATTGGCTGATGCGCGAGCCGGAGCTGGAGGAGAACGTGCTGCGCGCCGAGGCGGCCGGCCAGCGCATCGAGATCCGCCGCCGCAGCCTGGACCAGAGCAACCCACCCGTCACCGTGACCGACCCGGACGGCAAGACCCAGACCGAGCAGCTGAGCGAGGCGTCGCCCGGCCTCTATATCGGCCGGGTCAACGCCCAGGGTCCGGGCATCTACCGGATCAGCGACGGCGACAAGACCGCGCTGGCCGTGGTCGGCACCCTGAACCCGCCGGAGCTGAGCGACATGCGGGCGGTGACCGACAAGCTGGCGCCGGTGACCGAGGCCAGCGGCGGCGGCGTCGCCTGGCTGGCCACCGATGGCGTGCCGACCATCCGCCGCACCCGGCCCGACCGGGCGGCGTCCGGCGCCGGCTGGATCGGCCTGCGCGGCAATGGCGACTATATCGTCACCGGCATGACCGAGACGCCGCTGCTGCCGCCGCTGATCGCCCTGTTCCTCGGTCTCGGCGGGCTGATGGCCGCCTGGCGGCGCGAGGGGCGGTAAAGGCCTCTCCGGAGGGCGGCATTGCCGTCGCCGCCCGAAAAGTGTAGTATTTTAGCAATATTCTATTCTTCGGACGATTGTTTCGGCTGCTCCAGCGAGTCCTTCGGGGAAGGCCAGGACGATGGTGAGATGGGAATTGACGGCGACGGAGCTCGCCAACTGCAACTGCTCCTATGGTTGTCCCTGCCAGTTCAACGCCCTGCCGACGCATGGGCATTGCCGCGCCGCCGCCGGCTTCCTGATCGAGAGCGGGCATTTCGGCGAGGTCAGCCTCGACGGGCTGCGCGGCGGCGGCCTCTATGCCTGGCCCGGGCCGGTGCATGAGGGCAACGGCACGATGCAGCTGATCATCGACGAACGGGCCGATGCCGCGCAGCGCGACGCGCTGCTCAAGATCATGACCGGCCAGGAGACCGACGACATGGCGACGATGTGGTGGGTGTTCGCCGCCATGTCGCCGAACCGGCTGGAGCCCCTGTTCCGGCCGATCGACATCGAGATCGATGTCGACCGCCGCCGTGGCCGCGTCGTCGTGCCGGGCGTGGTCGAGATCGAGGCCGAGCCGATCCGCAACCCGGTGACCGGCGCCGAGCATCGCGTCCGCATCGACCTGCCGCACGGCTTCGAGTACCGCCTGGCCGAGATCGGCAGCGGCACGACCAGGGCCACCGGAGGGATCGAGCTGGATCTGGCGGGCACCTACGCGCAGTTCGCCCGCATCCACCTCAGCAACGCCGGCATCGTGGCGTAGCTGGGCGATGAGCGTCGGCGCCGTTCCCTCCGTTGTCGAGGCGGTGCTTCGGCGCGACCGCTTGGTCACGGTGCTCGCCCTCACCTCCGTCTGCATCCTGGCCTGGGCCTATGTCGGCCTCGGCATCGGCACGGACATGCCCGGGACGGAGATGCCCGGCATGACCATGTCGGGCATGGACATGTCCGGCATGGCCATGCCCGGCGCGCGCGTGTCCTGGAGCGCAACCGCCTTCGCCCTGATGGCCGCGATGTGGGTGGTGATGATGGTGGCAATGATGCTGCCCGGGGCGGCGCCGATGGTGCTGACCTATGCCGCGCTGCAGCGCCACCGCCGCCAGGCCGCCCCGCATGGCGCGACCCTGCGGTTCGCGCTCGGCTATCTCGCGATCTGGACCGGCTTCAGCATCCTCGCGGCCACCCTGCAGTGGCGGCTGGACGCGCTGGCCCTGCTGTCCCCGGCAATGGCGACAGCCAATGCGGTGCTGGCCGCGGGCGTGCTGGTGATCGCCGGCATCTGGCAGTTCACCCCGCTGAAGCAGGGGTGCCTGGTCCGTTGCCGGTCGCCGGTCGCGTTCCTGACCCGGCACCACCGGTCCGGGCCGTTCGGCCTCGGCCTGCGCCACGGCCTGTTCTGCCTCGGCTGCTGCTGGGCGCTGATGCTGCTGCTGTTCGTCGGCGGCGTGATGAACCTCGCCTGGGTCGGCGGCATCGCGCTGTTCGTCCTGCTGGAGAAGACGATCCCCGGCGGCCCCTGGCTCGGCCGCGCTGCCGGCATCGGCCTGATCGCCTGGGGCGGCTGGATGTTGATGGCGGTGTAGGCCGGGATCACCCGGCCCACGCCGCGCCGCCTCAGTTCATCACGATCTCGACCCGGCGGTTCTGCGGCTCGCGCACGCCGTCGGCGGTCGGCACCAGCGGGTCGGATTCGCCGACGCCGCGCACGATGATCAGGTTGTCGGCCACCCCGTCCGCCACCAGCTCGCGGCGCACCGCCTCGGCCCGGCGCACCGACAGCGCCTGGTTGTAGGTCGCGCTGCCCGACCGGTCGGTGTGGCCGGTGACGTCGATCCGGGTCGATTCGCCCTTCAGCGCGTCGGTGGCGGCGGAGGCGACGATCGACCGCGCCTCCGGCGTCAGGCGCGAGCTGTCGAAGTCGAAGAACACCAGATAGCTGCGCTGGCCGGTGTCGACCGGCGTCTCCGGCGCCGGCTCGCCCGAGGCGGCGCCGAAGTCGAAGACGTATTTGACGCCGGCCAGGATGGTGTGATGGGCCGGGGCCCCGAGCTTGATCTTGGTGCTGCCGGAGGTGAATTCGGCGTCGGTCTCGCCGAAATAGCGATACTCGACATTCACCGCCAGCTTCGGCGTGACGTAGTAGGACACGCCAGCGATGCCCTGATAGGCGAAGAGCGGCGAATCGTAATCGAAGTCGATATTCGCGTCCTTGTTCTTGACCTTCCAGTTGTTGAAGCCGACGCCGATACCGCCGCCGATATAGGGCACGAAGGGCGAGCCGAACTCGAAATCGTAATAGAGATTGGCCATCAGGCCGATGGTCCGCTCATGGCCCTTGACGTTGATCTTGACGTCGTTGGCGCCGGGAACGGTGATGAACCGGTTCAGCCGGAAGGAATCGTAGCTGAGCTTCGTGGTGCCGATGTCGTTCTGGCGGAAGCTGCCTTCGAGATCGGCGCGAATCGCCCCGAAATCATAGCCGACATAGAAGTTTCCGGCCGGCGCCGTGTCGAAGCCGACATCGGCATGGCCGTCGGTGCGCGGGTCGTTGATCGTCCAGCGCTGGTCCTGCCGGATGTTCACGCCGGCGCCGGCACCCAGATAGATCCCCCTCGCCTGCTGCGCCATGCCGGGCGTGGCCAGGAGCACGGCGAGAGTCCCTGCCGCGCACAGAGCCAAAATCTTCATGTGCCGCCATCCTGGTCAGAGTTCGGGCCCAGGCGTCCACTCCCAACATCTCTCATCAGGGTTTCGCCCCGTCCCCTCTCGCATCAATACGGACGCTTTGGCAGCCAATCAACCTGAAATCAAAGAGTTCATCGCGGATTCATCGCGATGTCTCGCCAAGTTCGAAGATTTGGATGAGCGACAATGATGAATCAATCTTTAATCAAATGCTTCGCAAACCATCTCTTTGCCGTCATTCCCGCGAACGCGGGAATCTCTGTCCGGCTAAAGCGTTGCGAGATCCCCGCTTTCGCGGGGATGACGGATCGAGGGATTTGCAAGGCCTCGCAATCCCCGGGTCAAGTCCGGAGAGGAGAGGCAAAGCCTCACGGCCCGGTCCGATTATGCCGGCTGGAGATCGTCCGGCTCTATCGCCGCCGGCAGTCGAACAGGTGGTTGCGGTTGACGCGGAAGCGGCGGCGCAGATGCGGGCGCAGCAGGACCCGGCTGTCGACCGCGATCGGGGCCAGCCCGGCCGCCGCGAGCCGGTCCGGGAAGTCGCGGCCGTTGATGCGGTAGTGATAGGGGTGGCCGAAGCGGCGCATCCGCTCCGCCGGATCGGCGATCCCCGCCCCCTCCTGCGTCGGCCCCTTCGGGTCGAACGGCACCATCAGGATGGCGCGGCCATCGGGGCGCAGCACCCGCGCCAGCTCGGCGATCGCCGCCGAATCGTCGGGGATGTGCTCCAGCACATGGTTGGCGATCACCACGTCGAAGGCGCCGGCGGCGAAGGGCAGCGCCGTCAGGTCGGCCTGGACGTCGGCGAAGGGGTTGAACCGGTCGACCGAGCGGTAGCGGAGATTGAGCAGCCCGCGCAGCCGCGCCTCCAGCCAAGGCTCCGGCGCTGCGTGCAGCACCCGGTGCCGGCCGGTCAGCAGGTCGGTGCGGGCGGTGAGGTAGAGCCAGAGGAAGCGGTGCCGCTCGACGCTGCCGCAGCCGGGGCACATGGCGTTGCGCCGCCCCTCCAGCCCGAAGCGCAGGAAGCGGCGCGCCCGGGTGCCGCAGATCGGGCATTCCAGCACGCCCGGCGGCCCCGCCGGCGCCTGCGGCCGGGCGTAGAGCCGCTCGCGCCGGTACACCGCCGCCTCGTCCAGCTGGTCGCGGGCGATGGCGCCGACGACGCGGCCGAGGTCATGCAGCATGCGACGGCTCCCGCGCCGCCTTGTCCTGGCCTTCCACCGCCGCGCCGTCATTCGCCGAGCCGGCGCGCGTCCCGTCGCGCTCGCG
>NZ_JBCNNF010000173.1:0-14023 GCF_039594555.1 Inquilinus sp.
GACCTGCGCGGCCGCCGCGCCGAGGAGCTGCGGGAAGACTGGGCGCCGCTGCTGCGCCATATCGAGGAGGCTGGTGCCGCCTGACGGGAGCCGGTTTGCGCCTTGCCTCTCCCGCTTGCGGGAGAGGTCGGAGACGCGAAGCGGCTCCGGGTGAGGGGGGTTTGTCGAGGCCTGGGCCAGCCCTCACCCGGTCGCCCTGCGGGCGCCCGACCTCTCCCGCATCCGACGGGAGAGGCAATCACAGATGATTGGCATCCTGTGGCTCTTCAGCCGGACCTGCCGGCACAGTTCAACGAATCCGATCGTGCTCTGACGCCGCCTCGAAGCGCTGGATCAGTGCCGCGCGGTGTGGTCGCGCAGGACGTCGGCGATGAAGGTGTTAGCCAGGTCGGACGACGCTTCCGGGTGACGCCTGCGGAACGCCTCGAGCGCGGCGTCGCACGCCGTCCATTCATCGGCGCCGGCGGCGCGGCGCGCCTCATAGGTGCTGATGACGATGTCGCTGGTCGAAGGAATGGACTGGCCCACGAAACCTCTCCCTTGCGCAATATCGGTGCCTGACGCGGCTACAATCCGGCGGGTGAAGCTATCAACATTGCACTGCACAAAATGTTCCGTGTCCAGCCGATTCTTTGGGTGGAATCCGGTCAACCCACTGACGAAGACGCGAAAATTTTGAGTAAATCCCTGCCTTCCGGCGGCGTAGAACAATATCCGAAATGATGAGGCGAAGATCAGGACAAGATCATGTCCGACCTAAGGCTGCCTAGGGCTTCAGCCGCCATCCGCGGGCGATCAGCATGGCTGAGCAGGCCCAGAGCACGGCGCCGCTGCCGGCCAGCACGGCGAGGCTGAAGGCGACGGCCTCAGCTCCCGCGCCGCCGAAAGCGATGCGGGCGGCGTCGATCGCGTAATAGACCGGATTCAGCGTCACCACCGCGGCCAGCGGCTGCGGCAGCAACGCCACCGGGGCGAAGACGCCGGACAGGAAGGTGACCGGGATCAGAAGGAAGCCGAAGAAGGCTGCGGCCTGATCCCATTTCTGCGCCCACAGCCCGACCAGCGTGCCGGCGGCGGCCAGTAGAAAGGCGCCGAGCAGCAGCACCAGGGCCAGCAGCAGCGGGTCGGCCACGCCGGTGCCGGCGGCCAGCAGCAGCGCGAGGAGGCAGGGCAGGCCGGTGACCAGGCCGGAGGCGGTGCCGGCCAAGGCGTAGGCGGCGGCCACCTCCCACGCCGCCAGCGGCGGCATCAGGATGTCGCCGACCAGCCGCTCCACCTTCAGGAAGGTCAGGCTGTAGACCGTGGTCTCGGCGGCGCGCAGCAGCACGACATAGACCACGAGCCCGGGCGCCAGGAACGGCAGCAGCCCGCCGGGGCCCGCCCAGGCGGCCGCGCCGCCATCCCCCGCCGCGACGGCGAAGACCGCGACATAGAGCAGGGTCGAGAAGGTCGGAGCCACGACCGTCTCCGGCCAGTCCTTGAGATAGGCCCGGAACTCGCGCCGGAACAGCGTGGCCAGGCCCAGCCAGTGCACCGCGCCGTAGCGCCGGACCGGGCGGGCCGCCCCCGCCGGGCGAGCCGCCTCCACTGGCCGCGCCGCTTCCGCCATCAGGCCTTCAGCTTGTAGCCGGTGGCGAGCATGCGCAGCAGCAGCGCCAGCAGCGCGGCATTGACGCCGAGCAGGACAAGGATGCCGATCGCCAGCGTACCGTCGCTGACGCCGATGAAGCCGTAGCGGAACCCGTCGATCATGTAGAAGAACGGGTTGAGATGGGCGACGAAGTGCCAGGCCGGCGGCAGCCGGTCGAGCGAGTAGAAGGTGCCGGACAGGAAGGCCAGCGGCGTCACCACGAAGTTGGTGACCGCGGCGATATGGTCGAACTTCTCCGACCAGATGCCGCCGATGGCGCCGAGCAGCGCCAGCATCATCGACGCGGCGATGGCGTGGAACAGCACGAAGCCGGGATGGACCGGGTCGACCGGCACGAAGATCCGGATCGCGCCCCAGGTCACCGCCCCGACCAGCAGGCCGCGGATGACGCCGCCGGCGATGTAGCCCACCGCCAGCTCGGCCGGCGCCAGGGGCGGCATCAGCACGTCGACGATGTTGCCCTGGATCTTGGCGATCATCAGCGAGGAGGAGGTGTTGGCGAAGGCGTTCTGCGCCATCGCCATCATGATCAGCCCCGGCGCCAGGAACTGCAGGAACGGCACCCCCGCCGCCTGCCGCCCGGCGCCGCCGAGGGCCAGGGCGAAGATGGCGTAGAACAGCAGCGTGGTGACCACGGGGGCGGCGATGGTCTGGGTCGCGACCTTGAGGAAGCGGTGCACCTCCTTGGCGGTCAGGGTCCACAGGCCGATCCAGTTGATGCGGCCGATCGGGCGGGGCTGGGGCATGGGCGTTCTGGTGGCGGCGGGCGCGCGACCATAGCCCGCCCCGCCGCGCCCGTCACGCCGCCCCTTCGTCCGGATAGCCGGGCGGCAGGGCGCACAGACGCGCCTCCGCCTGGTCGAGCCCGAGCGCCAGCAGGGCGGCGATCTCGGCCTCGCGCAGCCCCTGCTGCACCGCGCGCCAGCGCAGCTCGCAGCGCCGCACCGCCGCGTCGAGATCGGCCTGGCACCGGATCTCCCGGATCGGTCGCATGGGGCTCCTCGGATGACTTTGGCATTGGCGGCCTGACCCTCACCGTCATTGCGAGGAGGCGAAGCCGACGAAGCAATCCATCGGCCCGCAAGAGCGGCTGCATGGATTGCTTCGCTGCGCTCGCAATGACGGTGTTGAGATTTGTGAGCAGGTCCCAGGCCATGCGCCCGGATCTCGCCTCACACCTCCGTGACGATCCGGCCGATCTCGGCCACCACCGGGTTGCGCTGCGCGAAGGTCAGCGACGGCAGCTCGCAATAGGCGGCGACCAGGACCGGGCCGCGGTCCGCCGGCCAGGCGACGGCAATGTCGTTGGTGCTGCCCTCCGGGTTGCCGCCGGTGCCGGTCTTGTCGCCGACCAGCCAGCCGGCCGGGAAGCCGGCGCGCAGCCGGGTGTCGCCGGTTTTGTTGGTGATCAGCCAGGCCGCCAGCCGGTGCCGCGAGGCCGCGGACAGCGCGTCGCCGAAGACCAACTTGCGCAGCGTCTCCAGCACCGCCGCCGGCGTCGTGGTGTCACGCGGGTCGCCGGGGCCGGCATAGGCGTTCAGCGTCGGCTCGGTCCGGTCCAGCCGCGAGGTCTCGTCGCCGAGCGAGCGCAGGAAGCCGGTGAGGCCGGCCGGGCCGCCGAAGCTGGCCAGCAGCAGGTTGCCGGCGGTGTTGTCGCTGTCGGTCACCGCGGCGTCGCACAGCTCCGCCACCGTCACCCCGGCGCCGCCGACCCGCGGTTCCAGCACCGACTTGCCGACCAGATCCTTGCGCGCGATCACGATCCGCCGGTCCAGCCGCTCCTGCTTGCGGTCGACCCGGGCCAGGACGAAGGCCGCCGCCAGCGCCTTGAAGGTGCTGCACAGGAGGAAGCGCTCATCGGCGCGATAGCCGATGCGGGCGCCCGTCGCCAGGTTCAGCGCGGCCACGCCCAGCCGGCCGCCATGGGCGCGCTCCAGCTCGGCCAGCCGGGCGGCCGCATCACCGCCGGCCCCTCCACTGGATTGCGCTGCCGCCGGCAGCGCGGCCAGCGCGGGGACGAGCAGGGAGCCGGCCAGCGCCAGCCGGCGCGATACCAGGATCGTCAATCGGATCTCCATTGTTCGGGGAACTGCCGGACGGTCATCGCGTGGCCGCCACTGCCCCTGAATAGGCGGAGACCATGCCCCTAGCCAAACGAGGAATACTTCGCTTAGACATGAGATAATCTTGGCCATAGAGGACGCGCCGCCCCGCTCCGGGTTTGGCCGCCAAAAGAGCCAAATCTCAACTTCTATTGTCATCGCCGGGCTTGACCCGGCGATCCAGGGGCCACCCAGAGCGGCCTCGACATCTCTGGATGCCCGGGTCAAGCCCGGGCATGACAGTTGTGGATTGTGCTCGACCACCAACCGGACCCCAGGGGATCGGACCATGGACATTTCCCAGATGCCGCTGAACGCCCTGCGGGCCTTCGAGGCGTCGGCCCGCCTCGGCAGTTTCACCCGGGCGGGGCTGGAGCTGCGGGTGACCCAGACCGCCATCAGCCACCAGGTGAAGCGGCTGGAGGAGACGCTGGGCGTCACCCTGTTCGAGCGGCTGCCGCGCGGCCTGGCCCTGACCGACGAAGGTGTAGCCCTGGTGCCGGTGCTGACCGACGCGTTCCGCCGCATGAGCGCGACGCTGAGCCAGCTCGAGGAGGGCAATTTCCAGGAGATCCTGACGGTCGGCGTGGTCGCCACCTTCGCCACCGGCTGGCTGCTGCGGCGGCTGCAAGGCTTCCGGGCGCAGCACCCGTCGGTCGACCTGCGGATCAAGACCAACAACAACCGCGCCGACATGCTGGCCGACGGGCTCGACTGGTTCATCCGCTTCGGCGACGGCGCCTGGCACGGCACCGAGGCGCTGCCGCTGATGGGCGCGCCGCTGTCGCCGGTCTGCGCCCCGGCGCTGCGCGACCGGCTGCGCCGCCCGGCCGACCTGGTGAACGAGCAGCTGCTGCGGTCCTACCGGATCGACGAATGGAGCCTGTGGTTCCGCGCCGCCGGCATCGAGGCGCCGAAGCTGCGCGGCTGGATGTTCGATTCGTCGCTGACGCTGGTGGAGGCGGCGGCGCAGGAGGCCGGGGTGGCGCTGGTGCCGGTCGCCATGTTCGCCGACCCGATCGCGGCCGGTCGGGTGGTGCAGCCCTTCGCCATCGAGGTGCCCGCCGGCACCTATTGGCTGACCCGCCTGAAATCCCGCACCGAGACCTCGTCGATGCAGGCCTTCCGCCGCTGGCTCCTGGCGGAGACCGCCGGGACGTGAGTCTGGTGTACAGCCGGAGAGACGCGTCTCTCACAGCGAGACCTTTTCAGAATTTCCAGACAGCGTCATTGCGACGCCGGTCTTGAGCCGGGGGAGGCAATCCATGCAGCAGCTCGTGCTGGACGATGGATTGCTTCGTCGATTTCGCTCCTGGCACTGACGGCAAGGACCGCGTTTGCTCAAAGCCGTCGAGCGGAAGAGATGTCGCTCCCGCCCATCATCGCCAAGATCCCAACAATTCCTACAATTTCTCTAAAATATAACATAAAACACTAATCTTTATTCAAGATTCATCAATTGACTCTTGATCAATGCAGAAATAACTTAATGATATAGTTTGAACTATCAGTAGTTCTCTTCCTGTAATTTAATAGCATATGGAGATCAGAATGCCGCGCTACTTCGCGTTCGAGCAGCCGTCCAGCCCCGGCATCGAGTTCATCATCCAGCTCAACACCGAAGACCAGATCCAGAAGGCGCTCGACATCCTGTCCGGGAAGGAAAAGGACGCCATCCACGTCCATGGCCGGCTCATCAAGCGGCAGCAGCCCTACAATCCTCGGTTTAACTTCTATCTCGATCCGGACACGATCAACTTCTTCGAAGTCGCGATCGAGGTCTGCGACGCGAACATGATGTATGTGGAAGACCATCTCGACGAGGCCTGCGGCGCCTTCCTGCCGGGCTGCCACTGGTGCCCGTGGGACTCGAAGCTGACCCGCGAGGTCAAGCCGTAACCGCGGCGCACGCGGCGGAGGTCACTCCGCCGCCATCGCCCTGGCGCCACCCTCCGGCGGCATCAGCCAGCCATCCTCGACCTTGAGGCGCAGGGCCGTCCCCTCCTCCGGCGGCGGGCCGCGATGAGCGACGCGCAGCACCCGGCCGGGATCGGCATCCGGCCGGCAATGCAGGATGGTGACGGCGCCCTCGAACACGGCGCGGTCCAGCCGCGCCGGGATGCCCTCGGCCCGATCCACGGCCAGCCCCTCGGCCCGCAGGCAGGCCGTCTGCGACGGGGCATGCGCGCCGGCACCGCCGCGCAGCCGCACCGGATGGCCCCAGAGGTCGGCGGCGCACAGGCCAGGGCCGGCGCCGCCGCGCCAGGTCACCGGCACCACCATGCCGCGGCCGACGAAATCCGCCACCATCGCCGTCGCCGGCTCGGCATACAGCTGCCGCGGCGGCGCCACCTGCTGCAGACGGCCGTGATCCATCACCGCGATGCGGTCGGCCAGCGCCATCGCCTCGGCCTGGTCATGGGTGACATAGACCACGGTGGAGCGCAGCTGCCGGTGCAGCCGGCGGAACTCCGCCTGCAGTGCGTCGCGCAGATGGACGTCGAGATTGGCCAGCGGCTCGTCCATCAGCACCAGCGCCGGCACCATCGCCAGGCAGCGGGCCAGGGCGACGCGCTGGCGCTGGCCGCCGGAGAGGGTCTCCGGCCGGGCGTCGGCGCGATCCGAGAGGCCGACGGCCGCCAGCGCCTGATCAGCGCTCTTCGTCCGCTCCGCCGCCGGCAGCCGGCGGATGCGCAGAGCGTAGTCGACATTCTCGCGCACGGTCATGTGCGGCCACAGCGCGTAGGACTGGAACACCATGCCGATGCCGCGCTCCTCCGCCGGCACCATCGCGCCCCCACCAGCGACCACCCGGCCGCCGATCCGGATCGTGCCGGCATCCGGCGCGTCGAAGCCGGCGAGCAGGCGCAGCAGCGTGGTCTTGCCACAGCCGGACGGGCCGAGCAGCGCCAGGAACTCGCCCTGCGCCACCGCCAGGTCGACGCCGTCGACCGCGACGCGCGGGCCGAAGCGCCGGACGACGCGCTCGATGTCTACGGCAGCCATGGCAGCGATCCCCTGGGCAGGCGGCGGGCGAGAAGGGTGGCGATGCCGGCGAGGCCGAGCGTGACCAGCACGGTCAGCACGGCGACGGCCGAGGCGGCGGTGGCGGCGCCCTCCGCCTGCAGCGAGAACACCATCACGCCGACCGTCTCGCTGCCCCGCGACCAGAGGAGGGCGGAGACGGTCAGCTCGTTGAAGGCGGTCAGGAACACCAGGATGGCGCCGGTCGCGACCGCCGGGACCACGGCGGGCAGGACGATCCCGAGCAGCCGCCGCGGGCCGCGGGCGCCGGCCAGCCGCGCCGCCTCCTCCGGTGCCGGGTCGGCCTGGGCCATCGCCCCCGCCACCGGCCGCAGCGCCAGGGCCAGGAACCGGCCGAGATAGGCCGCCAGGATGATCCACAGCGTGCCGTAGAGGCTGATCCCGAGGATCGGCAGCGGCCGCAGCAGCAGGAGGATCGCGGCGATCGCGGTCAGCACGCCGGGCAGCGCATAGGGCAGGTCGGCCACGGTGTCGAGCCAGCGCATCGCCCGCCAGCGCCGGGCCTCCGCATAATAGGCCAGCACCAGCGCGACCGCCGCCGTGGCCAGCGCCGCCATGGCCGCCAGCAAGGCGCTGTTGAGGAAGGCGCGGCGGGTGGCGTCGTGCTGGAACAGGATATAGCCGAACTGGTCGAGACTGACGGTGGCGAGGCTGAGCTCCACCCCCAGCGCCGGCACCAGGGCCGAGGCCAAGAGGGCCAGCAGCGGCGCCACGGAGAGGACGCCGATGACCAGCCACAGCGCCGCCTCCACCCAGGGCCGGACGCGGCCGAGCGGCAGGACGGGGCCGGTCGGCCCGGTGCGGATCAGCACCGGCGTCCGCGACGCGGCCCAGCGCTGCAGCCCGAGGCCGAGCGCCGCCAGTGCGGCCAGCACCAGGGCCAGCGCCGCGACCTCGCCCAGCACCGATGGGCCGAAGCCGCTGAGCCGCTGGTAGATCAGCGTGGTCAGCACGCTGTAGCGCCCGGGGATGCACAGCAGCGCCGGCACGCCGAAATTGCCGATGGCCGAGACGAAGGCCAGCGCCGCGCCGGCCCCGAAGGCCGGCCGCAGCAGCGGCAGCAGGATGCCGAGCAGGATCCGCGGCCCCCGGGCACCAGCGGCCCGCGCCGCCTCGACCAGGTCGCAGGGCAGGCCGCGGATGGCGGCGGTGACGGACAGGAAGACCAGCGCCGCATGCTCCAGCCCCATGATCCAGACCACCCCGCCGCCGGAGTAGAGCGGGTGGTTCGGCCAGGGGCCGGTTACGGCATCGAGCAGGGCGCGGGCCGGGGTGCCGGCGTCGAGCAGCCGGATCCAGGCCAGGGCGGCGATCTGCGGCGGGATCAGCATCGGCAGCAGGCACAGCAGCGCCAGCACGCCGCGGCGCCGAATGTCGGTGAGGCCGATGGCGAGCGCCAGGCCGCCGCCGACCATGACCGAGACCAGGGTCGAGCCGAGGCCGGAGACGAGGGTGTTCTGCAGCGCCCGCAGCGTCGCCCGGCCGCCGAGCATGGCCAGCGCCGCCTCCGGCTGCGCCAGCCCCTCAGCGAACAGGCGCAAGAGCGGCAGGGCGCAGAGCAGCAGCACATAGGCCCCGGCCGCCCCGGCCAGGACGGGATCGCCCCAGCGGCGGGGGCGGAGGGCTGCTGGAGTGGTGGCCAGGGAATCGGTCACGGGCACGCTGGAACTGCGATCGACGATCTCGGAGCCTCCGCGTTTAGCCCATCGCGATGGACACGCCTATTCCCCCTGTCATTGCCGGGCTTGACCCGGCAATCCAGAAGATGTCGAGCCCCTCTGGATGCCCGGGTCAAGCCCGGGCATGACACAGAAGGGGAAGCGGGAAGGCGCGGCGCCCTCACCCCCCGAAGGCGTCGCTGAACTTGCGCTTGTTCTCGTCAACGCCCTTGGACAGGGTCTCGGCCGAGACCGGCATCAGCTTCAGCGCCGACGCCGCCGGGCGCCCGGGCGGCAGGGCGACGCCGGGCTTGCCGGGGATGTAGCCCTGCTTGGCCATGTAGGCCTGGCCGTCATCCGAGAGCAGCCAGTTCACGAAGGTCTTGGCGTCGGCGACGTCGTCCGCCGTCTTCAGGATCGCCACCGGCTCGGTCACCACCGACACGCCGTCGGCCGGGTAGACGAAGTCGACCGGCGACCCCTTGGCCTTGGCGTTCAGCGCCATGAAGTCAACGATGATGCCGTAGCTCTTCTGGCCGGTGGCCACCGCCTCCATCACCGTGCCGTTGCCCTGGCCGGCGACCGCGCCGTTCGCCGCCAGCTTGTCGAGATAGTCCCAGCCCAGGCCGGGCTGCGCCGCGACCGTGCCGACATGGATCACGGCGGCGCCGGAATAGAGCGGGCTGGCCATGATCACCTGGTCCTTGGCCGCGGCCGACAGCAGGTCGGCCCAGGACTTGGGCGCCGGCACGCCGGACTTGGTGTTCCAGGCGATGCCGGTCGGGATCAGCTTGGTGCCGAAATAGGTCTTGTCCGGGTCGGCGAAGCCGTCCGGGAAGCCCTGGATCGGCGCGTCGGCATAGGCCAGCAGGCGACCGTCATCCTTCAGCTGCTGCATCGCCACCGCATCGGCGATGAACACGACGTCCGGCTGCGGCGACCCGGCCGCGAACTCCGCCTGCAGCTTGTTCAGCACCTCGGTGGTGCCGGAGCGGAAGAACTCGACCTTCACCTCCGGATGCGCCTTGTTGAACTCGGCGACCAGGGCCGTCATCGCCTCGTTCGGGGTCGAGGTGTAGATCATCAGCGATCCCTGGGCGGCGAAGGCCGCGGCGGAGACGGTGGTGAAGGCGGCGGCGAGGAGAAGGCGGGTCAGCATCGGCGTCGATCCCAAGGATTTTAGACAATGACCGGGGTGCTAGCAGGTTCCGGTTGCAGTTTCGTGACCGGTTCCAGCGTCCAGGGCAACCCCGCACTGTCCGGCGGGGTGAAGCGCATCGGCAGGGCGTTGGCCACGCCCTTGGCCTCGAAGCCCAGTCCCAGCCGGTCGCGCAGCACCCGCATGATGCCGGCATGCGCCACGATCAGCAGGGCCGCGGGCCTGGCGAGCGGCGCCGGCCCGGCGGCGATGATCGGCTGGCAGGCAGCCCAGGCGCGGTCGCGGAAGGCCTCCCAACTCTCGCCGCCCTCGGGCACCATGAAGTAGCTCGGCCGGTCGGCGACCGGCCGCCCCTCCCAGGTGCCCCAGTCGCGCTCGACCAGCCCGGCATCGGTCTCGACCGGCAGGCCCAGCGCCCGGGCCACGGCCTCGGCGGTGCGCAGCGCCCGGCGCAGCGGGCTGGCGACGATGCGGCGGATGCCGGATCCGGCCAGGGCGAGCGCGGCCTCCCGCGCCTGGGCCTCGCCCAGTTCGGTCAGCGCGGCGTCGGTGCTGCCGGCGATCACGCCGTCGCGATTGGCCGTGCTCTGGCCGTGGCGCAGGAACAGAAAGGGCTGCATCGCTCCGAATCGTCCCTATGTTATAGAATGCGGTCGGGCGTCACGGTATCCGCGGGTCGGGTGCATCATGGACGAAAAGACGGACAACCTGGTGCTGGAGCATCTGCGCGCGATCCGGACGGATCTCGGCGAGGTGAAGACCGATCTGCGCGAGGTCAAGACCAAGCTCGGCTTGCTGGAAAGCCAGGTGGCAAGCTTTTTTGGGCAATATGCCGTCCTGTCGAACCGCATCTACCGCCAGGGCGACGACATCGAGCAGATCCGAAAGCGCCTGAATCTCGTCGAGGCCTGATCAACGTCATCGGATCTCCACGATCTCGTCCAGGGCGATGCGGGCGGGGGCGAAGGCCTTGGCCCAGGCATCGCGATAGCGGGCGTCTCCGAACGCCGGCACCACCGTCTCGGCGCCGAGCGTCCGCGCCAGTGCCGCGTTCTGCGACAGGCGCGGATGCACCGGCCAGCGCAGGGCGATCGCCCGGCCCTCCTCCACTGCCCGGCGCGCCGGGGTGCCGGCGGCGACATAGCCGGTGGCGACCACCGGGCCGTCCCCCGCGCCCCAGCCCTCCAGCAGCGGCTTGGCCGCGCCGCCGGTGGCGTTCGGCTTGGCGGCGATGATCGCCCGCTCCGGCGGCGGCTCGACCGACGCGATCGGCTCGATCCGGCTGCGCAGGGAGTCGAGCATCGTGCCGGCGCCGGGACGCAGCCAGGCGGGATCGTCGATCAGCCGGTCGATCATGGCGCGGTTGGCGTCGCACACCGCCGGCTTGCGGTCATGCGCCGCCGCCGCGGCCAGCGCCATCTCCGGCCCGCGGCCGCCGGCCGGGGCCAGCAGCAGCGCGCGCCTGGCCGCGAAGACCGGGGCGAAGGCGGCCAGCCGCTCCTCATGCGGCGTGTCGTCGTCGCCATAGGAGGCGTCGAGGATGGCGACCTTCGCCGCCGGCGGCTCGGCATCCACCGCGAAGAGCACGGAGTCGAAGCCCATGTCGCCGGCATAGAACAGCCCGCCGCCGATGGCGAGATGCAGCCACACCCCGCCAGGCGCGTGGCCGGAGCGGCCGCAGGTGACGGCGAGGTCGCCCGCCAGCCGGTTCAGGCCCGGCGCCAGCGGCCTACGATCGGCCGGCGATCCCTCCGGCAGCGCCTGCAGCACCGGCGGGGTGGCGTAGACCGGCACCGGGCCGAACCGGTCCGCCGCCTCCGGCAGCGCGTCGACATGGTCGGGATGGGCATGGCTCAGCAGGATGGCGTCGATCGGCCCCAGGCCGGACAGGTGGGGACGCATGCCCTCATCCGGCCCGGCGCCGCAGTCGAGCAGCAGCCGCAGCCCCGCCGCCTGCACCAGGAAGCAGGCGGGGCCCTTGCCCCCGACTCCCGAGATCGCCCGCACGCTCGCCGTCATCGGATCCTCCAGATCGCGGTTCCTGCCTAGACGGGAACGGGGCGGGACGCCACCGCGTCCTCCGCACGGGTGCCCTGATGGGCGTCTTGACTCCCGGATGAAACGTTTCATAGTTGGGACATGTCGCAGCGGAAGACGACGATCAGGGAGGTCGCGTCGCGCGCCGGGGTCTCTCTCGGCACGGCATCCAACGTGTTCAACGGCAAGGCCGGGGTCGGGGCCGAGAGCCGCCGGCGGGTGCTGGAGGCGGCGGAGGCGCTGGGCTTCCGCCCGAACAGTCTGGCCGCCGGCCTGCGCCGCCAGCGCACCCGCACCATCGGCCTGGTGGTGCCCGACGTGCTGAACATCGTGTTCAACGAGCTGGTCGAGCATCTCGAGAACATCGCCCTGTCGCAGAGCTACGAGGTGATCATCGTCACCTCGCGCGAGGACCCGGAGCGCGAGCATGAGCGGGTGCGCGCCTTGCTGTCGCGGCGGGTCGACGGTCTGGTCATCGTGCCGACCCGCGACTGGTCGGCGACCGAGCGCGAGATGCGGCACCACCGCATCCCGGTGGTGGTGCTGGACCGCGTCGCCGCCCACGACCATTTCCCCTCCGTCGCCGTCGACAATGCCGCCGCCACCCGGCTGGGCACGGAGCATCTGCTGGCGCTGGGACATCGCGACCTGGCCTTCGTCATCAACTCCACCCGCCTGTGGAACAGCGCCGCGCGGGTCGAGGGCTTCCTGGAAGCGATGCGCGCCGCCGGGCTTGAGAAGCGCGCCCGCGTGCTGCTGCCGGGCATGACCCAGGAGGAGACGCGGGCCGGGGTGCTGCCGGTGCTGACCGCTTCCGATAGTCGTAACGCCAAGCGGCCGACAGCCGTGTTCACCGGCAGCAACGTCGCCACGCTGGGCGTGCTGCGGGCGGTGCAGGATGCCGGGATGTCGATCCCGCAGGACCTGTCGCTGCTGGCCTTCGACGATTTCGCCTGGCTGACCGTGCTGCGCCCCTTCGTCAGCGCCATCCGCCAGCCGACCGAGGCGCTGGCCGGCCATGCCTGGCGGATCCTGACCGCCGCCTTCGAGGCGCCGGACCGGCCGGCCGAGCATATCCGCCTGCCGGCGCCGCTGATCGCGCGCGAGACCACGGCGCCGCCGCCGGGCAAGGCTGCGGCGCAGCGCCGGATGAAAGCGTTCAAGGACACGGTGGACGGGGCCCCGCCCTGAACCGCCGGGCCGGGCGGCCGCCACGAAGCCGCCGGCGACAAGAGAGGGAGGAGAGGTGTCGAGTACAGCCGCTGAGAGGAGCGCCGCGCCGCCGGTGCTGCGCGCCGCGGGCATCGGCAAGGCCTTTGCCGGGGTGATGGTGCTGCACGGCGTCGGCCTGGACGTGTTCGCGGGCGAGATCCACGCGCTGATGGGCGAGAATGGCGCCGGCAAATCGACCCTGATGAAGATCCTGGCCGGCATCTATGCGGACTATGACGGCGCCATTCTGGTCGACGGCGCGCCGCGGCAGTTCGCCGGGGTGCGCGACGCCGAGGAGGCCGGCATCGGCATCATCCACCAGGAGCTGAACCTGGTGCCGGGCATGACCGTGGCCGAGAACATCTTCCTGGGCCGCGAGCCGCTGCGCGGCGGCCTCTTCGTCGACGGCCCGGCCCTGCGCGACGCCGCGGCGCGGCTGATCCGCCGCCTGGGCATCTCCGTCGACCCCGACGCCCGGGTGGGCAGCCTGCGAGTGGGCGAGCAGCAGCTGGTCGAGATTGCCAAGGCGCTGTCGCTGGACACCCGCATCCTGATCATGGACGAGCCGACCTCGGCCCTTTCGCAGGCGGAATGCGCCACCCTGTTCGGCGTGGTGCGGCAGCTGGCGCGCGACGGCGTCGCGGTCGTCTACATCTCGCACCGGATGGACGAGGTGATGGAGCTGGCCGACCGCGTCACCATCCTGCGCGACGGCCGCCATGTCGTCACCGCCCCGATCGCCGAGCTGACGCGGGAGCGGATCATCGCCCATATGGTCGGCCGCGAGCTGGCGAAGGCGGAGCATCCGGCCGGGCGCGGCGGCGCCGGCGGCCGGCCGGTGCTGAGCGTGCGCGACCTGTCGCTGGACGTGCCGGGCCGGCGCGGCGGCTGGCGCCGGGTGCTGGACGGCGTCGGCTTCGACCTGCATCCCGGCGAGATCCTGGGCATCGCCGGCCTGCTGGGCGCCGGCCGCACCGAGATCCTGGAGACCATCTTCGGCTCCGCCCGCGGCCGGCGCGGCGGCACCATCCGGATCGACGGCGAGGCGGTGGCGATCGACGGCCCGGCCACGGCCAAGCGCCACGGCCTGGCGCTGGTGACCGAGGACCGCAAGGTCACCGGCCTGCAGCTCGGCGCCTCGATCCGCGACAACCTGACT